>DASYNM010000588.1:0-3487 GCA_036008545.1 Verrucomicrobiia bacterium
TGACTTGGGACGATATCAAGAATGACGTTGCCCTGCTGGACGGGTTGGCGCCGAAGTGGCCTGCTCAAGAAAACCGCGACCGCTGGGCAAAAGCTAAAGAAGTGTTTCCGAAACTCCGGGAGGCCCAGGAAGCCTCAATGGATCTTGCAATCGGCGCGAGTTCCGAGTCTGTCGTCAAAGCGGGGAACGATTATGCCGATAAAGCCACAAGCGTAAACGACCCTCTTAAGGCAGTCCTTGGAGAGATGGCCGCCTCTTTTACCGCACTGTCTGAGAAGAACAAAGAGGAGCAGGCTTCGGCAAATACTTCGATGAACTGGACCATGCTGATTTCTGCTTTGCTGGGGCTCGGAATCGGCATCAGCGTGGCCACCTATATGGGCCGTAGCATCTCCTCGGCTACTTCCGCTGTCCTGACTAAGGCAGAGGCCATCGCCTCAGGCGACCTGACAGGCGAAGAAGTCAAAGTAAACAGCAACGACGAACTGGGTGCCTTGGCCACTGCCATGAACAAGATGCAAGCCAGTCTTGTGAAAATGATTGTCGCAGTTGCAGAAAACGCGCAGCAGGTGGCGAACGCCAGCGAGGAATTTTCCGCCGTCAGCCAGCAGATCACTTCCAATTCCGAAGAAACCTCCGCGCAGGCCAACGTCGTTTCCAACGCCACCGATCAGGTCAACCGCAACCTCCAGACCGTCGCCACGGGCGCAGAGGAAATGAGCTCCACCATTGCGGACATCGCCAAGAACGCTACCGAGTCCGCCCGCGTTTCCAGTGAGGCCGTCAAGACAGCGGAGACCACCAACGCGACTATCTCCAAGCTGGGTGTCTCCAGCGCGGAAATCGGCCAGGTCATCAAGGTCATCACCTCCATCGCGCAGCAAACCAACTTGCTTGCCTTGAACGCCACGATCGAAGCGGCCCGCGCCGGAGAAGCGGGCAAGGGCTTCGCCGTCGTCGCCAACGAAGTCAAGGAACTGGCCAAGCAGACCGCCAAGGCCACAGAAGATATCAGCCAGAAAATCGCGGCGATCCAATCCGATACCAAGGGAGCGGTCGACGCCATCGCGACCATTGGCGCCGTCATCAATCAGATCAGCGACATTTCCAGCACCATCGCGACCGCCGTCGAGGAACAAAGCGCGACCACCAACGAAATGTCGCGAAACGTCACCGAAGCCGCGAAGGGTTCGAGTGAGATCACGCAGAACATCGCGGGAGTTTCCCAGGCGGCGCAAGGCACGTCTTCGAGCGCGCACGAATCGATGAAGGCGGCGCAGGCGCTGGCACAGATGTCGACGCAATTGCGTGGCTTGGTCGAACAGTTCCGGATCAGCGGCGATGGCCCTGCCAACGGGCGCGGCAGACAACGCGCCGCGTAAGGGGCCAAAAACGTTGCCACTGGCTTGCTGCACGAGGGTGCGCCTGCCTACGTTGCGCCAGAGTTTCAAAGTGCGGGGGCCAAGCTGGAATAGACAACAATGCCGCAGATTCAAATCATGATCGTTGACGATTCCCTGGTTGTGAGGAAGGTACTGATCAATGTGCTTTCGAGCGATCCTGATCTTGCCATCGCCGGATGGGCCAGCAATGGCCGTTTGGCGCTGGCCAAGCTCCAGACGCTGCGACCGGACATCATTTTGCTGGATATCGAAATGCCGGAAATGAATGGCCTGGAAACCATTCCCGGAATTCGCAAGATTCTTCCGCATGTACCAATCATTATGTTCAGCACGCTCACGGAACGTGGGGCGGAAGCAACCCTTGATGCCCTCGCGCTCGGCGCCTCGGACTACCTTGCGAAACCTAGCAACCAGAACATGGCCGCCACGTCGGAGGCGATTCAGCGCGACCTCGTTCCCAAAATCAAAGCGTTATGCCATTTTTCTGCACGCGTCCAGATTCCGGTGCCCCGCGTCCCAAGTCCAATCGCCCAAGCTCCGCGCCACGAGATTCGATTTCATTCCGCTCCCGTACGTTCAACCCAGCTCAAAATTATTGCCATCGGAGTCTCCACAGGCGGTCCCGATGCGCTTGCCAAACTCTTGCCTTCTTTCCCGGCGAATTTTCCCTTGCCCGTGGTCATCGCGCAGCACATGCCGGCTATCTTCACGACGCTCCTGGCCAAGCGCCTTGCAACCAAATGCGCGTTGCCGGTGCGGGAGTGCCAGCCCGGTGATTTGCTTGGCCCCTCTTGCGTTTGGATCGCGCCCGGGGATTATCACATGGTCGTGCAAGAGGAAGATCACCGCGTGCGCTTGCACACGCATCAAGGGCCACGGGAGAATTTCTGCCGGCCGTCGGTGGACGTGCTCTTCCGATCGGTTGCCGCCGTCTACGGCGCGAGTTCCCTCGGCGTGATTCTGACCGGCATGGGACAGGACGGATTGAAAGGGTGCGAAGCGCTATCGGCGGCTGGCGCCCCAGTGATCGTCCAGGACGAAGCGAGCAGCGTCGTCTGGGGCATGCCGGGCTTTGTAGCGCGCGCCGGGTTGGCTGAAAAAATCCTGCCGCTCGATCAAATCTGCGCGGAAATCATGAGGCGCGTCGCCACCCAGCCTTTGCTTCAACTCACTCACTAACCTGAATCAACAAATGTCGGTGCACGTTGGCGATGTGGCAGATGTAGGGGCACGACATGTCGTGCCCCTACAGTCAACGCACAGGTATTGGTCGAGAATCATACTGGCATACCTTGTGATGAGCTTGGCGTGTAATGGGTTGTGGCGCCGGCGTCCCGCCGGCGTCTTTGCAATATGTGCAGATTTGAAAAATCGCCGGCAGGACGCCGGCACCACGAAAATCGGCGTCCTTTGTTGAGAAGGTGGGTTGCGTTCTACCGGTCAGTATCGCGCCGAGGAATACGGGCTAACGATCTCACAAACCGAGCAATCGTTGGCCATTCCCTCCCAGGATATTTTCCACCTCACTCGCGGGCAGTCCGGATTCGCCGATGTAATCCACGCACAGTTTGAATGCGTCGTCGCGCCAGAAGGGATAATCCGTTCCGAACAAGAGGTGATCCGCGCCGAGAGTTTCCTTTGTGCATCGAAGCGCCGACGGATTGCCGTTCACGGTGTCATACCAGAAATATTTTGCCTGGACGCTGGGCGCCATCGCTGAGTCCGGCAGGAAATGATCCTTCAATTGGTCGAACCGGGCCGCGAGAAAAGGAGCGAATCCGCCGAGGTGCGGAATGATGATTTTAATGTCCGGAAAGCGCGATGGAAAATTGGCCTGCATGAATTGCAGCAGGCACACCGTGTCTTCGAGCGGCGCGCCAACCGGCCATACCAGGTTGGTGGACTCGATCAGTGGCGATTCGAGGCTGCCGCCGATCGGATGAATGAAGAGAACGGCTTTGCGGCGATTGAGCTCCGCGAAAAATTCGTCGAAGGCCGGATCGGCGATGCTCTTTCCGAGGACCACGGTGCCCGCCGTTACCCCCACCATGCCGAGTTTATCGAGCGCGCGGCGCGTTTCCTCG
>DASYNM010000589.1:0-7763 GCA_036008545.1 Verrucomicrobiia bacterium
ACCGCTCCGAGGACACCAGCAAAAGACCTAATTAATTCTCGCCTGGTGCTTGGCAACGGCTTCTACTCGATTGCGCACGTGCATTTTTTGGCAAATGTTTTTTACGTGCGAACGAACCGTTTCCACGCCGATTCCCAGTTGATCCCCAATCTCCTTGTAGATAAAACCCGAAGCCAAAAGCGTTAATACTTGTTGCTCGCGTTGTGAAATATTGTTCTTTTCGTGATCATCCGGTTCCTGGACATGGAAATGCTCAACGACTTTGCACGCGATGTGGCTGGACATGGGAGCGCCGCCCGTATCGACGTCGCGCACTGCATCCAGCAGTTCATCGGGCGGACTCGATTTGACCAGGTAGCCATTGGCTCCGGCTTTCAGCGCTTTGAAGATACGGTCCGTGTCTTCATAGACGGTAACCATGATAATCTGCGGCGCCGAATTCAGCTTTTTAAGTTGCCCCACGCATTCTATGCCGGACATTCCCGGCAGCCTGATGTCCATCAGGACCACGTCCGGATTTTGCGCGGGGATTTTCGCCAGCGCTTCCTCCCCCGTGGCGTAAGCTCCAATGCATTTGATGTCCGGAGCGGTGCGTAGGATCGCCACAATCTGCTCTCGCAAACCCCTGTCGTCCTCCACCACTACCACTGATTTTGTCATAGTTAATTAATCTTTCCTGGGCTACCAAGGCTTTGATATTGCGGCCTGGTTCGCGGATTGGTTCTGGTGCAAATCTTCATCGGATGGTCGCAACTGCAATCGAAATTGCACCGTCGTGCCTGTCGGCGGCGAGCTATCGATGAGGCAGCTTCCGCCAATATCCTGCAAACGTCGCTTCATGTTGACCAATCCATGACCTGTGGGATGAGTCGAAATGTCAAAGCCGCAGCCATCGTCCTGGATGGACACGGTGAGCAGCATTTCGGCAAAGGAAATGTGAACGGTCACTTGCGACGCGTTGGCGTGTTTGATCACGTTGTGCATGGCCTCCCTTGCCGCCATGCTGATATTGTGCCGGATGCGGCTGGAGATTTCGATATTGCGCGGCAATTGCGATATATGCAGACGGCAGCGCAACTGAGCCTGGGTGCATTGGTTGTTGATCCTCTGGCGCAGATAATTTCCGACCGCCTCGAGATTGTCATTCTCGGGATTCACGGCCCAGACCGTTTCGTAAAGCGCTGCGACAAGGTCTCGGGACTTAAGGGAGATACGACTGAACTCCGCGCGAGCTTGTTCCGAGAATCCGATCGTGTTTTGGGCCATGCCGCTCAACAGCGAGATTTCCGTCACACGCGCCCCAAGATCATCGTGAATGTCCTGGGCGATCCGCAGGCGCTCCCGCTCCAATGCGCGCTGCTGTTCAAGGTGGAGCATTGCCTGCCTCATCTTGTGCCGGGCCAGAGACCGGACACTTAGGGCCGAAGTAGCCATGGTCAAAACTGCGACCACGGCCCAGAACCAAGGCGCTTGCCAATAAGGGAGCGGCACGCGAACGTCCAGCGTTGCTTCGAGGCCGGTTGGCTTTCCCAATATGGATACCTCCTCCACCCGAAATTTGTAGGTGCCCGGCGGAAGGCTCTCATAGAACGCGGTTCGAGCGCCGCTTATGCCGATGCTGTGCATTTCGTCCCATTCTAACAACAGATTGTCATCGGGAGCCACGGCCGCTGCAACCTCTCTGTTGTTGGACCATTCCGCATGACTCATAGGATCATCGTCCATCACGGCCAGGACTCTTTTCTTGGGATTCTGCCCAATTTCAACAATCTTCGCCATGCTCGGTCGAGTGCCGTTGCGCTCCCATCCTTCAGGGGTTTGGTTGAGAGAAGTCATCTTGGCCAATGCTTGGGGCGATGGAGAACGCAGCAAAATTTCCTCCGGACCGTTGCTCTTGGAGAGCCTGGATACAATCAGATTGTCAATTATATAAGTGCCTACCGAGGTCGGCCCGCCCGCAGAGGAAAGAACGACCCATAATTTCGAGGCGTCCAGAGGAGCGGAGAACGTTTCGCGCCGATGCGTGAAAGTGGAACTCTCCAACGTGCCATCCCAACCCGCGCTTTGTCCATGAGCCTCGAAAGACTTCTCCGCCACCAAATCTCCCGACCCATTGAAAAAGCGGATTGCGACAAACATCGTGCCGCCGCCATCCTGCCATTGCTTGTCAATTCCTTCCAGCGTGCTGCGAAGACGGATAAACTTCTGGCTGGAATTGGATTCGGGCCCAATGTTGAAAATGATATTTCTTGGAAACGAACCCAGATTCAATTCCTTCCCGAGCCGCCAGGGCAATGGTCGATTATCCACCTGCACGCCTTGAATTGCCGGCGGATTTAAGTCCGGCGCGGCGTACGCTGACACCTCCCCTACACTCATCGCGACTAGAAGAGTCAAGATAGCAGATGGTTGAGCCGCGATCCGAGTGAACATACTGGCGTTTATATCATTTGGGCGAGTTAATGGCAACTTTGAACTGCGATTCATCGATGCTTTCTGCCATCTTCCTGAGGGATCAAGCCTTCTACTAGCCGGAATTGTCCGCATCTCGGATTCAATCCCCATTTGCCGCTTTATCCCCGATTTCGGGGATGGCTTTTGACCCGTTCACTTCGTAAAATCCTCGGAGCATTCCATCGTGAGATACGTCAGCTTCATCATCTTCCTTCGACCCATCGCGGGAAAATTAAGTCGCCATTTTCCATGATGCCATTAACGTCCTGTTATGAACAAACTCAAGATTCTCGCAGCCATAGCCGTCGTCACAGCAGCCGGCGGTTGGTTTTCCTCGACGGTTTTCGCCGCTGACGAGTTCTGTGCGGCTTGCGACAGGAAGATCGTTGTCACCGGCCAGTTTGATCATGGCACGAGCGACACTTTCTTAATCGAGAACGCCCCTGGAAACGAGGCGGCCTTCCGTGATGACATCCACGGCCACAGCTTCACCGTCACCGTTCCCGATCTTGAAGCCGGAAAGTACACCGTGGAGATCGGCTTGGTGGAACTCCAAAACGGTAGTCCAGGCCAGCGCATGTTTGACATTGCTTCCGGCGACCAGGTGATTGCGACGAATCTCGACATTGTGGCGGCGGCGGGCGGGATGAATAAGGTCTTCCGAGTGCGCGCTCAAATCGAGCATCCCGGAGACGCAGTGCATGGGCCGTTGAGCGTCCGCTTTATCGCGCGGCGCGGCGACGCCAAGCTGAACACCTTTGAAGTTTGGGATGCCGGCGGCACGTCCATCATTTCAATGAAAGCCGCCGATTTAATCACCAGCGGCGACTCGGCGGCCATAACGCCGCCGATGGTGGAGGGTCCCGTGTTATGGAAAGATTCGGCTCAGCCACTCGAGACGCGCGTAAAGGATTTGGTCCGGCGCATGTCGCTAGCCGAGAAAGCTGCGGAGATGCACAATACGGCTCCGGCGATTCCTCGCATCGGTTTGCCCGCCTATAACTATTGGAACGAATGCCTCCACGGCGTGGCTCGCTCCGGTGTCGCCACGGTTTTTCCGCAAGCCATCGGCCTGGCGGCGACCTGGGACGCGCCGTTGCTGCATAACATCGCCGACACCATCGCCACCGAAGCCCGCGCCAAGCACAATGAATATGCGCGGCTGCATGAAGGCGACAGCGCCAAGTATTTTGGGCTTACTTTTTGGACTCCGAACATCAACATCTTTCGCGACCCGCGATGGGGACGCGGCCAGGAAACTTATGGCGAAGACCCGTTCCTGACTTCGCGCATGGCGGTCGCATTCATTCGTGGTTTGCAGGGCGACGATCCGAAATACATCAAAGCGATGGCGTGCGCAAAGCACTTCGCGGTTCACAGCGGTCCGGAGTCCACGCGACACACGTTCGACGCCGAGGTTCCCGAGCGTGATTTCCATGAAACTTATTTGCCCCAATTCGAAGCCGCCGTGCGCGAAGGCAAGGTTGGTATCGTCATGGGTGCCTACAACAGCGTTTATGGCGAGCCCGCCACTTCAAGCACCCTGTTGCTAAGCGACATTCTGCGCCAGCAATGGGGCTTCCAAGGCCACGTCGTTTCCGATTGCGGCGCGATCCATGACATTTACGCCAATCATAAAAAAGTCGCCACCGCCGAGGAAGGCGCCGCCCGGGCGGTCAAGGCCGGCTGCGATTTGTGCTGCGGCGATGATTACAGGGCGCTCATCAAAGCCGTGAGGCAAGGGCTGATTACGGAACAGGAAATGGATGTTTCCCTGGGGCGCGCCTTGGAAGCGCGTTTTCGACTGGGGCTGTTCGATCCGCCCGAACAAGTGGCCTATGCTCGGATTCCTTTCAGCGAAAATGACACGGCCGAACACGAGGCGTTGTCGTTGCGCGCGGCGCGCGAGTCCATCGTGTTGCTGAAAAACGATGGCCTGCTGCCTCTCAACCGTGCCAGGATTAAACGCATCGCGGTGATTGGCACGAACGCAAACTCATTGAGCATATTGTTGGGCAACTACAGCGGAACGCCCGCCCGACCCGTCACCATACTTGACGGGATCAAGTCTGCCGCCGGACCAGGTGTCGAAGTGGTCTACGACCCGGGCTGTCCGCTGGCCGTGCGGAAGAATCAACGCACGAACACCACGGAGGAGAACGCGTTCAGCGGCGCGGTCCAGGCTGCTTCCTCCGCCGATGTCGTCATCTACGTGGGCGGGCTGAACCCTCAGCTTGAGGGCGAAGAGATGCGGGTCAACTACATCGGGTTTAGCGGCGGCGACCGCACCGATATCGCGTTGCCTTCGATTCAGGTCGAATTGCTCCAGGCTCTATATGCGACCGGCAAGCCAGTGGTGTGCGTGAACTGTAGCGGCAGCGCAGTGGCCTTGGTTTGGGCCGCCGAACATCTGCCGGCCGTTCTGCAGGCGTGGTATCCCGGTGAACAGGGCGGGCGCGCGGTAGCGGAGGCGCTTTTTGGCGACACGAATCCCGCCGGCCGTCTTCCGGTGACGTTTTACCGATCCACAGCCGACTTGCCGCCTTTCTCGGACTACAGCATGAGCAATCGCACTTATCGCTATTTCACCGGCAAACCGCTGTTCGCCTTCGGCCACGGCTTGAGTTACACAAAGTTCAAATATAGCCGCGCGAAACTCGACCGCTCCGAAGTGAGCGGAGGCGAGTCGGTCACGCTTTCGGTGAACGTGAAAAACACGGGCAAGCGGGACGGCGATGAAGTAGTGCAAGTTTATTATCGGCACCGGAAGTCCTCGCAGCCGCAGGCACAACTGGCTTTGTGCGGCTTCGCCCGTGTCGGCCTTGCAGTCGGCAAGACGGCGACCGTATCAGTTGAAATCCCAATCGAGCGGTTTCGTTATTGGGATGCAGCTACCAAGAAATACGTGGTCGAACCGGGCGCCTATGATATTTTGGTTGGTGACGCTTCCGACAACTTGGCCAAAAAGTTGGCGCTAGCAATACGTTAAAGACGAGCTTCAAGAGCAATAGAAACTTTCCAATCAAAAAGACCGATCCAGGTTGCATTCCAAGATGGCTTTGGACTGAAGAATACCAAACCGATTACCCGGATTACTTACGTCAAGTACGAACCAACAAACTACCAGGCCGAGCGGGCGTATTCTCGATATCACGGTATTTGGCCAACGGACGCAACGGAACTTGAACGCGTCTTATTGGTCGAAGTAACCAAACTGGCGGAGCGATGAAGACTTCGGCATGCCTGTTACGACATGTCAGCTTGTGTATTTAAGGGTTCAGTGCATTGGTTCATGACTGCTTGCATCCTCAAAAGTGATGATTCCGCTTGGTGAAAATTGAATTGTCCTAAGACGTTAGCTTCAATTTTCTCGTCAGCGAATTCACCGCCTTATTTTTGATAGACTTGGGTGGCTGTCTTGAGAAACAAGTCGCGCGCGGCCCATTGGTCGCCACCCGTGCATTGGACCATGAAAATGGCCACCATGCCGTTGGCGGGGTTGACGGACAAATCGGTGCCGTAGGCGCCGTCGTGGCCGAACATGCCGTTTCGCAAATGGTAACCCAGGCTGTAACTCACGCCGGTTGCGCCGGTCTGCTTCTTTCGCAATTCCTCCATGGCCGCGTGGGAAAGGTAACGCTTGCCGTCCAATTCCCCGTCGTTGGCCAGCATGAGGCCATAGCGGAAAACGTCGTGCGTGGTGGAAAACAAACCGCCAGCGGCTTCGGGGAAACGGTGAACGCGGTCATGGAACGGCTTCGTCAGAAAGTTAATGCCGCCTCTGGCGTAGCCGTCCTTGCTCTTACTTGGGCCGTAAGCACCGGCCAACCGCGCAACCTGCGCATCACTGGGCCAAAAAGTTGTCTCGGTCATTTCTAATGGATCAAAAAAACGCTTTTGCAAAAACTGCTCGTAAGGCATGCCGCTGACGATTTCAACAATGCGCGCGGCGATGTTCATGCCTTGGTTGCCATAGGCGTATTTGTCGCCGGGCTGCCATTGGAGCGGGCCGGTGACGGAACTCAAGGCGCGGGCCTTCAACGGCGTGCTGTCCGCGCCCGTCACTTGCTGAAGCTCCGACATTCCGGTCAGGCCGCTGGTATGGCTCAGCAAATGCCGGATCGTCACGGAACGAACCAAACGCTTCAGCAGAACGTGATTCTCATCCTTTTCTTCCACGACCATCCATTTCGCCAGTTGCGGAATATAATTGGTGACAGGATCGTCCAGGCTGACTTTGCCTTCATCCACCAGCATCATGATGGATGCGCCGACGAACATTTTGGTCATGGAAGCGATCCAAAACACATTGTCTTCGCTGATCGGTTTCTTCGCCTCGACATCGGCATAGCCGAGGAGATTCTTGTAATGAACCTTTCCGGTCTTGTCGGCAATAATGGCAATGATGCCCGCCAGCTTATAGCTGTCCAGGTAGGGCTGCATGGCCGCCGTCACTTCCGGACTTGCTGGCGGTACGTCTTCAGCAAAGCTGGCGGCGATATAATGGCTCGCCAGCAAACACAAGAATGAGGCGCATCGCAGATGTTTCTTCATAATATTTGATTGAATTAAAGCAGGAACGGATGAACAAACCAAGCGTTTCAAAATGACCTGGCGCACAGCGCTCCATTGCGCAAACCCGCTCTACCAGCTCCACCCGGGCAAATGCCTCAACGACCTCGCAAAATATACAGATACAGATTTACGAACTGATACCAATAATACAAGTTTTCCGGTGCCATCCGGGCGGATCTGTTAGTCGAAGGAGAGTCGCTCCCTGAAGTCCCGGACGTGCCAAAAGAATCTTGTACCGATGCGGTTTAATGCAGGACGCTGCCGGACGAGACTTTAGATTATTGAAATTAGCGAAGACGCTGCTAGCTCCTGAATTAAGAGCCAAGCCGCGCGCGTCTTCCAGGCGACGCACAGTCGCCACAACGTCACTCAAAGCCGAGGAGAAGCTTCTCGCATTCGCCGAACCACTGATTAGGAAATCCCTGCAAGAGCAGCTCTTTTAACGACCGGGTTTTGTTTGGAAATAAAAGCGATTGGTGACAGTGGTTTTGGGCGTCGAAACCCATTTTTGGGGTCTTTCGTCTTCAGCTCACACCGCATATTCTGTTTTTGGCTTGATCGGTGGCTCACAACGTGAATCCAACTCCGAAGCGACAGCGGGCGCGAGACGCATTCCGCAGCGACCGATCCGCCTCTGCTGTGCTTCGGCGCGACATGGACGGTCGCGCTCCCCAAGCACCAAGCCATGCAAGGATTATCTGAAACTTTCATGGAAATCAACGACTTGCATAAGC
>DASYNM010000590.1:0-5658 GCA_036008545.1 Verrucomicrobiia bacterium
CCCGGCACGTCCATCACGATGCGCGTCACCTCGTCCAGGAAATCGCGCTGGCCTTCGGGCGTGATCGGGAAGGGTTGAGGGCGATCGCTCGTCGCGGGAATCGGTCTCCAGTTGTAACCCGTCTCCACCACGATGACGTCCTTGCCGTATTCATTGGCGGCGAAGGCCAGCGTTTCGCGCAAGTCCATCAGCGTGCCTTGCCAGCGCGGGTAGTAGGAAAAGCCAATGACATCGTAGGGAATGTCGTAAGAATTCAACTTGTCAAAGAACCACTTGGTCTTTTTCATCGAGCCGCCGTAATCGACGTGGATCATGATTTTGGGACGAGGGCCGTTGCCGCGACCGGCGTCAACACCATTGATACCGGCATAAGTGTAGGCGGCGAAATGGTCCCAGTTATCGGGCAATTGCCCATCCGGCCACAACATGCCATTGGAAACTTCGTTGCCAATTTGCACCATGTCCGGCAACGCGCCGCCGTCACGAAAAGCCGCAATGGTATCGCGCGTGTAAGCAAAGACGGCCTCGACTCGCTCCGCGTGAGACATCGACGCCCATTGTTTCGGGGTCGGCTGTTTGCCGGGATCGGCCCACGAAGTGGCGTAATGAAAATCGAGCAGAAACTTGTAGCCCAACTTTTTCGCCGCCTGCGCCATGGCCAACGTGTACTTGAGATCGTTGGGCAGGCGTTCACCGACCGGTTCGACGAAGATGCGGAGGCGAATCCAGTTATAGCCGTGGTTGCGAAAAATTTGGAGGCCGGGCGTGGCGTTGGTTCCATCCTTGAAAACTTTGCCGCCATCCTCAGCCTGCTTCAAGAACGACAGATCTGCCCCGAAAGCGAAATCCGCCGCGCGCAATGCTCCTGTCGCAAACAAAAATCCGCACGCGCCTAACAGCAGGGCTTTGATCAGTGAATTCATCCATCGGCCACTTATCACGCCCAGAGGATTAGGTCAAGCAGAGGGAATCCGACGTGGCGGTGCAGCTTAAAAACCAAAACGAATTGCACTAATGCCGGGCGCTCGCCAACCCGTTACCCACACCCATCCAAACGTTAGAAATTAAATTCGCCCAAGCCTGCTCGCCTGGTGGAATTGGGCCTTCTTTTTCTTTCCGTTGCATTTCCGCATACGCCTGGTCTTGGTTTGGCGGACGAAAATAGGCGCAACTCGTGATCATCATCGACAAGCCGATGGCGCAAATTACTACTTTCGTTTTTGCCTTCACAAGTTAGCCATGCTGCGCCTCAAAGCTACTTTGTCAGTGCCCAAAAATCAAGCCATCAGTCCGACACTGTCTCCGGTAACCGCCTTGCCCAATACCGCCAATCAACGTTCGGAAAAATGTTGTCCGCCTGCTCGATTTGCGCCAGCCACGACTCATCAATTTCGCTGGTTGTCAATTGCCGGTGCAGCTCCAGGAAACGCGCCAGATGATCCTTGACGCGGCCGGCTGCGTAATCGGGACTGGTCCCGGTGCGCAGGATGAACGGCCAGTCGCTGGATTGGGCCAGGAGCAATTCACGCGCGGCCTGACGGAGGGCGCGCTCGGTCACTCCTTTGGCGCAGGCAAAGCGCTCGGCTAGTTCGGTCATGCGCGCTTGGCCCACGCGCAGATGCGGATATATCCATGCGTTGGATTCGTTCAGCCAGACGCGCCAATAACCTTCCTCGCCCCAACTCGAAGCTGCGGGAGTGGCGACTTGGTGTGTCGGATAGCGCTGCAAATATTCGCCGGGCGTGATGAAGGTGAAGGCCTGCTGATCGTAATAGGCCTTGCGCAAGAACAGATTCAAGAATTCGGGCCCTTCGTACCACCAATGGCCGAACAGCTCGGCGTCATAAGGCGAGACGACGACCGGCGGCCGGTCCATGATCGCGCCCAATTTTTTGAATTGCTCCACGCGCACCCGCAGGAAATGGCTCGCGTGTTCATCGGCTGCGTGCAGGGCAGCGGCGCGGTCATAGACCTGCTTGTCCAACGTCGGCCCGGTGATGCGATGATATTTGATGCCCGTGAAACCGTGCGCGTCGGTCGCGGGCAAATAAGGTTTGACGTAATCGAGGTCAAGATCGAATCCGATGTCTCGGTAAAAATCACGGTAACGGAAGTCACCTGGGTAGCCTTGTTGCTTGCTCCAGACCTGGTGGGCGGATTCAAAATCCCGCCCGAAGGCGGCCACGCCGTTGGGGGTGAAAACGGGCGCAAACACTCCGTAGCGCGGACGTGGCTGGGCATGCAAAAGACCGTGCGTTTCGGTTACAAACCAGCGGATGTTAGCTTCCTGTAGCACTTCCAGAATCCCCTCCTCAAAGGCGCACTCAGGTAGCCAAATACCGCGTGGATCGCGGCCAAAACAAGCGTGATGATAATCGCGCGCCACCATGATCTGTGCGCGCAAGGAGGGCGGATCGCTGGCCAGCAAAGGCAGCAACGCGTGCGTGGCCGCGCAGGTGGCGATTTCCAGCAACCCGTCGTCTTGAAAACGTCGGAAGGCGCCGACCAGATTCCGTTCATAGTCAAAATAGGTCTCGCGCAGCCCAGTGAACCGATGGTGGTACATCCAGGCCAGTTCGCGAAAGGCGGCGTCCCAATGCGTGCGATGAATCTCGCTATCCGCCAACTCGATCAATCCATCCAGGTGCCGGACGTAGCGATCCTGCAACATCGGGTCCAGCAACATCGCGCACAGCGGCGGCGAAAGGCAGATGGTCAGGCGCGTTTGCATGCCGTCGTTCTGCCAGCTCTCCATGATCTGGATGAGCGGCAGGTAGGTCTCCGTGATGGCCTCGAAGAGCCAGTTTTCCTCCAGGAACTTCTCATGTTCCGGATGGCGGACAAACGGCAAATGCGCGTGTAGAATCAGGGCGAAATGGCCTTGCATGCGGGAGTGTTGATCATACGTACATCAATCCAAATTCTTTGTCAGTTGAATAGCCATGGCCCGGGCTTTCGCGAAGAGCACCACGCCGGCCAGCGCGGGCGACGCTTTGAGCGCCAGCAAGGCCGGCTGCGAGATGGGACGATGCGATAAGTACAAATACAAATCACTGGAGCAAAGCCCAAAGCCCAAAATGATCAAACCGCACGCAATCAACCGGATGACGAACAATGCGGCTTTGGCGTAGGGGCTTAACATGCGTCACAACAAAAAACGGCTGCTCAGACCCGCCTCGCGCCACCTCATGCCACCGTGCTGACCAGCGGCGGCTTTAGGTTCTGGTCCTGCGCATGCGCGCCTACTTCTCCGTCGTAAGACGTCACACGACTGAATTCAAGGAATGCACGGCGCGTCTCCATTCCGTCGGCCGCGTGCGCCACCGCCGGCAAGGAATAAAGCCCGTCGGGCAGCGCGAAGCGGAAGCTGAATGAGCCGTCGGGGCGCAGCTTGATTGGGCGATCACCGATGGTGACGTTCGCATCCGGCTCCGTCGCGCCGTAAATGATCAGCTCCGCGTTGACGTTGAACCAAAAACTGCGCTGGCGTTCCCCTCCGCCGAACGGACTTGACACGCTCACGGGCGCACCTGCGGCCTCGGCCTCGACCGAAGAGGGCCGACTGAATTGCGCCGCAGCGATCGAGGAGACATGCTCCTCAAGTTGGCGGCGGATCAATTCCGTGATTTCCAGCGAGCCAATCCAGATCCGTCTCACGTGATCAATCGATATGACTTCGCCCAAGGCCTTTTCCTGATCAGGCGTCCATTCGCTCTGAACCTCTTCGGGCGCCGGAAGGTTTCGGTAACCCTGAGCGCGCATTTGCTGCATCGCCTCCACCAATGGCAGATGCTCGCGCACCGCCCCTTTGACCATGGCCAGCAATTCACCGAACGGCACCTCGGGCGGAATGGTAGCGAAGCGGACGGAGGTGTCCTCCGAGAGATTGTCAGGCGGCGTGAACGTTGCGCCGGAGCGGGTCAGGGAAACCCATTTATGCTCGGCATCGCGGTAGCCAAGCTCGGCCAGATATTTGGCGCCAGCGGCGGGCACCGGGATGAACCAATTGCGGGATTCGGGGTGGAGATGAACTTGCGATTGTGGCTCCCCTTCCGCGGCTCCCCGATAAACACGCAACAACAAATGTCCGTCGGCCGAGAGGGCATTGTATCTTTTGAGTTGTTCGCGGCTGAAGTCCCAATGAGCGTAAAGCCAGTGCGGGTCGCGCGCCGCGAGGAAGAGTTGACGCGTGCCGTAGGATTCGGGCAATTCCGCACCGGACGAAACGCCGGGCGCGGTGGCGGACGTTGGGCCAAGCGCGTAACGCTGGCCTGGGCCACTGACGGCCGGAGCAGAAGGCGCATCGCCCTCCAGGAGAATCGGCGGGATTTTCAGCGGCGCGACGCGGGAAACCGTTTTCGCTTTGGTGACGATCGGCGTGACCGAAGCGGTCGTGGCAAGCTTGGCTTTGCTCGCGGCGACGGAAGAGGTCCGAGGTTTGGCGGACTTGACCGCGCTTTTCCGCGGCTTGTTAGGATCTTTCGGTTTCATAAGCTCAAGCGATCGAAGGGCAGCATAAAACAAGCAACGCCCCACTATGGCCGAGCTAACCGTCCGGAGCAAATAGAAAACTACCCCTCATTTGCCGCCAAATTGGATGATCAGACCCCCGCCAAAGATGACGGCCAAACCAAGCCAGGTGGACGGCGGCACGTTTTCATGCAGCACAAATCGACCGCATAAAACGCTGGCCAGGGCGAAAAATGCCACATAGACGCCAATCAGCTTGGAGAAATCCCATCGCACGGTGTTGACCAGGATTCCATAACTGGCGAGCATGGCGCAGCCGCCGAGAATCCAAGCCAGACCGCCGCCGCGCAAACCTCGTCGCACCGTTGCGTCTCCGGTCATTTCCAGACAAGCGGCGGCCACAAAAACAAGCCAGGCAAATACGTTCATAATTAATGTCAGAAACGCGAGCATCGCCGCCGAAACGACTGTCCGTTCCTTGGGGCGGATTCCGCAGGTGGAGAGTGCGCACCCAGGCTTTAGGTGAGGAGTTAAAATGCAGCGCCAAGCCATTAAAAGTTCGTCAAGCTGATCTTGGGGGTTTGCTGGGCCGGCGAACCTAGCCAAAATATGTTCCCGTTCTAGCAAAAAAACGGCTTTTGCTCGAATCAAGGCGTGGTATCTTTAGTCCAATAAAAGTGATAGCTTCTTATTCATGTGGTCGATGGGCTGGTGCGTTTTTGCTGGCCGCCATCTTGCCCAGTCTGGCGGGTGACGAAATCCAAGTTTATACAGTGCCAAAAGAACATGCTGGCGCGCAGCTAGCTCCCGCCCAGCCGGCCGCGGGCTCGCCGGATATTCCCATCAACGCCGCCCCAATCCATTGGACGACACCAGCCGGTTGGCAAGAAAAACCGGCCAATGCGATTCGCATCGGCAGTTTTGCCATCCAAGGAGAAGGCGGGGGCAAGGCGGAAGTCGCCATCACTTCCTTTCCCGGCTCGGTGGGGACGGAGTTGAGCAACGTCAACCGCTGGCGGGGTGAGTTGACCTTGGCGCCGGTCGAAGAAGGGGATATCTCCTCGGAGCCGGTGCCGGTGGATTCGATCCCTGCCAAGCTTTACGACATCGCCGGCGCCTCGACCCGGACCGTGGTGGTGGCGGTCCCACGCAACGGCAGCACCTGGTTTATCAAATTGCGCGGTGACA
>DASYNM010000591.1:0-3424 GCA_036008545.1 Verrucomicrobiia bacterium
ATTTTAGTCGTTTTCATGATAACACGGTCCTTCCCGCGAAATTAGAGATGACTCAAACTACCAGCTTCTTACGCGATGCTTCACCCCCGGAAAATCGGATACAAAAGGCTCTATTCATGATGGCCGCCAGCATCGCGCGCCCCATCCAACGCGTCAATCCAAAAACGCCAGCCGCTCGGTTCGGCTCGCCCTGTAGCCGCCGACATCAGAAGAGCGATTCTTCGAGGCGCGACCTTCCATTGGGAGTCGCCCGCCGGCTGCCTCGCCCCTCGGCGCCTGCGTGTCCGCGCCGCCGTACTTTTGCCCCTTGCGCTGCGCCGCAGGCGAAGTTAGTGTGTCAACCATGATTGCTGAGTTGGTTGACGCAGGGAATCATACCACGATTTCCGATCTGACGGTGCGCGTGCTTGGTGGCGAAGAAATCTCCCGCCCGCAGGCGCTCGAACTTTTCGAGCTTGAAAGCGCCGCCGACATCTTTGACCTCATGGCGGGCGCGAATCGCATCCGCGAACATTTCAAGGGGAACAAAATCCATTTGTGCTCCATCGTCAACGCCAAGGCCGGCGCCTGCTCGGAGAACTGCAGCTTTTGCGCGCAGTCATCCTTCTACCAAACTGGCTCGCCCAAATACGGATTTGTGGACCCGGAGCCCGTGCGCGACGCGGCGGAGGAGGCCAGCCGCAACAGCGTCACTGCGGTCGGTCTAGTGGCGGCGTGGCGCGGGCTGAACGAGGGGCCGATGCTGGACGAAGTTTGCGACCGCATCCGCGAATTGGCGGACGGCGGCAAGACGCGGCCCGATGCGTCGTTGGGAATCATCAAGAGCCAGCACGTCGCGGATCGATTAAAGGAAGCCGGCCTGGAATGCTACGGACATAACCTGGAGAGTTCTAAGCGCTTTTTTCCCAGTCATTGCACGACTCACACTTACGAAGAGCGCGTGCAAACCATCCACTATCTCAAAAAAGCAGGCATCAAAATTTGTTCCGGCGGCATCATCGGCATGGGCGAAACCCGTGAAGACCGCTGCGACCTGGCTTTTTCTCTCAAAGAAATCGGCGCCAACGTCGTGCCAATCAACATCCTCAATCCGATCAAGGGCACTCCGTTCGAAAACATTCCGCCGCTGCCGCCGATGGAAATTTTGAAGACCATCGCCTGTTTTCGTTTCATCCTGCCGCGGCGCGAAATCATGATCGCTGGCGGGCGCACGGTTAATCTGCGCGATATGCAGAGTATGGTTTTCACGGCCGGCGCTAGCGCGTTGATGGTGGGCAATTATCTCACCACGCTCAATCAACCGGTCGAGAAGGATCTCCAGATGCTCAAAGACCTCGGCTTGGACCCACGCTGGGATCACGGGTTCGACAATCAGTAGTCGTTTCCTGTGCAGCGCCTCGGTCTGAATATCGGCGGTTATCACGGGGAAACCATCGACATCCAACGAGTCCTGCGACAGATCGACCAGGCCGTGGCCGGTAAGAATTGGGTGCGCGACGTTGACTTTCTTGCCTTTCGCCGCTCGAACCCCACTCCGCGCGTGCGCGTTTACATTTCCACCGGTATGCACGGCGACGAACCCGCCGGTCCATTGGCTGTGCTGCAGTTGTTGCAGGACGACCTCTGGCCTGCCGACGCCGCGATCTGGCTTTGTCCCTGCATAAACCCGACCGGCTTTCCGCTCAACCGCCGCGAGAATGCGGCCGGCATCGATTTAAATCGCGATTATCGGCATCTCAAATCAACGGAAGTGCGCGCCCACGTGGATTGGTTGCAACGTCAGCCGCGTTTTGACGTGACTCTGTGCCTGCACGAAGATTGGGAATCCAACGGTTTCTACGTTTATGAATTGAATCCCGACAATCGGCCTTCCTTTGCGGAAAAGATTCTGGAAGGTGCAGCCAAGCTCTGTCCGGTGGACACCTCGCCGCTAATAGAAAATTGGCCTGCTCAAAACGGCGTGATTCGTCCGCAGGTTAATCCAGCCGATCGCCCGCTGTGGCCGGAAGCGATGTATTTGCTAACGCAAAAGACGCGCCAAAGTTATACGATGGAAGCGCCCTCGGATTTTCCGCTGGCCGTTCGCGTGGCCTCGTTGGTGGCCGGAGTGCGAGCCGTGATGGCTGCGGTGTGATGGCGAGGCAGAGAGCTGGGCCGTTCGAGTATCGCGCGTCCGTCTTGATTCTTGCTGTGAACTGCATTACGTTCGTGGCATGAGCATTCAGGAATTGGAGTCGGAAGTCACACGGCTGTCGAAGCCTGATTTGGCTGCATTCCGCCAATGGTTCGAGGAATTCGTTGCGGATGCGTGGGACCAGGAGATCGAGGCCGATATTACCGCCGGCAAACTCGATTCTCTGGCAAGGCAGGCCGACGCGCAGTTCGATGCGGGCCGCTGCACGCCACTTTGAACCACTTCGCCACCCCGGAGTATTGGTACCATTTTCGTCGGCTCACCCCTGAGTTGCGTAAGTTGGCTAGCGCAAAATTTCAGTTGCTTAAATCCGATCCTCGTCATGCTTCTCTTCGCCTCAAGAAGATAGGCGTTCTTTGGTCTGTTCGCATTGGATTGCGGCATCGCGCTTTAGCCAAAGAGAGAAAGGAAGGCTTGGTTTGGTTCTGGATTGGCCGACACGATGTTTATGACCAGCTTTTGAAGAGGTGAGACCCAGGACTGCTTTGGCTCTTGTCATCCGTCTGGTGGCTTAAAGATCAGGCCACGTAAACGGCGCGCGGGCCCTTTCCCTTCGGGAATTCGACTCGAGGTGGCTTGCTCCCAAGTGATCGGGCGGTTAGTCTCCTCTCATGGCACTCTTGCGGAAACGTTTGCTTCTGGGATTCGGCGTTTTGTTGCTGCTCGTTGCCGGGGATTTTGTCTATTCGTTCATGAGGATGTGGCTGGCGATTCCCGAATCGTATGCAGCTTGGACTTCTGGGAATGCGCTTGAGGATTACATGCTGGAGAATACAAACCATTGGCCACGTAACTGGGATGAACTAGGTTCGGCTACTAACAGGTTGAATTGGTTTGTGCCTGTGGAACGATTAAAGGAAGTTGTAAAGATCGATTGGCAAATTGATGTTAAACAACTGGCGCAGGCGGCAAGGAGCGACCTGCATTTAAAGATTCAAGTCGTTACCAGGTTGGACGGCAAACCGCTCAAGGCAAAATGGGGACCTGACACGGAACCCAACACCAAGATTCTGCAATACTTGCGGACGCAGACAAACCCGATTCCGTAAAGACTCGAGTTAGTGGGAAAACAGTCACGGTTCGACGGAGGGCATGTGCTCACCGCATGGGTGACACTTTATGCTCAGCGCATAGGTGACACTTTTCCTCACCGCATGGGTGACACTTCCGGGGCATTATGCCTTGGAAAACAACTTGTCCAAAAGAACAACGGTGGAAGTTCATTCAAGA
>DASYNM010000592.1:0-2752 GCA_036008545.1 Verrucomicrobiia bacterium
CGGCACGGATTACGTTTATCCGCAAACTACCAATCTCATCCTTTACAAGTACCTGCTCCTGCACGGTATCGCGCTGGATGACATCGGCGGCGGCCTGCGCAAGGACGATTCCGGCAAGGTGATTTCTGCCGGTAAATACACGCCTTTCGGTCACACCGACTACCAGCAAATCGTGGCTGAGATCAAACAATTCGCGGCCAGCGGCGACGCCTGCGTGATCAACACGATCAATGGCGATTCCAACGTGCCGTTCTTCAAGGAAGTTGCCGCCGCGGGTTTGACCCCGGCCGATTGCCCGGTGGTTTCCTTCAGTTTGGCCGAGGATGAATTGCGCGCCCTGCCAACTAAAGACCTCGTGGGCGAATTGGGTTGCTGGACGTATTTCATGTCCATCAAATCCAAGGACAATAAGGCCTTTCTGAAACGGTGGAATGATTGGCTCAAGACTGAGGATCATCCCGGAGTCGTCAAGGAAAACCGCGCGGTGGACAGCCCCATGGTCCTCTCCTATGACGGCGCATATCTCTGGAAACAGGCAGTCGAAAAAGCCGGGAGTCTTGATGTGGACAAGGTCCGTGAAACGCTGGAGTCTGGGGACATCAGCTTTACCGGTCCCGCCGGTTTGGTCACCATGCAGAAAAATCACCACTGCACCAAGAACGTCTATATCGGCGATACCCTCGCCAACGGCCAGTTCAAAATACTAAAAACTTTTGACGCTGTTTACGGCGAGCCCTTTCTCCTGAAGGGTCTTGACGAAAAGCTCTCGGTCGTGAGTAAATGACCCGACGAGTGTCTGGCCAGGACGTTTGTTCCCTGCGTATACGGGGCGGAGCGGATGCTCCGCCCCTCGTTTGTCAATGAAGTTGGCTCCGACATTGTTAGTTTGGCTGATGGCCGGGGGCATCTTTGTGGGATGCCTTTCGGCGAGGGCGGACGCGACTCCCGATGCCGCCATTCGCCAGAAGTTGGTGGAAACCATCCTGGGCGAGGGCCAGGCCCAACAGAAACTTCTGAACGAGTTGGCTGAATCCGGCGCCAAGATTGTGCATGATGTTCTCACTGCCTGGACTCACGATGGAGTCTATCTCTATGACGGCCCCGATGGCTCCAAGATCCCCGTCCTCTTAGATGATCAACTGGACGGCGAGGGGAAAGCCCGCGCCATCCGTATCATAGACGGCCAATTCCTAAAGGATGCCAATGGCAAGGAGCTTCGCTTCGCCTCCGCTGATTTGAACAATGCGGAAACGGACATGCGTCTCCGCTCCTCCATCCAGCAGTCCATGGACACGCTGGCGCTCTCGGCGGCCAATCCCGAGGAGCGCAATTCGGCCGTGCTTAAACTCGGCAACTCACAGAAGCCCCGTTACATTCCCATTCTGCAAGCCCGTCTGGCCAAGGAAACCAACGTGGCCGTTCGGCGCAGCCTGGACGAAGCCATCGCGTTGCTCCAATTGGCCGATTCCGATCCGAAGGTGGAAATAGCCGCCGTCGAGCATCTCGCCCAGCTCAAGTCCATTGGCTCTTTGGCCAACATCCAAAGCCTTATGAACAAGCCCGGTCGCCCGGGGGACGTGGTCAAAGCCTGCCACAGCGCCGTTCGTGTCATTGAAAACCACATATCCTTCGTGAATTTCACCGGCACAATCTTTCACGGCCTCAGCCTCGGCTCGATTTTGCTCGTGGTTGCGCTTGGCTTGGCCATCACCTTCGGGCTGATGGGAATCATCAACATGGCGCACGGTGAGATGATCGCAGTCGGCGCCTACACTTGCTATGTGGTGCAGAATATTTTTGGCTCGGGCTTTGGATTCTCCATCACGTTGCCCTTCAGCTTCGGGGGCAAGATGATCCATTTCGGGCTGCACCTTCCCGGTCTCAACTCGACGGGTTTGTGGTACGAGAGCTACTTCCTATTCGCCATCCCTTTGAGTTTCATCATGGCCGCGCTGGCCGGATTGGCCATCGAACGGACTGTCATCCGTTTCCTCTATCGCCGTCCGCTGGAATCGCTGCTGGCGACGTGGGGCATCTCCCTGGTTATGCAGCAGCTTTTTCGCATGGTTTTCGGCGCCAACAACGTTCAGGTCAATTCCCCTTCGTGGCTTCTGGGCCATTTCTCGGTCAACGACGTAAGCTTCGACTACAACCGCGTCTTTGTCATCGCCTTTGCCATCGCCATTGTCATCGGCACGTGGCTATTGTTGACAAAAACGCCGTTGGGGTTGCTGATTCGCGCGGTCATGCAAAACCGCGCCATGGCCTCCTCCCTGGGCGTCCGCACCGCCCGTGTCAATATGCTCACCTTCGCGTTCGGCTCGGGTTTGGCGGGTTTGGCGGGCGCGTTTCTCTCGCAAATCGGCAACGTCGGCCCTAGCCTGGGGCAAACTTACATCGTGGACAGTTTTATGACGGTCGTTCTTGGAGGTGTTGGTAGTATCGTCGGGACGGTTTGTTCCGCCTTTGGGATCGGCACGTTCGACGAAGTCTTACAGCAGACGACCGGTTCGCCGGTCACCGGAAAAATTGTGGTCTTGGTCGCCATTATTCTCTTTTTACAATGGAAACCAGGCGGCCTTTTTGCCAGCCGG
Source organism: Verrucomicrobiia bacterium (assembly GCA_036008545.1). GTDB lineage: Bacteria > Verrucomicrobiota > Verrucomicrobiia > Limisphaerales > Palsa-1400 > Palsa-1400. The sequence continues at coordinate 2,595 of DASYNM010000592.1, forward strand.
AGCAGGAGCCTGGACTGAACTTATGCGGCCTATCGGGTCGAAATCAGAAAAATGGGGACTGGTTGCGGCAGCTTTGCTCATGGTGGTCGTGCTGCCTTCCTTGAACGCTTTCACCGCAGCGGGCTCTTTTCTGCACGTCAGCAATTTCAGCATCAACC
>DASYNM010000593.1:0-3798 GCA_036008545.1 Verrucomicrobiia bacterium
GTTTTCGCGGCTCAGGCCTGCCGTTTTTTCGCCGAGTCCCGCCGCACCGGGGCGTTGGAATTGCTCTGCAGCACGCCGCTGACCATGCGAGCGGTGATCAAAGGGCAATGGATGCTGCTGCGGCGCGTGTTTCTCTGGCCCGTGATCCTCTTGCTCTCCGCTCACCTGGCAGCACTGCTTTATTCGATGGGATCGAGCGGCAGCCGCATCATGGTGAGTGGCTCAAGTCCATTTCCATTCGGCCTTTTATTCTACTATGGTTATTATTTCAAAGTGATTCCGAACACCGTCGCGGACTTTCTTGCCATTGGCTGGTTTGGAATGTGGCTGGCGTTGTGTCTGCAACGGCCCAACCTGGCGACGGGCGTGACGATTTTGAGCGTGGTGATCTTGCCGACGATCGTCTTGTGCGTGCCGGCCCTGGTCACCGACGCGATTTTCATCACCATCGGCTGCGTCAAACTCGCGGAAGACTTCCGCCTGCGCCAAGCCCAGTGGGCCACGCGCAAGTTGAAGACTGCTTAAACGTGCTCTAAAACGAAGGAAAACCACCACGCGTTCTAAGTCTCGCTCAACACCGCCTGCACGTCCCGAGCACCGTGCAGAATCCGCACAATTTGAACCGGTCTTGCTTCACCTCGGTAAACAATGAGGTAGCTGCGCACGCGCCAAAATCGCAGCGGCTCGTTGGCAAGATCACGCCGGAAATGGCCGAGGTCCGGTGTTCGGGCGACCACCCGGATGCCGACGAAGATTTCGTCCCTCATTCTGTCGGCCAAATCGGCGTCGCCGACCTCGCTCGCGTAATAGTTCCAAATTTCGACGAGGTCCGACTTTGCGGAAGGAGCCAGCAAAAACCGGCTCATTTCCGTTTTCGGTTCCGAAAGGCTTTGCTCATTGCTTTCAACTCGGCTTCGGCCTCTGCTCCAGGAATGCCCTTGCCTTTATCCAGTTCGTCGAGTCCTTGGCGGATTTTCGCTCTGACTTCGTGCAAATCAAGGGGAGTGGCCAGGGCTGGGCGGATCAAGACGCCATCTTCCCTCTCTTCGGAAATAAAGAGGCTTCCGTCTTGAAGCCCGTAACGTTTTCGGACCGAGGACGGAAGAACGATTGTCCCGCGCCGTCCGACGTGACCCGAATATTGAGCGGCAAAAGATTTTGTCATGCATACAGATTATCCGCCTTTCCGCATTTCTGCAAGCCTTGTTTGCTTTTCTCTGCGCGAGAGAAATCCGCATTGAGGTGCTCAAGAAGGTCACCGTTCATGTGGCGGATGCCGACTACAGGCTTTTATCCTGATAAGGATTCTCGCGCAGAGTCGCAGAGGCCGCAGAGAAATCGAAAACCATCGGAGGGGGACTAAAGACTAAGCATGGCGGCCGAGGAAGGTAAATTGCCTGCACTTCACCAGCAGCCGTTTCTCATTGAAAAAGGCCGTTTTCGGCGTATGTTCATCAAAAGGCAACTTTTTAAAAATAACTGTTGCCACACTGGAGATCGTTTAGTATATTCCGCGCTCCGTTTCCCTAGTGGGGAAAAACGGACGGAAAACGTTTACGCTCAAATGCCGACAATTAATCAGCTCGTCCGAAAAGGACGAAATAAATTGCGCAGCAAGTCCAAAGCACCGGCCTTGCAGAACTCGCCTTTTCGTCGCGGGGTCTGCATCCAGGTGATGACGCGCACGCCTAAAAAGCCCAATTCGGCCATGCGAAAGGTGGCCAAGGTCCGGCTGACGAACGGCTTTGAGGTGATCGCCTATATCCCGGACGAAGGCCATAACCTTCAGGAACACTCGATTGTCCTGGTTAGGGGCGGTCGTGTGAAAGATTTGCCGGGCGTCCGCTACCACATAGTTCGTGGCACGCTGGATGCTGCCGGAGTAGAGAAGCGGCGCGTGAGCCGCTCGAAATATGGTGTCAAACGGCCGAAGGAGGCAAAAGTTGCCCCCAAAGCGGCTGAAGCGGCGCCCCAAGCTTAAATTTATGTCCCGACGTCGTCGAGCAGTTAAAAGACCGCTGGTGGAAGACAGCAAATACCACAGCACTTTGGTGTCGCGCCTGGTCAATACGGTCATGTGCAAGGGCAAAAAGACCACGGCGCAGAATATTGTTTATGGAGCGTTCGATCAGATCGCGTCCAAAAACCCGGCCACCAATCCGCTGGAGATTTTGCAAAGGGCGGTCGATAACGCCAAGCCGCGTTTGGAAGTCAAACCCCGCCGGGTCGGCGGCGCGACTTACCAGGTGCCGGTTGAGGTGCCGTTGGACCGCCAATTATCGCTGGCCATGCGGTGGCTGGTCGATTTGGCCGACGCGCGCAAAGGAGCGGCGATGAAGGAAGCGCTGGCGGCGGAGATCATGGACGCGTTCCAGGGTCAGGGCAACGCCATCCGTAAACGTGATGAGGTGCATAAAATGGCACAAGCCAATAAGGCTTTCGCACATTTTCGTTGGTAATCAGTTAGAAACAGCAGACGCCCCGGCGAAAAAATACATCGGGGCGTTTTTATTATATGACAGAAGCCGTATTAGAAAAGAAAGAAGGAAAGAAAGCAGTGAACTCGCCAACGCGCCAGTACACCATGGAGCGCACGCGCAACATTGGCATTGCCGCGCACATTGACGCCGGCAAGACCACGACCACTGAGCGCATCCTTTTTTACGCCGGTCTTATTCACAAGATCGGCGATGTCGGTGACGGCAACACGGTTACCGACTGGATGGAACAGGAACGCGAGCGCGGCATTACCATTACCGCGGCCGCCGTCACCTGCTATTGGACGCAGAAGAAGGAAGAATCGCTGGAAAAGCTTTTCCCCGCCGTCGGCCATCGCATCAATATTATCGACACGCCGGGACACGTTGATTTCACCGCCGAAGTCGAGCGCTCCATGCGCGTTCTCGACGGCGCAGTAGCCGTATTTTGCGGCGTGGCCGGCGTGCAGCCACAATCCGAAACTGTCTGGCGGCAGGCGACCAAATACAAGGTGCCGCGCATCGCTTTCGTCAATAAAATGGACCGCACGGGCGCCGACTTCCAAAACGCGCTCACCGATATGCGCAAGAAGCTCAATGCTTATGCGTTCCCGATTTATCTGCCGATCGGTGCGGAGGAAAATTTCCAAGGCGTCATTGACGTTGTCAGCCAGCGCGCCATTACTTGGGGCGCAGGCGAAGTAGTCAAAGAGGGGTTGAGCTATGTCATTGGTGAAATCCCGGCGGCACAGGTCGAGGAAGCCAAAACCGCCCTGCACGAATTGCTGCACGCCGTGGCCGATAAGGACGACGAAGTAGCCGAATTGGTCCTCAATGACCAACCGGTTCCGCCGCAAGTGCTCAAGGCCGGCATTCGCCGCCTGACGTGCAAGAATGAATTGATCCCGGTCCTGTGCGGGTCCGCCTTCAAGAAGAAAGGCGTCCAACCGCTGCTGGATGCCATTGTCGATTATTTGCCCAGCCCGCTGGAAGTCCCGCCGGCCCAAGGCATCGAACCCGGCACCGACAATGTCGTGGTCGTCGAATCTGACGACAACAATAAATTCTGTTCCCTGGCGTTTAAACTCTGGACGGACGTCTATGCCGGGAAACTGGTGTTTTTCCGCGTCTATTCCGGCCACCTCAAGAAGGGCGACACCATTTACAATCCACGCACGCGCCGTCGTGAGCGCGTCGCCCGCCTCATGATCATTCAAGGCAGCGAACGCAAGGACGTGGACGAAGTTTTCTCCGGCGATATCGCCGCGCTGGTGGGCCTGCGCAACATCACCACGGGCGATACGTTGTGCGACGAGGAATT
>DASYNM010000594.1:0-3789 GCA_036008545.1 Verrucomicrobiia bacterium
CAACATCGGCACGAAAGGAAAGAGATAGCTCGCGCCCAGCACGCTGAACATGTTGCCAAAGTTCGAGCTGGCCCCCATCCTAATATACTTGAGGATGTTGACGAACACCTTGCGCCCTTCCAAGACCCCCTCCTCCAGCACCATCAGATTTTTCTCCAGCAGAATCATGTCCGCTGATTCCTTGGCGATATCGACGGCGTTATCTACCGAGATTCCCACGTCCGCCGCGCGCAACGCAGGGGCGTCATTGATGCCGTCACCCATGAAACCAACGACGTGGCCGTTGTGTCGCAAAGCTTGAATGACGCGTTGCTTATGGGCTGGGGAAAGCCGCGCGAAGACATGCGTGGTTTCGACTGCCTGCGACAATTGCGGGTCGGTCATGCTTTCGACAGCGTTGCCCAATAGAATTGAGCCAGTTTCAAGGCCGACCTCGTTGCACACCTTGCGTGTGACCAAATCGTTGTCGCCGGTGAGGACTTTGACTACGATGCCGTGTTGCTGTAAGGCCTTGATGGCTTTGCGGGTGGTTTCCTTGGGCGGGTCCAGGAAAGCGATGTAGCCTTTGAGAATCAGATCGGATTCGTCGGCTTTGGAATAGGCCGCTCGCTTGTCTAATTTCTTGCTCGCCACCGCCAGCACCCGGAAACCGTCGGCGCTCAAATCGTTGTATTCCTGAATGAGGTCGCCGATCAAGATTGGCTCCATTGGGAAATACTCCCCATCGCTTTCAAACTGGCTGCACTTGCTGAAGACGGCCTCCGGAGCACCCTTGGTCAGCAACTGGTACTCGCCCTCTGGCGTTTCCACGATGACCGACATCATGCGGCGGGAAAAATCGAACGGAATTTCGTCGGCTTTGCGGTAATTCTCGATGCACTTGATCGCGCGCGCTTCGGGATGCTCCAATACCGCCCGGTCCAAAACATTTTTCAGCCCCGTTTGGAAATGGCTGATCAAGTAGGCGTCCTGGAGCACGGGATCGCTCTTGTTCTTGAACACGTCGCAATGAATTTCGAGGATGACATGATCCATGGTCAGGGTGCCGGTTTTGTCGGTGCAGAGCACGTCCATGGCGCCAAAGTTTTGGATGGAATTGAGCCGCTTGACGATGACCTTCTTGCGCGACATGGCCATGGCGCCCTTGGAAAGGCAGACCGAGACAATCATCGGCAGCATTTCCGGCGTCAACCCGACCGCCACCGCCAGCGCGAAGAAGAAGGCTTCCTTCCAATCGTGTTTGGTCAAGCCGTTGATCAGGAAAACCAGCGGTACCATGACGGCCATGAAGCGGAGCATGAGCCAGGTGAATTTTCTTATGCCCTTGTCAAAGCTGGTCTCAATCATTTGATCGGACATGCTCTTGGCAATCGTTCCCAAATAAGTCTGCGCGCCTGTTTCCACGACCACGGCCTGTGCCGTGCCGGTTTCGACGCTGGTGCCAAGAAAGCAAAGATTGGAGTGCTCCAGCGGCGCGATGTTCTCGCGCGTGTCGCGAGCGTCGAATTTTTCCACCGGCAAAGATTCGCCGGTCAGGGTCGCCTGGATGATAAAGAGGTCCTTGGAGGTCAACACCCGCACGTCCCCCGGCACCATGTCGCCGGCGCAAAGTTTGACAATATCGCCGGACACCAACTCGCGCAACGGCACCTCGCGTGTCTGGCCCCCGCGGATGACCGTGGCCGTGACGCGGATCATGGCCTTGAGTTTTGCTGCTGCCGCGTCCGCGCGTGACTCCTGGATGAAGCGCAACCCCACGCCCAAAACCACCATAACCATCATGATCCAGCCGCCGGCGAGGTTGGCATTGGTGCTCTGCGGGTCGCCCGGGACGTCGGCGGTCCAAAAAGTGATGACGGCCAGGATGGAGAGCAAGATGACCAGCGGATTGCGCACCGCGTGCCAAAGGCGGCCCACCCAATCGTTGTGTTGTTCGCGAGAAACCTCGTTTGGGCCGAATTGTTCAAGTCGTTCCGCGGCCGCCGTCTCAGTCAAACCCTCCATCGACGTTCCCAGCAGATTCAGCGCTTCCGGTGTCTCCATCCGCGCCGCGTCGCCTAGGCGGGAAGGCATGCGGACGTTGGGTGCCTTGCGTTTTGACGGCGGTGCGCCCGCCGCAGGTTGTTCCGCAGTTGTCATGGTTCTATCAGGGTATTCGGCGCGGGATCGTCCTCATCAACCGCACCTGACTGTTCAAAGCCTAAAACGGAACCAGCAAAGCGCAACCACTTTTTCCAGGTTGCAGGAAGAATTCGCCGTTTGCCGTTAGCTATTTTTCGCCGGCACTCCTCTGAAATCGCAAACTTCCTACGGGCGCGGACCCGCGTTCCAACCGCCGCCCAGGGCCTTGTAAAGCTGCACGGTGGCGAGCAGTTGATTCAGGAGTGTTTGTGTCAGCGCGTTTTGGGCTGGGAAAAGCAGTTGCTGTTCTTGCAGCAATTCGTAGTAGTTGGCCTGGCCGCCAAGGTAACGCTGATTGGCCACTTGCACCGCGTCCTGATAAGCGGCCACAGCCCGCTCTTGTTCGAGGCGCTCGGTCGCCAATTCCTGACGCGACACCAGCGCGTCGGATACTTCCTGGAACGCGTTCAGGACGGTCGATTGATATTGAAACCGCGATTCGTCCCAAGCCGCGCGCGCCTGGCGCTCCTGGGCTTTGAGAAGGCCGCCTTGGAAGATCGGCCCGGACAGATTGCCAGCCGCATACCAAGCCTCGGTGGCGCCGGTGGCGAAGGGAGTCAGGTTCAGGCTCGCCTCGCCCAAAAGGCCGGTCAACGAGATTCGCGGAAAGAAATCCGCCTTGGCCACGCCGATTTGCGCGTTGGCGGCCCGGATCAATTGCTCGGCCTGCCGAATATCAGGACGCCGCTCCAACAGCGCGGAGGGTAATCCTGGCGGAACATCCGGCAGAGATTCTGCGTGGAGCGCCCGTGGACGCCGCACCACGGAGCCCGGATTTAGACCCAGGGCAACGCGAATTTGGTTCTCCTGAATGGCGATTTGCCGACGCAACTCGGGAATGGTCGCAGCCGCGGAAGCCAGCGCTGCAGCGGCGGCAGAGGTTTCCAATTTGGACGACACGCCGCCGCGCAAGCGGTCCTTGAAAATGGTCAGGCTTTGCCCAAAGGAATTGGTGGTGTCCTCGGCGATAGCCAGCTCCTCGTCCAGGGCCAGCAATTGGAAGTAGGATTGGGCCACGGTTGCTATCAAGCTGATCATCACGTTGGTCCGCGCTTCGGCAGTCGCGAAAAAGTTGGCGCGGGCCGATTCGTTGAGGCGGCGGATGCGCCCCCAAAGATCAATTTCCCAGGAAACGCTTCCAGCAACATCGTTGAATTTTGCGGCGGGGCCGCCGAAGTCGTAGGGCGATCCGCCCACGGCGTTTCGATCAGCGCCCGCCGCGCCGAGATACGTCACCTGTGGATAAAACTGCGACCGGCTTTGGGCCAGCACCGCGCGGGACTCTTCTACTCTGGAGACGGCCACGCGCAGATCGTAATTGTTGGTCAAAGCGGATTGGATGAGCGCCTGCAAGTCTGGGTCTTGAAATAATTGCCACCACGGCAGATCGCCAAGGGAGTTTGTGGCCGAGACTTCGCTGCCGCGGAAGGTGTCCGGGGCGTGGGCGTCGGGGGCTTTGTAGTTGGGGCCTACGGCGCAGCCAGCGAGGAGCAGGGCTAGCACCAGCGCTGGTAAAATGGGACCTAAGGGACGCATAGGACTCATGCCGCTGACGTCTTGGCGCCTTCCGGGGGTGGCGTGGGGTGATTCTTTTTCCATCGCAGACCC
>DASYNM010000595.1:0-5053 GCA_036008545.1 Verrucomicrobiia bacterium
CCGTCATCCTCGCCACGGACATCGGCGACGACATTGACGACACCTGGGCGTTGGGCTTTTTGCTCAAGTGCCCCGAGTTGAGTCTGAAACTGGTTGCGACGGAATTTGGCAAAGCACGCTATCGCGCCAAACTTCTGGGCAAGTTCCTGGAAAGGGCAGGGCACTCAAACATTCCTATCGCTGTTGGGCCGGATGTCGAACCTCGCGGCGAAGGGGCGCAGGCTGAATGGGTCAAGGATTACGATTTGAGTTCCTATCCGGGCCGCGTTCATGTCGATGGAGTGGGCGCAATCATCGAGGTCATCATGAGTTCGCCGCAGCCGATGACCTTGATCTGCATCGGGCCGATGCCGAATGTCGCAGCCGCGCTCGCGCGTGAGCCGCGCATTGCCAGGCGTGCGCGCTTTGTCGGAATGGATGGCAGCGTGCGTCAGGGCTATGGCGGGTCGAAGACACCTGAAGCGGAATGGAATGTCAAGGCCGCTCCCGCTGCTGCGCAAAAAGGATTGTCGGCGCCTTGGGACATCACGATCACGCCACTCGACACCTGTGGGCTGGTCACGCTCGACGGCGCGCGCTACCAACGCGTGTTGCAAGCGCGCGGCACAGTGGCGGCCACGATCATTGAAAACTACCGAATCTGGAGCAAGGCTGGCGGCAATGCGGCCCAGGCGGAGCAACATTCCTCGGTGCTCTACGACCCTGTCGCCGTCTATCTTTCATTCAACCAACAATTTTGCAAAATGGAGCGCCTCGGCATCCGGGTGACCGACGCAGGTTTCACTGTCATTGATGATAAGGCGAAGCCAATGAACGTCGCCACGGCGTGGAACGACCTGGACGGATTCCGCGATTTTTTTGTCAATAGGCTTTGCGGCTCGGCGTGAACGATTTGGTGTTCTGTCTATTCGTCCACACCGAGGATGTTCGCAATTTTCGCAGGTCTGCGCGAGGGCGCGCGAAATGACTGCGACCAACCCGCGGGCTGGCCCGACACCGACCAGCGCCGCAGAGTGCCATCAGCCGCCAGGAACAAGGAGTCGCCCCGCCAGTAGCCCAGCCCGATCCAATCACTGTGGGTCCCCAAGCGCTCGGACGGGTCTTGCAGCGCTTCGTACGACCGTCTGCCTTCTTCGATAAGATTCCATTTCCAGATCGAGCCGTCCGATTTCAACGCCACTAGACACCAAAATCCGCCCGCGACCGCCGCCCAATTCGAGTCTTTGCCGATTTGCACAAGCCCTCGCGAAATTGCTTCGTTTGACCTTGGCTTCAGTTCCGGATGCTCGGCCAACCACCAGTTCCAATACCACATTGTTCCGTCCTCGCGAATGCCTATTTCGATTGGGCAAGCCGTATCGGACACGTTAAGGCTCTGGAATTGGACGTGATCGAAATCCGGCACACGCTCGGCCACCGTCCCCTGGACAAATTCCACTCCAAGCCGCCTGCGCTCCTCCTTTGGCTCAAAGTCGTGCAAAGCCCACGCACTGCCGTCCCGTTTCCAGGCGTAAGTCCTTTGATTGCCTCGAACAAATCGCGCCCAATCTGAGTCTGCGCCAAGCCGAAGCGGCACTGACGCGCTCAGGCCCGCATAATTCTCCGAGTTCAAATAGTTGGTCCCGTGGATCCGAAACCTTTCTTCGTCGAACTGGTTCGTCCCCCAATGCCACAACGTGCCATCCCGCTTCAAGAGGAACATGGACGCCAGGGTATCGCGCGCCAGGCTTTGCCAGTTGGTTTCGGCGCCGAATTGAACCAGCGGCGACGGAGGGTCCTCGACGCGCCACTGCGGTTTTTCGGAAACCCAGAGAGTGCCATCGGATCGAATGGCAGCCGTTTCGCAGACGTTTTGGAACACGTCCACCCAGTTCGAACCGGCCACGAACGAACGGCTGCCCTGTTGCAATCTTGCGGCTATGAAGGCGGAATGATCCAACCAAAGTCGCCCGTCAGGCAACACCACGGCGAGCCCGCTCGTATAGTCGTTGCGGAGCAAGGCGGGCTTGCCGACCGGCAGTCTGGCCGGGCCGTGCGAATCCTCCAGCGGCATAGCCCACTCCCAAACACGATGGTAAATGGCTGCCGGCGTCGCGCAGACCACAACCATAAAGCATGTCAATACAAGGATGTTCCGACGCCACCGGCGCCTGCCTTCGAAGACGTAACGGAAATTGCCATAAGCCAGCCAGATGAAAGCCACCGGCAGGATGGGAATGGCCACGAGAGACCACAATAGGAATCCCGAGTACCGGATCGCCATGGAACAGATCCCGAAGAGCATGGCGAACGTAGCCACCCCTGTCGCAAGTGCCGGCACTAACCCGCGCGTCAAGGTCGAGGCATAAAAGCCAACCAACGAAAGCGCGAGGAAGACGAAAACTCCAACGGTGAAACCCATCGCACCGAAGCTCTCGCCAACTCCCAGGGCGTGGCCAACCTGCTCGATTGCGCACATCGCCACGGCGCTCAATAGCCCCACCGCTAGCGCAAAAAGTAGTTTGACGACGAATTGGGATCGACGCGAAACAGGCAGGCACAAAAGTCCATCCAAAGTGCCGAGTTGGCGCTCGTCGGCCACACTTAGGCTACCCGCCACCATCGGTACTATGAACCAGAGCAAGACAAACATCTCCAAAGCCGCCAGCGTCGTTGTGCTAAAAACATTTGCTTCCGCCTTGCGCAGGAGCATGGCCCCCAGATGCAGCACAACCAGGCAGCCCATCCCGATCAGCGTGATCTGCTGCAATTGCAGTTCCTTGCGCAGCAACGCCGCCCGGGGTCTGTGCTCTCGCAAGGCGGCTTCCTTCCCGCCGGCCCGCGCCTGGCCAAAAGAAATCACGCCGCCAGTCCACGCCGTGTCCTGCAGGTGCAGAAATCGCCGCCTCGCCAGGAAGAAACCGGCCGCGGCATACAAGCCCAGCGCCGCAAATGCCGACCAGTCCGTCCCGCCCATCTCCGTAATGGCAATCAACACCGCCATCGGAATCAAGACGGTGAGCCAGAAAGCAGCGATCATTTGCCGCAGCAAAAGCGTCATCCAGAGGCTGCCGGCTGTTAACGCGGCCACGACCAGTCCAGATTGGCCCAAAACCTCCAGCCGTACCAATCGCGCGGGCTGGACGACGAAACAAAGCCGGGCGGAAAGTAACCAGAGCGCGGAAGCCAGGGCCACAAATAAGACCAGCACAAGAATCTTGGTCCTCCAAATACGAGCGCGATGCAAAGGCTGCGCCATGATAAAAGGCAATGTCTTAAGGCTGAACTCGCGGCCGAACGAGGAAAGGGCCAGAAGCACAATCCCAAACAAGAACATGAAAGCAACCAAGCCGCCGTCGGTCCCGGCAAAAGTTGCCGCAGGTACAAGCCAGACTGGCACAATGGCCAATGCCAGCGATCCGACAAATGCCGGCAGAATCAGCCGGATTTCTTTTTTGACCAGCGCATTCATTGTCTGACAGCGGCCAATGTTCCCGCGGCCACGAAAATTTCCTCAAGGCTCAATGAGTCGCAACGCAGTTCCTCCGGGTTACAAGCCCGCAGTCTTTCCAGCAATGCCTCGCGATTGCCATCGGCCAGAATCTCCATGTCCAAGCCGGATTGCCGGACGTTCAGTGCGCCGGTCAAATCGAGTCCGGCCGGCGGTTTGAGAAAGCTGACGCGGATTTTCTGGAATCGATCCCGCGCCAGATCCGTCGGCAGGTTCAGCAATTCGCGCCCCTGCTCGATGATGGTGAATTCGTCGATCAAGCCCTCGAACTCGCCGATCAGGTGGGTCGAAACGAAGACGGTGCGATGTTCGGGATCGGCGGCGTGATAGGCGCCGATGACAGTCTGGATGAATTCGCGGCGCACGATCGGGTCCAGCCCCGAGGTCGGTTCGTCCAATACCAGTAACTCCGGCTCCGGGCAAACCGCGCCGATCAATGCCAGTTGCGTTCTCTGCCCTTTGGAGAGATGGCTTGTCTTTTGGTTGCGGTCGAGGCGGAACCGCGCCAGCAAATCCGCCTCCATCTCGCGATTCCAGCGCGTCCGGAACGAGGCGATGAAACGCAGCGTCTCATCCACGGTCATCCACGGATAAAACGCGACGCTGTCGGGCACGTAGGAGAGTCGCGATTTGACCGCTACTTCCTGTGTTTGCGGGTCCAATCCGAAGACGCGCACGGTGCCCGAAGTTGGCTGCAACAAATTGAGCAGGCACTTGATGGTCGTCGTTTTGCCCGCGCCATTGCGCCCGAAGAATCCGTAACAACGCCCCGGTTGCACGGTAATGTTGAGGCCGTTCACAGCGTCGAGTTGCCCGTAGCGGCGGCTCAAGTTTTTGATCTCAATGACTGGCGTTTCCATTTTCATAACATCGGGTTCTCCTTTATTTGCCGTCCTTGGGCGCGGACGCTTTGTTCTCGAAGTAATCGAGCCGCTCACGAACCAAGCTCAGGAATTTCTCGCGATCGACGCGCATGTGGTGCGCCATGACGACCGCCTCGTCGATTTCGGTCTGCAAGAGACGTTGGCGGGTCTGCTGGGTTAGCGCGGCGTGGTTGTTCTTGAGGAAATAGCCTTTACCCGGCAGCGTCTCGATCATCCCCTGCGCTTCCAATTCGGAATAGGCCCGGGCGATGGTGTTACGATTGATGCGCAATTCCTCCGCCAGCGGGCGCAGCGAAGGGAGCGGATCGCCGGGCCGGAGGCGCCCGGAAGCGGCCGCGTAGCGGATTTGATCCGCCAGTTGCAAATACACCGGCTTGCCCGCCTGGAAATCGACTTGAAAAATCATAGTCCGTCCACTGTTATAGAACACTATGACAGTTCGCGCCCGGATGTCAAGCGGGAAAATTCGATCATTGCGCCTTGTCCGAATAGTTGCGGAAAGAGGCGGAAAGAGGCGGAAAGAGGCGGAATAAGGCGGCATATCAAGGATGTGCGTGGAGATCAAGCACTTACACAATGCCCGGACGGCGTTTTTGGCCTGCCTGGCGAATGCGTTGCCAGAAAACTTGCGCAGGCCCGGCTTCCTAAGCACAATACGCCTAGGAAGTCCTGCGCTGCG
>DASYNM010000596.1:0-11155 GCA_036008545.1 Verrucomicrobiia bacterium
AACTGCGGAGGTACAATAGATGTTGGATCTTTACTGGTCCCTCCAGTCTCCGACCAAATCACACTTGGTATCGTCAGTCTCTGGAGTGGCAACATCAGCGTGATCGCAAACGGGGACATCAATGTGGACGGCTCGCGCATCGCGACGTATGACGGTGGCAACATCTTTGTGGAATCGTTGCATGGAAACGTCAATGCCGGCACCGGCGGCGGCGAACCAGTGCTGATCCACAAGGTTTTCATCAATGCACAGGGTCAATTAGAGGTTACCAGCGATGAAATCCCAGGCAGCGGCATCTTGGCGACCAGTTTTCCCGAGTTGGTTTATGGCGAGACCGCCTCGCAGTCGCAAATCGGGAACATTACCGTCGAGACTCCTCAAGGCAGTATTGAGGCCAGCCAAGGCGGTATAGTGCAGCTTGCCTTGGGGCCGGTCGCCCGTAACCACGCCACCATCAACTTGACGGCCGGCACTGAAAACAGCGACGGGACTACTGCTTTCGTAGGTAATGTGGATGCTACCGGGTCCGGTGTTGTTGGCGGCCAGGTGAATATTTCGGCCACGGGGGATATCGTTGGCTTGGTGGTGGCCAGTGTGGGTGCGAATGTGAATGCACTGCAAAACGTGAGTGCGACTGTATTGTCGCAAGGCTCAGCCACTGTCAGCGCGGGTGGGACGGTCAGCGGAACCGTCGTCGGCGTGGGGAGCGTGAGTGTGAGCGGGGCCAGCGATGTCGCCGCCGCCTTCGGCGGGAGCGGTGTCAGTACCAGCGGGGCCGTCTCGGGAGCGGCGGTGGCGGCCGCCCCCACGGCCAGCAATTCTGGCGCCGCGGCGGCGACGACGCAGCAAGTCACCCAATCAACGCAATCCAATTCGGACCTGGCGGCCAATGACACTGGAGATGACATCGACAAGAAGAAGAAAAAGAAACAATTGATGGAGTACGCAGGCCGGGTGACGGTGTTGCTGCCGGAAAAGTAAAGGGAGAATTAAGGGTTTCCGCCTCGATCCTAGAATCTCATCGTCAAGTCCATTTGGAGGACTTGGTATCTAGTGATCGGATTCGGCAGAGGCAAATCGGCATTGTAGCCGCCGGTGCCCAATTGGCCGTTGATGCGTCCGGCCAAGCCGTAGCGGACGGTGGCGATGATGGCGTCGGTGAAACTGTAAGCAAAGGCGGTGTAAATTCCTTGCATGTTGCCACGGCCTTCAAAAAAATCTGAATCCAAAAGGTTGGGATCCAACGCATACTGTTCGACGTGTTGCCAATAGGCTCGCGCCTCCCATGTCCCTTTTTTCGACGTTGTACCATAGACTAATCCAAGGTTATTTCCGACTGCCAGACCTATTTGCATGGCCTGGCCTTGGTTGAGTTGCAAGCCTCCGGGGAAAGCTGTCTTCCCTCCTGCCGCGTAGGCCGCGCGAGCTCGATCGTCCCCTTGCAAATTGATGCTGTAATCGCCAAATGCCTTGGCATCCAGCGACCCAAGCTTGAAGTCCACCTCCATTGGTATTTCGACGATGGCCAGATCGTTAATGCCAGTCTGGTTGTAGCTGGCGGGAACGCCTTCGAAAACGAACGCTCCGGGGAGGCCGCTCGTGGAGGTTCCTGGCAGGAAGGTATAGCCAGATTCACCCTGGCCCACGAATGGCCCGTAAAATCCGTCACTTGCGTTGCCATGTCCCACATAAGTATAGACGACGGGTGCAACTTTGGCCCACAAATCTTTATCCACATGATAAGTCGCCCCCAACTGCCAGGCCAGCAGGTAGGCATTATGGTCGGAGAGGTCTCCTAAAAAGCTTAACGCATTTGATCCACCTTGTATTGCATAATCACTTCCAGGCGAGACATCCTGGTACACGTATTGTGCGAGGGTCACAAAATAGTCCACCGGACCCTTGGAATATTTTATCTTTTCCACGGCCCCTTCCGGGCTGAAGTCCGAATCCCAAACCATCGAGGTGGTATAGAGCGGCTGCGGCACTCGGCCCACCGACACGTCCAGCCACGGTGTTGGACGCCATCCCACGTAAGCCTGACCGACAAAAACGCTGTAGTTGTTGGCTTTGCTGAACGGCCCATAATAGGTGGGCGTGCTGCCGCCGCCGTTGCCGATGGTGTTCCAGGGTGAACGCTCGTTCGGCGAGGTCTCCAGGCGCAAGCCGTAATAAAAATCATCGACCAAGTCACCACGCACTCCGATGCGCAAAGCGTAACGCCACCGATTCTCGGCGTCGTAGATGCTACCGGCCTCCGGGCCGAGTTTGGCGGAGCGGGATTCGAAGCGAAACCGCAGATCGCCGTACAACTCCGCGTCTTTGAAGGCGCTGCTCAACTTAAACTTCGGAAATTGAGCATTGTTATAACTTCCCGCATTGTTGGTCGCGGCTTCCTTTTTGAGTTGCGCCGCTTCCTCTTGCGTCAGGATGCCCTTGGCTACCAACTTGTCCAGAATCGCGTCCCCGGAGACTTGGGCTTTCGCCGTGGCGGCCAACGTCAGTAATACCGCCGCTCCAGCCACAATTCCCGCTAATTTGCGTTTCAGATTCATTCGTAGTCGGCCTAAATGTGCTTTTTGCGGGCTTCTTGATACCGTCTTTTGCCCTTAGTGCAAGAGCGATCGTGTGACAATTGTGCAACAAGCCCCAAGTGGCGTTCCGAAGTGACGTTCCGGTTACATCTGCGATTTAAGGCCATAATGCCTTGACTCATTTGGGAGGTTTGAGGAGAGTCCAAACCTCTTAATTTGTGCGATGACGGCTGGTATGCGTGTTTTCCTCCTCCAACTGCTTGGGCAACATCGCCTGGCGTGGCCGGTACTGCTGGCGGCCATGGCGACATGCCTGCTGGCTTTCCCGAGCGTGGCCACGGCCGGTCCAACGATTCTCTACTCCTTTTCCGCCCCGGAATTCTCTGAAGACTCGCCGGCAACCAACAGCGATGGACTGGCCCCGGCGTCCACAATGGTTCTGGGTAATGACGGGAATTTGTACGGCACAACCTCGCGTGGCAGCGCCTACGGCGCGGGCTCCATATTCCGAATGACCATCTCTGGCAGCCTTTCCAATCTGTATTCCTTCGCCCCGGCCACCAATAATTCCGGCGATATCAATTACAATTTGGGACCGAATAGTCTGGCGCAGGGAACCAACGGAAATTTCTACGGCACCACCCAGAGCGGAGGCTCTAATTTCAACGGCACGATTTTTGAGCTTTCTTCGTCCGGAGCCTTTACAAACCTGCATACCTTCGCGGCGACCATCACCAACTCGTCCGGCCAGGGGACCAGCGCCGACGGCGCGACGCCCGTTGGTGCTTTGGTGCAGGGGAGCGACGGCAATTTCTATGGAACGACCCAATACGGAGGCGCCAACGGCACCGGCACGATTTTTCGACTGACTCCTGCGGGTGTGTTTACCAGCTTGTATTCCTTCAGCAAATCGGCTGCCGGCGCTTTCACCACTAATGGGGCCGTCCCCAACGCTCTTGTTCTAGGAAGCAACGGCGTTTTCTACGGCACCACGCAGCAGGGCGGTTTGGGCGATGCCGGCACATTTTTTGAATTTACCGTGGCCGGCCAATTCACCCAAATCTATTCGTTCAACGGCGACGCGCCCGCCAGCAACCCGGTCACCCCAAACGCCACCCTGGCGCAGGGCACCAACGGAAATTTCTATGGGACCAGTGCTTATGGGGGCAGCCAGGGCGGCGGCTCGATTTTTGAGATCACGAACACAGGCGGTGTGACTTTGCTCCATTCATTTCCGCTATTGAATGCGGGAGCGGGCGCCGCCCTGACCTCGGCCGCGGACGGCAATTTCTATGGGACGACCGGCACCAACGGATTGAACGGCAATGGCACGCTGTTCCGAATCACGTCTTCTGGCGGTTTCGGCTCCTACTCCTTTGGCGGCTTGAATTCCAACTTGGATAATGCCGGCGGCGCGAATCCCTCGGCCGCCCTGACCGCCGACAATCTGGGCAATCTTTACGGCACTTGTACAGCGGGTGGTACGAATGGTTCTGGCCTTATCTATCAGATTTCCGAATCCAACTTTAGCCCGCCTTTCTTCGTCTCCCTTACCAACCCTCCGCCGGCGCTGACCAATGTGCTGGTCGGCGCTTCAGTCACCTTTTCCAATTACGCCCAAGGGTCTGAGCCCCTGAGCTACCAATGGTTACGGAATGGAACCAATTTAAGCGATGAGGGTGGTTCCCCGACAAATTCATTAACCATCGAGCCCGTTTCCGCTGGCGATGTCGGGAGCTACGCGCTCCTCATCAGTAATACTTGGGGCGCCGCAACGAGTTCCGTAACGGTCTTGACGGTCGATCCACCAGGGATTTCCATTTCGTCCCCGCTGCCCAACGCCCGCACCAACGCGCCAGTGTTCGCCGGCTCTGCCACTAATGCGCTATTCACCAATAACGCTGCCAGCGAAACCGTCTTGACGAACGTCATTTTTTCGATCTCTAACCTCCTAAACGGTTCCAACATCACTGGCACGGCTGCCCTCGCCACCGGCGCTGGCGGCGCCTCCAATTGGGCCTTCATGGCCACTCCGTTTCCCGGCTCGAATATCCTCTCGGTGCAAAGCGTAGATGTTTCGGGAAGCATGTCGCCCGTTGTTTCCCGGTCGTTTTTCTACGAAGTGCCGGCGCGCTTGACGATCGTCACGACCGGCAGCGGAACCGGCACGTTCACTTTCAGCAACGGCGCCATGCTCGACCTCGGCGCTGGTTATTCCATTACCGCCACCCCCAAATCGTCGGTGTTCAGCAATTGGACCAGCGGCGGCGTGGTCACCTTCACTCCAACGCTTTCGTTCATCATGCAGTCAAACCTCGTTTTGACAGCCGATTTTTCGGCGCGCCAATCCCCCGCCGTTTTGATTTCCTCCCCGACGGCGAACGGGCGCGTCGCTTCGCCAATCTTCAACGGAACCGCGACCACCTCGCCGGTCTTGGCTGGAGTCAATTCCAACAACGTCCGCCTCGCTGGTGTCCAGTATTGGTTGACCAATGCCGCTACAGCTTCCGTCATGACCGGTGCAGCGACGATGGCTCCGGGTGCCGCTGTCTCCAACTGGTCCATCACGGCGACTCCCTTGCCAGGCACGAACACTCTGGCGGTCCGATGCCAGGATATCTCTGGCGGCGTCTCACCAATCGTGTCCCGGAAATTTTTTTACAAAGTGCCGGCTCCATTTACCTTGCTTAAGAGTGGAACTGGAAACGGCACGTTCACAGCCACCGCGGCGGTGGCTGGCGACATCCTGCCCGCCAACGGCGCCATGCTCAACCTGACTGAGAGCTACACCATCACCGCCAAACCGGACCAGTTCTCCGTTTTCGGCAAGTGGGTCAGCAGCTTGGGCAGCAGTGTTACTCCGACTCTGACGTTCATTATGCAACCCGGTTTTTCCGCGACTGCGGTTTTTAACGCGCTTCCTCCGGTGGTTACCATTTCCTCTCCGGCGGCCAATCTCCGCACTTCCACGCCCATTTTCAACGGTACCGCTTCCGGTCACCTCGGCCTGGCGAGTGTCAACTACACCCTTGTGAACAGCTTCAGCGGGACCTCTTCCAGCGGTTCAACAACGCTCACTGCTGGCTCCGGTTCGGTCTCCAACTGGTCCATCGCGGTCGTGCCGCTGCCCGGCACCAATACACTGACAGTGACAGGCGAGGATGGGGCCGGCGACACCTCAGCAAGCGTTTCGCGGACCTTCTTCTACAAAGTCCCCGCCCAGCTTGAAATCCTGCAAGCCGGAACTGGCCGTGGCACCCTCAAAGGAACGGCATCCATTCCTGGCGACGTTGCGCCCACCAACGGCGCAAGGCTCAACCTCGGCGAGCGATATACAATCACGGCCACACCGGGCAAATCGTCCCTCTTCAGCAACTGGGTCAGCGCCGAAGGTGTCACCGTCGACCCGGTGTTGTCGTTTATCATGCAGTCAAACTTGGTTTTGACAGCCACGTTCGACTCCAATTTTTTCCCTGCCGCGGCCGGAACTTACAACGGTCTCTTCTATCCGGCCAACGCCGTCGCCGTGGAGACTTCCGGGATGCTCAACAACTTCGTTCTTAGGAACACCGGCGCATGCAGCGGGAGCCTTTTGCAAGCTGGACAACGTTACCCATTTACCGCCAATTTCGATGCATCAGGCAAGACCGCATTCAGTGCCGGCCCTCTCCAGGTTGACTTGACGCTCGACAGCACGAACCCGCAAATTACGGGAACCGTTTCCGGCTCTGGATGGACCGCCAATCTCGTCGCCGATTTGGCTTCCGACAACTTGCCGTCGGCCGAGTACACAATTCTTTTTGAGGCGTCCACCAATGTCCCGGCGGATTCGCCGCCGGGCGATGGTTACGCCCTTGTCACCAACCATGCCGGCATCGTTACTCTCAGCGGCGCAATGGCCGATGGGACCAGCTATAGCCAAAACGTGCCGGTCTCGCGCTCAGGCGACCTCCCTGTTTACGCCGTTCTCTACACCAACCAAGCGAACCCTAATCCCGGCTTGCTGTTGGGCTGGATCAACCTCACCAACCTCCAGGCTGCCGCCCCTTCGAACGTCCTGACGTGGATCAAGAACCAGAATGCTTCCGCCGCACTCTACACGAACGGCTTTACCAACATCCTGTCCAGCCAGGGCGCGCTTTGGACCAACCCGCCGGCTAAGTCCTCGGCCATTTCATTAACCGATGGACAACTCGTCATTTCCAACAGCGGTCTATTCCTGGCCTTCACTAACATAGCCGTGAGCAACAACATTCTTACAAACTTGAGCGTCCCCCCGACCAACTTGTTGACGGGCGCAATCAATCCAAAAACCGGCTTATTGACCTTCACCTTCGACAGCGGCAATGGAACCAGCCGCGCCACAGGAGTGATCCTTCAGAACACCACCAACGCCGGCGGTTTTTTCCTCACTCCGACTAATGCCGGTGCCTTCAATTTGCAGCCTTGATTCGCTTCCTATGGCTGGATGAGGATGCCGCCGCCCTCGTTGGGGCCGAGGAAAAATCCGAGTGCGGCGTTGTTGTCCGGCAGCAAGACGCCCTTGAGGGCGGCGGTGGTGCTGGTGACCGGACTCACGAAGCTACCGCTAATCGTTCCAGCGGCGGCGTTAATGGTGATGCTCAGTTTGTCGCTGTTAGGCCCCGCGACAGCAACGACATTGTTCGCGTTGATTGTGATATTGTTGCTTAGGCTCGCGCCCAAGTTGCCGCCGAATAATTGAACCGTATAATTGACGCTCGGCAGGACAGCGGTTCCTTTGGGCGGGGCGAGGTAGCGATTTACAATCAAACTTAGCTGGTTGGTCAGCAGGTTGAATCCGTTCGTGTAATAATGGGAATCCGCTCCGGATGTTTCAAACCACAGTGCTTGCCCAGATGTCATCTGGCTTTGAGCAGAATGTTGAGGGAACTTGATCCAGGCCAACACCGAACCTTTGCCGGAAAAAAGTGAGCCATACAACGGCCAGTCGCCGCTCTGGGAAATGCCCGTTCCGGTGGACGTGAAGACCGCCCCATCCGCCATCGTGCCGCTCAAGGTGACGCCTCCGGTCGGGCCGATGCGTGCCAAGGCGTAGCTGTAGCCTGGAGGCGCCGCCGCGGCGTTGTTCGCGTTACTGATAGCCAGCACATAATTCCCCTCGTAATTGGTTGCGGGCAAGGTCCCGCCAAAACCCGCGCGAACGGCGTTCACCGAAGCCGACCAGGCTTGCGTGGTATTGGATATAGAACCTGTCAACGGGTTGACGCCGCTCAGATCCAATTGCAACGTCATCGCAAAGTCACGGCGCGGCGCATTGCTTGCCACCAAGGCCGCCGCCCCGTTGGTGTCAAACCGGCCGGTGAACGAAGTCTTCGTGCCATCGAGAAGGATGTCGCCGCTGAAGACGCGATCGCTCTCCAGCGTCAAGTTAAAATATCCTGCGTTGGTAAACGCCGGGGAAACGTCATCGGAGAAAAGTCCATAATACCCTCCGGCGACGGGAATAAACGGATTGAAGATAAACGAAGCTTTCACGATGGCCGACGCCCCCGAAGCGTTTGTTGCCCAGACGAGAAAAACATTGGTGCCAGGCACGAGCGCGACAGCGGCGGACCACGTCAGCCCATTGCTGGAGACATCGGCGCTTGTGGGCGCGCCGCCGTTGAGTTGATACATAATCGTGTCCACGCCGCCATTGTCCGCTTCGCGTCCTGTTATGCTCAAGTTGCCCTGGCCTGTCACAGAATGGTTCGCCGGAGAAGAAATCACGGGCGTTGCAGGAAGCACTCCCACGCTCGCCGAAGCCGAACTAGGCATCGCGACAAAAGGGACTGAAACCAGGACCGTGTAGGTGCCGGCGTCAGCGGCTTGGGCATCGCGGATGGTCAGGCCTGCGGCGGTTTTTCCTGGTAAATTGGTTCCATCCAACTGCCATTGGTATTGCAGAGTGGTCCCCGTTGCCTCAACGCTCAAGGCGATGGTTTGACCCGCCGTGATGACTTCAGCTTTGGGCGGCCGCGTGATCATTGAAGGCGTGTAAGTGGTCAGCGTCACAACAGAACTGGTCACTGGCCCCAACGAATTGCTCACTACCACATAGTAGGTCCCGTTGTTCTTGGCCAACGCTGTGGCAATATTCAACAGGGAATTTGTGGCGCCTTGGATGGGGGCCTTGTCGAAGTACCATTGATAATTCAGCGGAACCGTACCTGTGGCCGTGACCGAGAAAACCGCTGCTGTGCCAGTCACGACCACCTGATTGGATGGTTCCGCCTCAAGGACTGTCGGGATTGGGACGAACGCAAGCCCGAACAACGCGACCGGATAATTTGCCGCCACGGCAACCTGAGCGTTGGCCGGGTTCAGCCGATAGAGGTTGCCATCCAAAGCGCCGTCACAAAAGTAAAGGAAACCGTCCGCGCCGTATTTCATGTCCGCAAGAATGGAAGCGCCCGCGCCGTTCAACGCGCCAACTTTGGTGACACTGGCGTTGGTCAGATTGATGGTGTAGAGATTAGTTTCCCCGCCGTAGAGCGTCCCGCCAGTAGTGAAAGCGATGCCCCCGATGACAATGCCGGTAGGAAAGTTTCCCACCTTGCTTGCCTGGGCGGTGGTGCTGTCAACGGTGTAAAGACTGCCATCGAACGAGGCATACAAGACCCCTGACGGCGAAAAAGCCATTCCGACCGGAGTCGATTGTGCGTTGACCTCATTGGTCTGAACATCGCCGATGAAGTTGGTCGTCCATGTTTGCGTGTTAACGGAATACAGAGAGACAGCCTGCGCGTTCGTATCCCCAGGGGGGGCAGTTCCGTTAGTGATGGAGCGCTCAGCCATGGCGAATAAGCCTCCTCGAGGCCCAAAACTCAAGTTGGAGAAAAATGCGTTGGATTTCAGTAACACTGTTTCCGTGGGCGGATTGGTGGTCAAAGCCAAAATGGAGTTTGTAAAATCGCCGGTGGAACCGGTGCTGGCCAATATGGGCGCTGTCACCGTGAGCGTTACCACCTCGCTCGTGGCCGTTCCGTTCGTGTTGCTGAGAATAACAAAGTACGCCCCGGCATTGGTCGGCGAGACGTTGGTGAAGGTCAGCGTGGAGTTGGTTGCGTTGGGGGCCGCCGCGCCTTCAAAATACCATTGGGCCGCCGGAGTGGGCGTCCCACGGCCGCTCACGGAAAAGGTCGCCGTCTGGCCCGCCATGACCGCCTGATTGGCGGGGGGAAAAACGATGGTTGGCGCATCGGGGTTGGCTGAGTTAAGCGCCACCAAGCCGTGTGACCCGAAGGGCAGGCTGCCCAAGGCGATGGCCGCCCCGTCATTGGTAAGCACCAGGTATAACATCGGATGGTCGGCCTTGGCGTTGTCCCAGCCCACCATGTAGAGATTACTGTCCGATCCAAAAGCGGCGCTCAAGGCGAAGATCGGATTATTCCCGCTTCCGAAGGAGGAAGCCGGGCCGATTTGTGTGACCTGCGCGTTGGTCAGATTAACCGTGTAGAGATTGAGGAAAAGACCGAACATCGTCCCATCTGGCGCCTCGGCCAAGCATCCTCCCTGTCCGACTTGCGGAAAAGTGCCGACGTACGAACATAAGCCGCTGGCGAAGTTTGCTGTGTAAAGATTTACCCCGTCGGACACATAACCGGAGCCGTTGGTGGAAAACGCCAGACTTGCCCCGGAGACCAAATTCTCAACTCCACTCGCGCTGGCTGTTAAGTGTAAATTACTAAAAACTGAATACGCGGCCGTGGTGGGATCAATGGCGGCCAACTCGCTGCCGAGCGTGATCCCGTACAGTGTTCCACCCGGGCTGAACGCCATGCCTGACCATGGGGCAGCGTTGGTGGAAATAATCCCCGCGTTCGTGGCGGTAATCACGGTAGTCCCAAAGGGCTCGGTGGTGATTTCCAGCATTTCGGAAAGGCGAGGCGAGGCGTTGCTAACGCTGACCAGGAAAGCCGGCCCGTTCCCCTTGGCTTGGCTCCCCGCGCAAATCAAAACCGCGAACCCGAGCACGCGCAAGGGAATGAGTTTTCCTTCAAAAAATGACATAATGAATTTACGCACTAATCTATCGCAAGAGAACGCGATGGACAATCTAACTGTTGGCCTGTCTTGAGGCAATGCGACAAGCATTTCGTTGCCGCGATTTAACATATTCCAGATCTTTGTGGAGAAAGCGCGCTGATGCGCCAAAAGCGTGGAGTCCGCGATCGCATTTAGTCCTAATTGCTTGTGTCCGAGGAATTAAGCCTGGCTACGCCGCTTGTCCCGATTTTTGATATTGATGTCCTAAATTAATGATCCGAGAGCACGGCGTTGTGTTCTGCTAGTTTAGAAGCGGGTTGTATGCATGCCTGTCTGGATAACTTATGAATAGTCTTGTGAAGAAAACACTGATTTTTGCGATGGCCCTCACGGCGGTAGCGGCGGCGGGCTGGTTTGGGCGCAAGGCCTACCGGACTGCCACTGAGCGCCGTCGCATCGCTGAGGCGCACCAGTATCTGAACGAGAAAGACTTGGGCCAGGCCGCCCTTTGCCTCCATCGCGCTTTGCAAATCAATCCCATGAGCTTGGAAGCGACCCTCACGATGGCAGATATGCTCGAGTCGGCGGGCGTGCCAGCGGCCTTGAACTGG
>DASYNM010000597.1:0-16332 GCA_036008545.1 Verrucomicrobiia bacterium
CATCACACAATCGCCAATGTATTTGTCGAGCGTGCCCTTGTGACTCTTCACGATGTCGGCGAGCAGGCCCAGATAAGTGCTCACGGTTTCCAACGTCTCCTTGGCCTGGGCGTCGAAATAAGCCTCGGCCTCGGCGCCGGAAAGGTGGTGTTCTTTGACGTAGGCGTCGGCTTGCGCTTGCGTTGAATCCGTCAACTCGGTAAATCCGCGCACATCGGCGAAGTAGATCGTGATCTCAAGGCGCTGGCCGTCAGTCTGGATCCTGGCCTTCTGCAATAGTTCGTTGACAACGTCCGGAGAAAGCACACGCGAAAAAAGCTGCTTGATCAACTTCTTTTGAGATTGCTCGAAGCGCACGCGATAAACCAGCGCGCAGCCATGGTTGACAATGTCGGCGCAGATCACCGGCAGGAAAATCGGCACCCAGACGCGCCATTGCACATAAAGCCAGGCGCTGAGGGCGACGCAGAGGGCCGCGACGCCGAGCACGAGAAGAGTACCCGTGAAGGGCCACTCCACCACCCAGGTAATCCAAGCCGAGAGGAATCCAACGATGACGATGAGCGCCAAGTTCAGCGCCAGGGGCGTTGGCTGGACAAACCGGCCGGCAATGACCGAACGGGCCACGTTCAAATGTTTGGTGACAAGAAACGTGCTGCTCGAAAGCGGAGTGGCCCCGACATCCGCCAGATCGTTGCCAGTGGCTTGCGAGCCGATGATGGCCATTTTGTCTTTCCAGTAATCGGCCATCGGATGTCCGTGCTTGCGCTGGACCAGAGCCGCGAGCAACAACTCGAACGGCATGCGCGGTACTTGCGGGTCGTTTTGCGCGACCGACCAATCGATGTAGAAATAATTCTGGTCGTCCACCGGAATGGAACGTGTCAGCCCACCCGGGCCATGCAAGATGACTCGACCTGGTTCGAATACGGGATGGTCCAAGTCGAGTTTCAGCTCACGCGCCGCCAGAAGGATTCCCATGCTCCAGGCCCGAAAAATCTGGTCTGGCACGATCTTGTCAGGATCTCCCGGTTTCGCCTCAACGACAAACTTGCCGTAGGGGATCCTTCCTTCGTCGTCAGTGGCGTAAGTCCACTTTTCCCCATTAAGCCTGCTGACAAACGTGATCTTGTGATTGACGCGGTCCTCAATGGTTTCTGGCAAGTTCCACGCCAAAGCCGCCGCCGCCTGATTGATGGCAGGGTCCCAGACGCGATACTCCTGGAAGACTCGGTCGCGGCGCAACACACCGTCAACATCGCGATCCACGGTAATATTGGCGACTTGCCAGGCGTTGGTGCGAAACTTCAAGTTCGGCATCTCATCGTGTGCGGCCGCGAGAATGACGTTGCTTGACTGCTTCAATTGCTCGGCAAAAATATCATCCGGCGCCTCGATTGAACCGTCGGGCGAAGCCACCAGCGCCTGGTCGTCGCGTAGTTCGGCGAAAAGGACATCGAATGCCACCGCCTTGGCCCCTTCCAGAGTGAGTTCCTTTAACGCTGAGGCATAAACGACGCGTGGCCAATAGAGACCGTAATCGACGTCCAGGTGCGCATCATTTTTTACTTCGTAAATGGTGTTGTCTGTGATTTCCACCATGCCGAGATTGGTGACGGTGTCCGACGCCGTACTCTGAATGCTGTGAGCCAGACGCACACGCCAATCGAACGTCATCCATTCCAAGCGATTCACGCCAGCGAGATGCACGAATTCCAGAACGCAACATAAAACAACGACGAGTGCGGCGATGAAAAACGTCGGCGATTTGAGGAAACTGAGGCGCACGGCCATCAACTAAACAAAAAACCCGGAGCAACACAAGTTACTCCGGGTTGAAATTAAACCCTAGCCAGACTATTTGCCACCTTTCGCATCCGTATTCGGAGGCGTAAAGGGATTAGGAGTGGGCGTCGGCGGGCTCGCGCCAGAAGCGGGCGCTTGGCCCGGCTCTGGACCACCGTCGAAGGGTTGAATGATTGGCTGCCCGATCGGGGCCGGGGTAGGAGTGGCCCCGCTGCTAACTTCGTTGATCATGAGGTTGATCTGATCCAGTTGCCACTGCAGCAATTGTATCTGCACAGGAATAACATCGCCGCCTACTGTCCAGGATTCGCCGCCGTTGAGTGTCTTCGTGGTAAGATTGCCGTTGACGACCGCCGAAGCCACCAGCGTGCCTTGCACGGCCTCGAAAGTGACTTCGTATTGGCCGTTGGCCAGCGCAGTGACCGCAACGTTCCAATCCGTTCCGCGGATTCCGGCTACGCCGTGAGGTGTGGTGATCTCGTAACGGGAATTGGCCGAGACTTTTTGAACTTGGCCCAGAATCGTGCCGGCCTGGAGATTAAGCATGGTCTCGGTGTCACCGTCGCGCCCTGGCCCAATGCGATCCATCTTCTCCAAAATCAAAGTTGTATCTGCCGACACGCGCACCGCAGACATCGAACCATTGACGCTCAAATAGACATAGGAATCGGGGCCAGTGATAACCGTCACCCCGGCGTCCAACTTCATGCCTGGTTTCAAATCGCTCGTCACTCCGCCAAAGGAGTACTGCGCGGTCCCGTGAACGGCTCTGACGACAGCTTTGCCGAGCATTCTGCCGGGCTCAGCCGACTTGAGGGAAGAAACACCGACCAGCGCCAGCACCAAAAAATAGGCCGCAATAGTTTGGAATCTTTTCATAGAAAACTTAATTTGTGTCTGCATGTTCAAGGGCAAGATTACAGTGCCGGTGTACATTGTCAACTCCTTAAAAGCAAAAAATTAACATTTTTTTCGGGCCTTTCTCCGGTCGATTGTCTGACTTTACGAGCCCTTTTGGATTCATTGCAAAATGCAGGAGCATAATGACTTGCATCAATGTTGAAACGAATATGCCTGCACGACGCCGTTATCCAATGTCAACAGAAGTGCGCCCTGGCCTTGTCGGGGTGCAATGCTGAAACCTCCGATTGTGCTCGGGGTCGGAATCGAGGCGAGTTTTTGGCCGCCGGTTGTCGCGATGACCAAGTCGCCGCTGCCGTCAATGAACGCCCACTCTTTGGCGCCGTCGCCCGCGAAATCGCCTAAGACCGCGCTGACGTGAGCGCTGCTGGCGGGCGCGGTGGTCCCGGACGCAGATGTGATCCAGGCAACTTTTCCTGACTGATCGAAGGCTACGACCGCGCCGGCACTGAAAGCGATTATTTGCACCGAATTACTCTCCACCACACCCGCCGCCATCCCTGTGTAATACCCGCCTTCAGGGCGCAGAGCGTTTTGATGTTTGCCGGCTGCATCAAACACATGGATCGAACCGCTGGCGTCGGTAGCAAGCACCAGAGGCGGACGACCGGGCGCAGCAGGAACGATGGCTTGGCTCCAAACATTGCCCAAGCTCGCGGACCAAAGCTTCTTGCCCTCGCTGGACAACGCTTCCAAGCCGCCGAAACCATTCATGCCGATGATCATGGCGTCGTTGCCGCTGCCATCCAAATCGCCCCAGTGCGCGCCATTAACGCCCATGCCGGCACTCTGGCTCAACGCCAATTTGCCAGAGTGATCGATGACCGTAACTTGACGCCCCCATGGGGTGTATCCCAACATTCGCGCACCGGCAGACTTGGTCCGGCCGCATTCAATCGAGGTGAACTGGTCCGGCAGCGGAAGGGTGGATTTTTCCACCCCCGCCAAATCGAGCACGTGCAGAGTACGGACGGCCGCAACCAGCACGCGCGCGGCGCCGTCGCTCTCCCAATCACCCACACACAAAGCCTGCGCACCGGGAATCGTCACGGACCAAACTAGGTTTGACTTTAGCAGCGAACTGCTGGACGGCAGCGGCGACGGATTGGACAATGCGCCGGTGGGAGCCACATTGGCACCGGCAAATGCGCCGCTCATCATACGGTAATAGTGGAAATAAAGAACCGCGAAGCCGATGCTCGCCAATATGCCGAACACGGAAAGACCAACGCCCCAACGCGCCATTGTCGTAGGGCCGCGTTTCTGCATCAGATAAGCGATCCCCAGAGCGAGTCCCACCAACCCAGCCAGGAAACCCACCAAAAGAAAACTCAGCCCGATCGCGGCCATTCCGAGCAACAAGCTGGCCAGGGCCAGGCCTGTCGATGGAGGAAAGGCGTCTTGAGCGTTTTGGGGCGGAGGTTCCATGGCGGCCTCATAGGACTTAAGCCGGGGCCGCGGGCTGTTGCCGTTCGCAGGCCTCGATCACATTGGTCCGTGTCATGAAGAAAAGCAGCAGTACTGGGTAAATAAGCCCAAGGAAGATTCCGATCACCATGCCAATCATGGCGAACCCTGCCATCATGCCGGGCGGCACGTTGGGCATCTGCTCCAGCATGCGCTTCGTGATCGGCCACATGAGCATGGACGTAATCAGCACAAACACGATGTCAACTACAGCATACACGATAGAACCGAGGCGCGCCCAGTTTTGCAAGAGCAGCAATCCGATGCCAAAAGCCAGCAGCGCCACGCCGAAAACCACGCCCGTCCAAGTTGCAAGTTTGGTCAATGCAATGTAAGTCGGATCGGATTGCAGCGCGGCCATGCTGGAGTGGCCGCCGAGCTTGAGGTGGGCCAAAGCCGCCGCCACCAGCGGCCAGATCAGTTTCAACAACCCAAGACCAATGTTCAGGATGCCAAAGATCAGGGTGGAAATTGGGCGCTGATTCATAAGTTCGCTGTTCGATGCGTTGACGGTCTCAGTTTGCTTGCGAGGCGATGATTGGCCTTGCCCTCCCACCCTGCAAGTTTAAAGTTCAAAGTTCAAAGTCCCTCCAATCCCCCGGATTGTTGAGGATGAAGGCGAGGGAGTAGGCCAAGGGCGCGCGAGAATTATCTAAAACGATCATGGAAATCAACGAGTTGCATAAGCTGTTTCTGAACCCTTGGGAACTTGAGCGGAACCGGCCATGGACGCCAGAGGAACCACGTGAAAATAAGTGGAAATATCATGAAAATCAACAACTTGCGTAAGGCCTTGCCTGCAAATCAACGAGTTACAGATGGAACTGCGAATGGACTCGAATAAACGCGAATACTTTGAAATCCAATCCTTCGGCAGGGCGATTGTCCTTGTCGCGTCGAAGCGGTGGGAAGACAGATCGAGCGACGTTTTTGGCGTCTCGCCGAACACATCCCTGTTTGTTTCTTTCCTGTTGGAGCGGGGCGCTAAACGCACCCCGTAGCGACCAAGACGTCCCGCTCTCCAAGATTCGCGTAAATTCGCGTCCATTCGCGGTTGCTGCTTCCCACTGATGTTTTTATAACTCATCATGGAGATGACTTTACGCCAGTCCCCAAAAACCAAAAAACCTACCGTAGGCTTTTTGGTATGATTTTTTTTGGAGGGTCTGAATTGATGCTAATTACTTATCTGCAACGGCTTGCAACTCAGAAAATCTTAAATAATCGCCACAACTCAAAAGCAAACTCGTTTTTTGTTACCTGAAACATCGATTTAGCTGCCAAAACACCCGAAAAAGGGCTTCTTTTTTCTGTCAGTACTAAGATACGCTGCGCCGTTTTATGTTCTTAGTCATTGCGGCATAGGCAATTAAGTTTATTCCTTAAACCGCGCCTTTTCAGCATAAATCCGCCGAACAAGCTCCTAGTCGTCGGAATCGCCCGTACCGCAGGTTTATTCTGGGGAGCGCGACCATCCCGGTCGCCGCGTGGTGCGTCTCCCGCCACGCTTCTTGCCGATTGACGCTTCTTGATTATTGTTCGGATTGCCTTGTTAAGCCCCCCGAGAATTCGCTACCACTGGGGGCGGAAACGACACCATGGAAAAGAAACAGCCCGCGAACAAGACGCTGCCGAAAGAGCCGCCGCCGAAGCGGAGCGGCGCTAAATTCGAGGACACGGTGCGGGTACTGCTCTGCCGATGCACCGGTCAAGAAGGTAAAAAGATACGAATTTTAATTGAGCACGGATAAGGAGACATAACAGCGCTCCGGTTACGCCAGAAATAAAACAAATCATCAAAAGGTCATGCCAAGCGATGAAAAACCATTTGGTCGTAAGTCCGTCCTTGGATGCTTTGGTGTCATCACGTTCATTATTGGGGCCATTAGGGGCCTGAGCGGTCATTGGAATGATAGTTGGGTCAAGGGGCTTGTCGTTTTAGCGTTATGCTTGGTTACTGTTTGGTGCTTTGTGTTCGCGCTTGAGAAGACCGATGATCGCAGCGTTGCGCTCATTGCGGCGTGGTTATTTCTTGCATTATGCGGCGGCATGGTTTTCGAACTGTATGACTATTACGCACCCCATTTTCATCTTACTTTTTTCACTTTTGACGCATCTGGAAAGAAGCCATGGACATTGGGAATGACCAATAGGTGCCTTGTCGCGCGTGACGGGGAAGCGTTTCCCATTAAGCAAATCGGGGCATTAGTAGTACCGCTTTCACGAGAAAATGCAGTAAGAGTTGGCGGCGGCGGTTCCTCCACTGAAACGCTAGCTTTTTCAATCGTCAATGATTCCTCGAACAATAAGAAAGTAGAGTCGCTGGCTTTGGAGTGGGGGTCAGATATAAAGCTGCAACTAACGGATGGATGGAAGGGGTGCGTACCGCGAGGCGGCTTTACGGACTCTGTTGTTTGGGAGGCGAATAAGGACGTTTCAAAATTTCTTGCACAGCCTTTCCCGCTACTCAAATTCCAAGGAATATCGAATGTTTCTCGAAATGGCACTCTCACAGTGACAATCATCACAGAGGATGCCGATCCAATCATGTATTCCTTTGAAGTGGTTTTCGTGGTGGACACCAATATGAGCGCTTATATCTACGAAACTTCAGTGACAAATCATTTAACGGCTGCTGGCCTGCCTGGATGGCAATTTGTCGATATCCCTCATAGGCCACCTTGACAGGACGTTGCTCGGCAACAGACGCAATCAGCGATTTGGAGCATTGAGACTTGAACTCCCTGATCCTGTGAATTAGCTTTGCGGATGATTAATAGGATGAGTGATTTGCTGTTGAGGGCAAGCGGGATCGGTTCACGTCCAGCCCAGGCGCTTGCGGGCTTCAGGCCACGGAATGTTCACGCCCTTTTCCTGCAGGGCACGATTCGCCGCCTCGTTGTCGCGACGTTCTTCCTCGCGGCGCAATTGTTCATCCACAAACCGATAAACCTTCCGACGCTGAACCTGCGGCATCTTCTTGATGGCTACTATGACTTCAACCGCGCTCATCCCGACAGTTTAACCTAGCCTCCCGAAATCTCAAGATTGAGTTTTGCCGTGGTCATGTGAAAGGCGCATCTTACTTTTAGGGCGACTTTGTCTTTCTCCCTCTCTTCCACATACTTGTGGAGGAGAGGGTTGGGGAGAGGAGGTTACCTCAGTCCGTGCCCCTCTCCCTGTCCCTCTCCCCGCGCTGCGGGGCGAGGGGACGTTATTTAATGATTCTAAAATAATGTGGCAAAACCACGGTGTTGCCTGCCGCGCGTTTCCTTGCCAGCATGAAGCGTCATGCCGTCCCGCATTATCGGCGACTATCCCTGCGGATGGCCAACCGCACATGAGATGAGCACAATCTGTACGCGCAGGAAATTTCTAACGACCGCTACTCAAGCCGTCGCCGGAGTGACCTTGACGGGCTGGGCCGTAGCCGCGCGCGGTCAACCTACTGGTGGCGCAAGTAGCTTCACCGTGATAGACACCCACACGCATTTCTACGACCCGACTCGCGCTGAAGGCGTCCCGTGGCCGCCCCGTGACGACAAACTGCTCTATCGTCCGGTGTTGCCCAAGAACTACCGCGCTCAGCCGGTGCCCCGGCCCGTAACCGGCACGGTCGTCGTGGAGGCCAGCCCGTGGCTGGAGGACAATCAGTGGATCCTCGACCTCGCCGCGCACGACTCATTCATCGTCGGCTTTGTGGGCAACCTGCCGGCCGGCACGGCGCCATTCGCCGGGCACTTGAAGCGGTTTGCGGCCAACCCGCTCTTTCGCGGTATCCGCTTGGGCGAGCGCAAATTGGACGTTGGCCAGACCGACGCCTTTATCAGCGATTTGAAACTGCTGGCGGACCACGACTTGTCGCTGGATTTGCTCGGAGGCATGGAGATTCTCCCGTTTGCAGACAGGCTGGCAATGGAAGTGCCGTCGCTGAGAATCATCATCAACCATCTGGCGGGCCTTGCGGTGGACGGCAAAGCGCCCCCTGCTGATTGGGTAAGGCAGATGGAGACATTGGCTAAGCGACCCAATATCTACTGCAAGCTGTCGGGCCTCGTGGAAGGCACCGGTCGCAGCGACGGCTCTGCGCCGAGTGATGTTGAGTTCTATCGCCCGGTGCTGGATGCGATGCGTTCGATGTTCGGCCCCGAACGTCTGATTTACGCGAGCAACTGGCCGGTGAGCGGGCGGTTTGCGCCCCTCGCCACCGTGCAGGGCATCATCGGAGACTACTTCCGCAGCCTCGGACGCCGGGTGGAGGAAATGATTTTCTCGCAGAACGCCAAAGCCGCCTACCGGTGGGTGCAGCGGGAGAAAACCCCATGATCGATATCCAGTTTCTTGCTTGAACTTTCCTGGTTGGCTATTCAATTTCGGATCTGCAAAGTGAAAGTGGTTCGGGGCGACGCGCAATGGGACGCTCTACCCATGCCAATGATTTTGTATAACTTCGACAATTCGAAATAGATTATTTATGACAAAGAGATTCTTGTTGTCAGTGAGGTGGGCATCGGCGGCCGGGCTGTTGTTTTTGGCCGGTGCGGCCGTCGCAACAGCCCAGAACGCGGCGGTTGGCGATGCGGAGCGCGGGCAAAAGTTCTTCCAAGTGGCTTGCGCGATCTGTCATAGCCCCGCCCTCGGCCCGGACAATACCTTGATCATCAAACAAGGTCCGACCTTGTTGGGTGTGATGGGGCGCAAGGCGGGAACCAGCCCGCACTTCAACTACACCCAGGCGCTCAAAGATTCCGGCTTGGTCTGGGATGCGGCGGCGCTGGACCGCTTCCTGACCGATCCCGCCAAAGCCGTTCGAGGCACGGCCATGCCGATCCCGATTCCAGATGCCAGCATCCGGGCGGATCTGATTGCTTATTTGGCGACGCTCAAAGTGCCTGACGGCGTTACCTTGGAAACCGCGGCCTTCTCCGTAGTAAACCCCACGGGTGGCAATGATCCCAACGATTGGCAGCGGGCAGCGCCGGGCGTTCAACATCATTTCACGACTGATGACTTGCCGGCGCCGTTCGCCACGCAATCCGCCGGCAATAATCCGAACGTCGCGCCAGCACCCGCCAACGCCGCGTTGTCCGTGCCAGCCGGGTTCGAGGTGAAACAGTTTGCGTCGGGTTTGGACAATCCAAGACTCCTTCGCACGGCGCCCAATGGCGACATCTTCATCTCGGAAACCGGCGCAAACCGTGTTCACATAATGCGCACGACCGACGGCGCTGACGCTCCCTCGGAGAACCAGGTTTTTGCCGAAGGATTGGAGCGTCCCTTCGGCCTTGCGTTTTATCCAGTGGGCGACAATCCGCAGTGGCTCTATGTTGCCAATATCAATTCCGTCGTGCGCTTTCCCTATCACAATGGCGATTTGAAAGCCTCGGGGCCAGCCGAAGTCATTGTCAAGAAACTGGCAGATGGCACCGGCGGACACAGCACGCGGGACGTGATATTTTCCAAAGACGGCAAGCGGATGTTTATCTCGGTCGGTTCGGGATCGAATGTCGGGGAGGAGATGAAGAAAAAAACGGAGGACGAAATCAAAGCCTGGGAGTCCGAACACGGTCTCGGCGCGACTTGGGGATCCGAGGCCAATCGCGCCAATGTCCTCGTGACGGACCCTGAAGGACACGAGCCGCTACACGCTTATGCCACCGGCATTCGCAACGCCGTCGGCATGGCCATCAACCCGGTCACGGGCGATCTTTGGGTGTCCGTGAACGAGCGCGACGGATTGGGGGACAACCTCGTGCCGGATTACGTGACGAGCGTGAAGGAAGGCGGCTTTTACGGCTGGCCCTGGTATTATCTGGGCAAGTTTGAGGACCCGCGCCATGCCGGCGAGCGGCCGGATCTCCTGGGCAAGGCCATCGTGCCGGACGTGCTGGAACAGTCGCACTCGGCCTCGCTGGAAATGACGTTCTATACCGCGGACACGGGTGTTGCGGCATTCCCCGCTGAGTATCAGGGCGACGCCTTTGTCGCGCTGCATGGCTCGTGGAATCGCTCCACGCGCACAGGTTACAAGGTCGTTCGCATCCGGTTCAACCATGGCCTGGCGACCGGCCAATACGACGACTTCATGACCGGCTTTGTCGTCGATGATCAAAATGTTTGGGGCAGACCCGTCGGTATAACCGTAGCGCACGACGGCGCCCTCCTCGTCACCGAAGACGGCCACGGCACCGTTTGGCGGATTGCGTCTGTGCGCCGATAGCTCGAGTTTAACCGCGAATAAACGCGAAGAGACGCGAATACCCTGGAATCCGATTCGTGGGGAGCGCGGTCGTCCCGACCGCCGTGGTTGGCGTCTCGCCGACCACATCCCCGTTTTTTCATTTCCAGCCTGAGCGGGGCGCGAGACGCACCCCGCAGCGACCGAGACGGTCGCGCTCCCCAAGCATCACACGATGTGAAACTATCCGAAACTATCCTGGAAATCAACGACTTACGCGGGCGATTTGCGGGAGCGTGCGATCCAGTTTTTCCAAGGCTCGCCCTCATCCTAACCTTCTCCCCCAAGAGAAGGAACGGCTTTGGACGCTGCTCGTTTTGGCGATGAGTGTCTGGCCGTGGCAGCCACAGGTATTTGAAAGCCAGCCGACGATTCACCCTCTCCTGGAGGAGAGGGCAGCACCGCAGGCGGTGCATCCCATCTGTTGTTCTGTTCTGGGGGTGAGGACGAGCGCTGGCAATGACTTGATTTTCATTCAGGTCAAGGTTCGCCCTCATCCTAACCTTCTCCCCCAGGAGTAGGAAAGGCTTTCCTCCGCCTCCAGTTGTCACGATGCGCGTCCGGCAAGTCCAGTCGTTGGAATATTGATTGTGCGGAGAACAATTCTCCCTCTCCTGGAGGAGAGGGCCGGGGTGAGGGCGAGCGTTGCTACCGGCTTTCCATTCGGTTTTTTCGCGGCTCGCGCTCATCCTGACTTTCTCCACTTGGGAGAAGGGACAGCCATCGCGCGGCAGACGGGGTTCGTCGGCCTGCAAAGAACATGCGCTGGAGCGCTTCACAAACCCACATTACCACACGTAAGTGGGAACGCAAGTATCAATATAAAGTATTAGAGCGACCTCCGAATTTGCCCGCGAACTTCAGTCTCTCTAATGGGTTTATCTCGCGCAGAGGTGCGGAGGACGCAGAGAAGAGGAGGGGGTTTTGACAGGATGAACAGGATCAACAAGATTCGGAAATGGCAGCAGGAGAATTTTTAACCACGGATTTCACCGATTTCACAGACGGGAAAATTGCCGTTCCTTATCCGTGTCATCCGTGAAATCCGTGGTTGAATTCCCCTGAGGCCGCTCTGTTTTCGGTTCCGGGGAGCATACGCGCCTCGCGTGTCGCAGTCGGCGCCCTCGCCGATTGCTCCCCTCCCGCAGCAGGAATTTGAGAAGATGCAAAGATGTGGTCGGCGGTGGCGCCGACCACAACACGCGAGGGCGCGTGTGCTCCCCAGACCGCAAGCAATGAACTATGGCGCTCTCGCCGACTGCTTCCCTTCTCCTGCGTGACACCGGCAAAAGTCCAAAAGGTGATGACTGACACCTGCTTTCCTGTATGACTTCGTCGCGCAAATTAGCCCAATGTGCTAGAATGGGGAATGTTTGCATTCATTGACGAGTCAGGCAATACAGGCCCAAATCTCTTTGATCGCAGCCAACCCTTTTTTTACTCGGTCGCTGCAATCGCGCGAGCAGATTTGGACGTGGTCTATGCGAAGGACTTCGCACGCCTCGCAGCAGAGCATGGCCAGCCGTCTCTACATGCAAACCGGCTCGGCGGACGCGCCCTGGAAAAAATCTTACCGGAGATCAAGAAGAAAGTGATCTGGGATAACGTGCACTTTTTCATCGGGAAAATCCACAAGCCCTTTCTCGTTTTAACAAAGCTGCACGACACGCTATTTGATGAAGCGCAAAATAGAGCGGTGCCCTGGCACATCCACAACATCAGGCCAATGCGCCTAATGAGCCTTCTGAAACTTTCGATGGCCACGGACGAGGCACTCCTCACATTATTTTGGGACGCTATGATGGAAACCAATCAAATCCGCGCACAAAATAAATTTTTGCAATGCCTCAAGAGCTTGGCGGCAAACCTATCACGGATTCCCGATGAGCGTTCGCGAACTTTAGTCGGCGACGCTACTGATTGGGCCATTCAGCATCCTGAAGAAATCTCGGTGTTCTCCGACCGAAGTGCGCGACTCGGACATCTTCCGCATCTTGTGATCTTCCCTTCGTTGCTCGATGAAGTGCAGGCAAAATCCGAGCTCTGGAATGCCCCGGTCATCGAAGTCCGCCACGACCGTGAGAGCTTAGTAATGGCAGCTCTCGAAAATTGGCACGAGCTTCTATCAAATGCGCCCGTTGGTAAATTCGAATGGTTCGGAGAGCAAATTCCTACCGGTCGCGTCCCAGGTAGTAAGTTCAAGGAGACCAATTCTTTGATGAGCCCCGGGATTCAACTTGCCGATTTGGTTCTATGGCTGACCCGCAGGCAAAACGAAAAGGATGATCTTGGCCCCGTCGCTCTCCAATTCATGGAGCGGATCGAACGCAA
Source organism: Verrucomicrobiia bacterium (assembly GCA_036008545.1). GTDB lineage: Bacteria > Verrucomicrobiota > Verrucomicrobiia > Limisphaerales > Palsa-1400 > Palsa-1400. The sequence continues at coordinate 12,764 of DASYNM010000597.1, forward strand.
CGCGTGCCCTTATGAATTGTCGATGCGGGCGACACAAATCGGCGTGGCAGAGCAAATGGATTCAATCATGTCGTTACCATTAAGTGACGCAGACCTTCAACGTGGGAAAGAGGTACTGGCACAAATCGAGGCTAAGCGTCTCGAGAGAATCCGGGAATATGACAACGCAAACCAGTAAGCGATTTGGTCGTGCTTCCGCGAGCAGCGTTGCTGTCGGAGCGTGCGATTTGGCCAACTGTCAGTGCATGTGCTTGGTGGTAGAGTATTTTTCAAGGAAATAGGTTGTCCGAGTGGCTGGCCGACACAGCTTGAAAAAGCCGCCTCACACCGCGAAGGAGCCAACGCCGACTGCCTCTTGATTTAATGGATGGTTTGAGTTAAACAACGATTGCCGAGATTACGGAGCCACTCGCGAGTCGCGCAGGTTCAGCTTCGGATCCTTAGGCGTGGAAAATGCAGAAGCTTACTTAAACTTGATTTAAGACCTACGCGTTGCTCTCGTAAACAGATTATCGAAAAATGCCTACCGAAAAGCCAGACCCCACCCATGTTGAGTGGCTTGTTAAAAATCGGGCTGCGAACCAGAAGGTATCGGCAAGATTGTATCGATTGCTCAGAGATTTTCCGGACCAAGCTAGGGAAAAGAAGTTTGGAGCGGAGGCGCAAATGTTGATCGCAGTGTCCTTTTCTCTGTGGCGTTCGGCCTTTCTATCTGACAAGACGGGCCGTTTTACGGACACGAACCTATGCGCAGAATTGTTCTTAGAGGAGATGCTGATGAATAACGCAATCGCTTATTCTCAGGACAGAAAGTCAAAGGATTGGGCGTTTAATTACTACGCAGCTAACGCTCGATACCGCATTCTAGAATATTCTAGTTCGCATCCAAAGCTAAAAATTGGATCACTCCTTGCGTCAAATCCTAAGGACCGATGGGAGCGATTGCAAGATGCCTTTGAGAAGCTGGTCGATCACTTTGAAAAAAGGCTGAGACGAGAAGCGGATGTTTCAAACTGAGACATCTGCCCTCTGGCCGCATTGCAAAACCACAGTGTTGCCTGCCGCCGATTTCCTTGCCACGATGAAGCGTCATGCCGTCCCGCATCATCGGCGAGTATTTGATTGAACGCCTGCGCAAGCTGGGTGTGCGCCATGTTTTTGGCGTGCCGGGCGACTATGTCCTCGGCTTCTACGACATGCTGCAAAAAAGCCCGCTCCGCATTGTCAATACTTGCGATGAACAGGCCGCGGGCTTTGCCGCCGATGCTTACGCGCGCGTGCAAGGACTGGGCGCGGTTTGCATCACCTATTGCGTCGGCGGCCTCAAGGTCGCCAACGCCACCGCCCAGGCTTACGCCGAAAAATCGCCCGTGGTCGTCATCAGCGGCGCGCCGGGCATGCGCGAGCGCGACAAGAATCCGCTCCTGCACCACAAGGTGCGCGATTTCAACACGCAAAAATGCGTCTTCGAACAGTTGACAGCCGCCTCCACCGTCCTGGACGATCCGCAAACCGCGTTGCAGGAGATCGACCGCGTCCTGCACGCCGCCGTGCGCTACAAGCGGCCGGTCTATATCGAATTGCCGCGCGACATGGCCACCGTGCCGGGCATTCCCCATTACAAGCCGGCTGATATTCACGAGACCAGCGACCCGGTCACCTTGCGCGAGTCCGTGGCCGAGGCCGCCGACATGCTCAACCGCGCCAAGCGCCCCGTGATCCTGGCCGACGTTGAAATTCATCGCTTCGGTTTGCAAAAGGAATTGCTGCGTTTGATTGACAAATCGAACATCCCCGCCGCGGCCACCATCATGGGCAAATCGGTCATCGCCGAGAATTACCCGTTTTACCTCGGGGTCTATGCCGGAGCGCTGGGCCGCGACGAGGTGCGCCGCTACGTCGAGAACAGCGATTGCCTGCTGATGCTGGGCGCGTTCATGACCGACATCAATCTGGGTGTGTTCACCGCGCGGCTCAACCCGGCCAATTGCATTTCCGCCACCAGCGAACGATTGAGCATTCGCTATCACAATTTCGACGGCGTGCGCTTCAAGGATTTTCTGCGCGCCTTGCTTAAGGCCCCGTTGCGCCGCCGCGCGCCCGCCGCCATCCCGCGTCCGCCGACCCTGCCGCCTTTCCACGCTTCGGGCCGTGCAAAAATCACCGTGCGCCGATTGTTCCAGCGCCTCAATTCTTTCCTGCGCCACAACACCATCGTGATCTCGGACGTGGGAGACGCGCTTTTTGGCGCGACGGATCTGACGATTCATCAGCACACGGAATTTCTCGGCACCGCCTATTACGCTTCGATGGGCTTCGCGGTGCCGGCGGCGCTAGGAGCGCAACTGGCCCGGCCGGCGCGACGTCCGCTGGTGCTGGTCGGCGACGGCGCGTTTCAGATGACAGGCATGGAGTTGACCAGCATCGCGCGGCATCGATTGAATCCCATTGTCATCGTCCTCAACAACGCCGGCTACGGCACCGAACGCCACATCCAGGACGGTCCTTACAACGACGTCGCGCCGTGGCAATATCATTTGCTGCCGGAAGTGATCGGCAGCGGGAGCGGGTTTCTAGTCAAGACGGAAGAGCAATTGGAAACCGCGCTGCATTTGGCGGAGGCGGAGACAGAAACTTTCACCATTCTGGATGTGCATCTGGACCCGCTGGACCGCTCCCCCGCGCTGGACCGCCTGGCTAGGAATCTGGCTAAGAGATTGTAGCACGTTACGTTTCGTTACGTCGCATCAGACCTATCAGTCCCATTCGCCCCATTAGTCCCTTCGCCCTCCCCAACATCCGCATTGCCAAAGCCACCATCCCCTCCAAACTGTGCCCAGGCTTATGGATACTCTACCAACTGTCTTACTCAAACCGGGCGCCGCCGACCGCGTCGTGGCCGGGCACCCGTGGATTTACGCCGGGTCGATTTTGCGCCAGAGCGCTCCGGCCGCCGACGGCGCGTTGGTGCAAATCAAAGACCATCGGCAACGGTTTTTGGGCGTGGGCTTTTACAATTCACAATCGAAAATCCACGTGCGCGTGCTCGATTCGGCCCGCGTCGCCGTCGATGTTGTGTTTTTCATCGACCGCATTCGCGCCGCCCTGGCCGTGCGCCAGAAGCATTTGCCCGGCGCCAGTTCCTTCCGCGTCGTCAACGCCGAGAGCGATTTTTTGAGCGGGCTTATTATTGACAAATATGCCGGAGTGCTGGTCCTGCAAATTTCCTCCCTTGGCATGGAGCAGCGCAAGGCGATGATCGTCGAGGCGCTGCAAACCATTTTTTCGCCGCGCGCCATCGTCGAGCGCAGCGACGCCGCCTTCCGCAAATTCGAGGGCATGCCCGAAACCAACGGCCTCCTGTTCGGAACGCTGGAAGGCCCGGTGCGGATCGAGATGAACGGGCTGAAATTCGACGTGGACATCATGGGGGGACACAAGACTGGCCTGTATTTGGACCAGCAGCGGAATTACCAATTGGTGGCGAGCTTGGCCAACCACGGGCAGGTGCTCGACTGCTTTAGTTTTCTGGGGGGATTTGGCCTCCATTGCGCGCGAGCCGGGGCAAC
>DASYNM010000598.1:0-6798 GCA_036008545.1 Verrucomicrobiia bacterium
AATACACCAACAATTATGCTTATGATGGGTGGAACTGTCTTGCCGTCATGAATCCTTCCCTGGTCATGAGTAACTCCTTTATGTGGGGATCGGACCTAAGTGGGAGCATTCAAGGTGCGGGCGGCGTGGGTGGGTTGTTGAAGGTGGCCTATTACGGGGCAGCCACCACGAACTGTTTCGTCGCCTACGATGGCAACGGCAATGTCAGCGCCCTGATCAACGCCGCCGATGGCACGACGTCCGCCAATTACGAATACGGCTCCTTCGGTGAAGTCATCCGCGCCACCGGGCCAATGGCCAAGCTCAATCCCTTCCGATTCTCGACCAAGTACGACGATGACGAGAGCGATTTTCTTTATTATGGTTACAGATGTTACAACCCATCCACTGGAAGGTGGCTGGGCCGAGACCCTCTACAAGAATTGGGTGCGCAAACGCAAATCACGAATATGTGCGGTTCAGACACGGTTCTCCCGGACGGCAATCTCTATGGTTACGTTGCCAATTCTTCTGTCAATGATTTCGATTGTCTCGGACTAGTTGATCTGAAGTTCGGCGTTACGTACGGCGGTTTTCTGGACTTTTGGAATGGTATTCAGAAATTCTCATATGGGTGGGGACAGCCTGGTTGGGCTGCGGACGGCGGTTTTTCAATTGGAAGCTCTACCACCAGGTCGTGGGTTATCGTTAATTCTGGCTTGAACGGCAATACCTGTAACACTATCAACTCCGGCAACAGTGGAGCGATAACTCTTTTTCTTAGAGACTGCTCATCACCAGGAACATACCGGGTCACGGTCCATGTTCATGTAGTTCTGAAGGGCCGTGGACGCAATGGGCAGGCATCGGGTAATATTTATAATGCCGGGCCTAACAAAGTTTTATGGAGCGGCGTTGGAACAGCAAAAAGCCCGTTGAGCCTAACCACGTCCTTTCAATTTGACACATATGTCGGGTCTTCATGGACAAAAGCGGTTATTTATACTCCCACAATCGACTTCATTGCCGGAACGGGACCGTACCGACCCAAAAGTTACGGTCAAGCGTACGGCTCAATCCATTTTGTATCCGCCACCAGGATCGGCAAATAATGAAAAAGCGACGTGTTGTTGTGGGGGTGTTGGCATGTGTATTGATCCTGATTGTAGCTGTTTTTGTTCATGGCGCATGGATACTTCACGACACTGCACTTATGAGGGCCGTTGGGGGAGACAATGTGCAAAACGTAAAGCTCTTGCTCGATAACGGCGCAGACATCAATGAACACTCTCGGATGCTGCCCAAGTGGACTCCACTGATAGCTGCGATATATGGAAATCAAACAAATATGGTGCGCTACTTGATTAACGCTGGAGCAGATGTTAATTTAGCTGGGAGCGATGGCAAGACACCGCTAATTTGGGCAGCCCAGTTTGGCGATCAGGATGCTCCAATTGTCAAAGAATTGATTGCCCGAGGGGCTCGTTTAGAGGTAAAAGACAAATTCGGTGCCACGGCCTATGACTACGCAAAATCAGCGCCACCTAAGCCTGAACTACTTGCAATTTTGGAAACCGCAAAACGAGAGGAGGAAACTAATTCTCACAATAAATGACCTGATGGGGTGAATAGTACGTAGGTACGTAGGGGTCAGACCGTACTAATGTAAAATTTATCTGTCTCACGGGCCTGTGTCGGTCCTCACTCTTTGCACTGTTGCGAATTGTTGACAACGTATGAAGCTTGGCCTCCGTCTCGGACGGGACCTATGTGGCCACCAACTCGTACCTTGCGTATTCGTCGCTGGTGGGGCAGATTGGATTCAAATCGAACACGGTGACGCGGATGACGACGAGCAAACAGTATGATTTTCTGAACCGGCTCAATTCCATTTCCTCCACGCCGTCCAACGCCTTCACTTACCAGTACAACGCGGCCAACCAACGCACCATGAACCAGCTCTGGGATGGGAGCTATTGGCGATATGGTTATGACGCCCTCGGCCAGGTCATTCAGGGCAACAAGTATTGGGTGGACGAGACCATCGTGGCCGGGCAGCAGTTTGATTACACGTTTGACACGATTGGGAATCGAACGCAGACGGAGGCGGGCGGCGACCAGAACGGAGCCAATCTGCGGGTGGCCAATTACACTAACAACACCCTAAACCAGATCACCAGTCGTGGCGTGCCGGCGGCGGTGGATGTGATGGGAGACGGGTTGGCAACCAATGGGGTGACGGTCAACGGCCTGACGGCCTATCGCAAGAACGAGTATTTCCGGCAGCAACTGAGCGTGACGAACTCCTCGGCGGCGGTGTGGGATAGCGTGACGGTTTCGGCGACCGGACAGACCAGCGTCACCGGGCACGCCTATGTGGCGGAGACGCCGGAGAATTACACCTACGATGTGGACGGCAACTTGTTGAGCGACGGCCGGTGGAACTACACTTGGGACGGGGAGAACCGGTTGGTGGGCCTCAAGAGCCTGACCAGCGCGCCGAGCGGATCGCTGCTGCAATTGGCCTTCACCTACGATTACATGGGCCGGCGCATCCAAAAAATCGTGTCCACCAACAATGGCAGCAGCTACATCGGCGAATACACCAACAATTATGCTTATGATGGGTGGAACTGTCTTGCCGTCATGAATCCTTCCCTGGTCATGAGTAACTCCTTTATGTGGGGATCGGACCTAAGTGGGAGCATTCAAGGTGCGGGCGGCGTGGGTGGGCTAATCAAGCTGGCGTATTATGGAGCGACGACGACGAACTGTTTCGTCGCCTACGATGGCAACGGCAATGTCAGCGCCCTGATCAACGCCGCCGACGGCACAACGTCAGCCAACTACGAATATGGCCCCTTCGGTGAAGTCATTCGTATGTCCGGGGCGATGGCCAAGCTGAATCCCTTCCGGTTCTCGACGAAGTGCGATGATGATGAAACGGATTTCTTGTATTACGGCTACAGATATTACAACGCCTCCACCGGCAGGTGGTTGAGCAGGGACCCAGCAGAAGCGGCCCCCAAGGAGGCATCGGAGGATGACGCAGGAGGCCAGAACATTTATGCCTTTGTAGTCGAGGACCCGATCAATGATATAGATCTCCTTGGATTGGCTTCGTTGGAATTTAAGATTGTTGTTGGAAGAGGCACCTATAACAGCGGCAGATGGTCAGCACCAGCCTGGGCCGGTGATGGCAGAGTATCGAAAGGTGCTAACTGGGCTTACGCAAACGTGAGCTTGCTGACGGATTCATGGTTTTGGGGAAATTTCTGTAATACTGTCAATTGGTCCGACCCGCTGGTCGGCGAGTTCGGCGACGCCGGTTCAATCCTTGTGGTCGCCAGCGATTGCAAAGGAGGGACATTTCGCGTGCAGGGGACCTACACTGTGAGCGTAGGTGGACAAGGTCCCGGCCAGACTTCTGCTGGAGGGGCGGTTTATGCCACGGCCTATTTACGGAAGGGGTTTAATGGCGCCCCAATACTGAAGGCAATAGCCACGCGGAAAAGACCCACAGTCTCAATCAAACGGGCATTCTCGGTCGACGTCCAACTTCAGCCAGGCGTACCGCAAGTTGTTTTGACACACGATGCTATTTTGCAATTTCCAAACCAAAGTGGAGGAGTTGCGAATTTCGGATTTGCCGAGGGCAAATTTGATGATGTGACTATTCAAAAAGTGCAATGAGAGTCAGATATTGGCAAATCGGTTTTTCTTTTCTGCTGATTGGAATTGTCATTTTGGCTTTGTGTACCTTTTACAACATTTGGGGTTTTGGAAAGCCTCTCCTGCAAACGCGGCTCTTCGCGGCAATTTGGCAGAATGATCTCGAGAAAGTCGTTGTGGCGATTAATCATGGGGCTGATCCGAACGGTCCATCGACGCAATTGAACAGACCTACGCCGCTGATGGACGCGAGTCGGCTTGGTAATCTGGAGATCGTAAGGTTTTTACTGGACAAAGGGGCGGATCCTAACAAAGGCGATAGAGCCGGACACACCGCCTTATTCTATACACTTGACAGTCCGTTCTTGGGTGGGCCCGAAGATAAGGTGTCCGGCCAAATTGTCAAACAGCTGATTTCCCACGGCGCGACTACATCTGCGCTAGATATTCGCGAAGCCGCGTCCTATTTGCCTGCGGGAGACCCTCGCCTCCGCGCCTGGCAAGAGATCGTCGTCAAAACGAAATCGGGCCGTTAGCGAATAGGCAACCGGTAGATTTGAACTCGACACGCCAACCATAGCACGCGGGATGCCAAGGAAAATGATTCGGCGCTGGGAGCGGCTTCTCGGCTACGAACGCAACGTGCGTGTTGGTCAGCACCCACAAACCGGTGCCATCCCAGCACAGGATTTTGATCCGAGTACGACGCCGGTTGCTAAAGACAAACAACGCTCCCTGACGGGGGTCTTCACCCAACCGCTCCGTCACCAACCCGTGCAGGCCGTTGAAGCCCTTGCGCAGGTCGCACGCCTCCACGGCGACAAACACTTTCAAGCTCCCGGAAAAACTCAGCATGACTTGGCAAGTGAGCGCAACAAGAGCGCAGCCAAGGCCGCTTGCTGACGATCGCTAATCTCCAGGCGCGCGCCACCCGGCAAGGCCACGATCAGCGCCGCAGGACCGGTCAGGTCGGAAGTTTTGGCCTTTTCCACCACCGCTTGCAGCCACCGCACCGAGTCGGCGGATGGGGAGGGCGATGATCGCTGCCGCCGGCGCTTCTGCAACCAGTTGGCAAAGGTCTGATACTTGAGGCCGGCCAACTGGGCAAACTTCTTGGCGCTCAAACCACTTTGTTCATACTCGGCCAGCAGGTTTTGCCGCCGTTCTGTCGAGACCCTCATCCGACCACGGACATCGGTCTTGATGATCTCTCCCACCGCCTGTGTCGTATCTGTCATACCAAATACGCTATGACACTTATGACATTTTCAGATAGAGGTGCTCCACGTGTCGCTTACGCTTGCCTGGCATTAGTAGCGGTTCTTCCGGATGCCGCCTCAAATGGAATTTGCGACCAGAGGCGCCTAAGCATCAACTTGAATCCCGTCTGGCGCTTCCATCCCCAGCCACTGGCCGTTAAGCGTAAGCACCAGCGGTCGCACCTGCGGAAAAGATTCGCACAGATGTCATAAATATGAGATTCATGGCATCCACGAATAGTCCCGATGGATCGGCTTCTTCTCCTTCGCCACCTATTTAAGCTATGTCAGTAACGCTGGACACCCGAGGTCGGATGCGCGCGTCCAAGCTTGACATCGTCTATTCTTTCACGCAGTATTGCGATGCGCTCAATCCACGCACCATGACTTGCGACGTCACAACATGTTTAAAAATCCCCACGAAAATCGCGCTGGGCGGCTCTTTAGTAAGCCGTCCTGCCCACCACTGAAATCCGGACGTTAATGAAAGTTAGGGTTCTAATCTGTGGAATTGCTTATTGCGCGCTGGAACCCCAATTATCCTTGGCCGGTGACGCATTCTGGCAACCCAAATGCGCGCCGCTGCAATCGCGTTGGGCTGCCGAGGTCAATCCAAACCATTCTCGTCCTGAATACCCCCGACCTCAGATGGTCCGGGCGGAGTGGAGCAACCTGAATGGACTATGGGATTACGCCATCACTGAGGATGCTACGGTTCCATCGAAATGGGATGGGAGAATCTTGGTACCTTTTCCGGTTGAATCCGCCCTTTCCGGAGTAATGCGGGAACTGAAGCCGACAGAACGGATTTGGTATCGGCGAAAATTTGCAGTTCCTCCAACGTGGGCAGGAATGCGTGTATTGATGCATTTTGACGCGGTCAATTGGGAGGCCGGTGTTTTGCTCAACGGAAGGAAAATAGGCACCCACCTCGGGGGCTACGATGGTTTCACTATTGATATCACAGAATCTCTTGATCCGACTGGCGATGACACGTTGGAGGTCGTCGCGGCGAACCCAGCCGATGCCGGCATGCAAGCCCGCGGAAAACAGACTCGATCACCGACTAGAACCTGGTACGGCATCGCAAGCGGCATCTGGCAGACGGTTTGGTTGGAGCCAGTGGCGCCAACCTCGATTAGCCAATTGTATTTGATTCCAGATATTGATGCGAGCGAACTTCATGTAACAGCACAGATTCTTGGTCGAGGCAAAGAAACGAATCAGGTGGTGGAAGGCGTCGCGTTCGACAATGGCAAGGAAATAAGCCGGGCAAGTGGGCCGGCTGGCCAGCCCTTTGATTTGCCGATTAACCGCCCCAAGCTGTGGTCCCCAGATTCGCCGTTTTTGTATAATCTAACTTTGACGCTGCGGGACAATGGAAAGCAAGTAGATCAGGTGAGTTCCTATTTCGGCATGAGGAAGATTTCGGTAGCCAACGACAGCAACGGAATTCCCCGCATACTCTTGAATAACGAGCCGCTCTTCCAGTTCGGGATATTGGATCAAGGCTACTGGCCAGAAGGCATCTACACCGCGCCTACGGACGAGGCCCTGCGGTTTGATATTGAGATGATGAAGAAATTGGGTTTTAACACCTGCCGGAAGCACGTGAAGGTAGAGCCGGAGCGGTGGTACTGTTGGTGCGACAAACTAGGCTTGTTGGTTTGGCAGGATATGCCTAACGGAGCCGTGGGAGACGGCAGACTGGACCGCAGCAAGTCGGACGAAAGCGCTCAACAGTTTGAGCATGAGCTGAAGGCCATGGTGGAAGGGCGCATTAACCATCCAAGCATAGTGATGTGGATGGCTTTTAACCAAGGTTGGGGCCAATATGACACGGCGCGTTTGACTGATCTGATCAAGAGCCTGGATGCAACCCGGTTAG
>DASYNM010000599.1:0-10938 GCA_036008545.1 Verrucomicrobiia bacterium
CGGGTCGCCCGAGCCTTTGACAAAAATAAGGTTGGTCGTAATCGGTTCCGCAATCGAGGCGATCTCCGTCAGGGCCGAGCTTTGCCGGGCCGCGTCGTCGCTGTCCCACGGACCGTCCCACATCAACCCAAGTTGATTGAATACATTGCGGTCGTTGAGCCAGATGGAATGGGCGTTCGTATAGAGAAAATTGTAGTAAGCCGGCGTGCGGGTCACATCGTAAAGATAGGCCAGGTAGCGGACAAAAATACCTTTGAACTGCGGGCCGTCGCCGCCGCAATTGGGCTCGCACGGTTCCACCAGTACGCCGTTGCTATTAACCAGTGTGGTGATCGCCGCGTGGGCGATAAGTTCGGCCTGAGTCAAGTATTCTGTGTCGCCCGTGACTTTATACAAATCAGTCAAGCCGCCTAGAATGACACCCTGGTTGTAGCTCCAGGTCGTCTCCCCATTGTTGACACAGCCGTTCAGGCCGTCGTTGATTAGATTATCGGAATTGATCATCCCGCTGGCTTTGAACCACGTCCACTCATTGGTGGCCCAATAAAAAAAGCTGCCCTCACCGCTGTCACCGGGCGTCCGTTGGTGGAGTCGAATGGCGGCCAGTAGAAACAACTCGTTGGGAATGGCATTCTTGTAATTGCGCGATGTGTTCCACCAGATGCCGCCCGGGCAATCCGCGGAGGTTGTGTCCCAGCCGGTGAGGAGATTGGTGAAAATCGTTTTGGCCATGCCGAGGAAGTTGGTGTTGCCCGTCAGGTCGAAGGCGCGAATCCAGGCGTTGGCCCACCAGCCGTTGTCGTCATAGTAATCATCCAGAAAGTCGCCGGCGGAATTCAAATTGAACGTGTTGCTCAGAACACCCAGATATTGTAGCTGGTTGTCGGCGGGGGCGACGATCTCCAGCGCCTCGATACAATTGGCTGCATTCCACCATCCGGTCGAATTGTAGAGGCCGCTGCCGTTATACCATTGCTGCAGAACGGTCGCAGCGACGGCGCTGTTGGTGTTGAAATCGTCCCCGGCCAGGGTCAGCGATGAGGAACCTCCGCTGAGCGCGAAGATGGCCACGTTTCCATCGCCTTCGCCTGAAGCCCATGTCAACGTCACGCTGCTGACCGGCGACGTCGTGTTGAGCAACGCGATGTCCACGGCGTAGAAGCAAGGGTTGCTGGCGTTGACGGAATTCACGGTTTTAGCGCTGATGTCCACGCGACCATTGGCGAAAAATGCGACCGGCGAGTAGGAGAACCAGTCCTCGACGACAAACGAATTGCTCTCAACGTAGCCGCTGCTATGGCGGACCGAGTAATTGACAGTGACCGGGCCGTTGCCAGCAGCGCACAGAAAGGACAGACCGTGCTCAATGGCCGGACTGGCCGGCGTGAGCGTGCCGGTCGGCGAGCCGGCCGTCAGCAGGAGGACATTGTTGGACGTATAACTCGGCGCAAGGGTGTAGAGGTGGTCCGGGGCAGAAACATTGGTCATGGTGGTCCCAGCGGGAGGCAAACCCGTCAATGGAGCATTGGGTTGGTAACCCTGCTCGTACCAAGTATTCAAGGTGTTCGTGATTCCGGTATCCATCGTCGCCGTGGTGTAGCCGCTCAATGAACCAGGAACACCAGCGCTGGCCTCGACCACGATGTCTTCATTGTAGCCCGTGACGGCCAGTGGATTAAACGTGCTGTTGGTCGCGCCACTGACCGCCACGATCGCCCCGTGCCCGGCACCGCTTATATAAGTAAAGCCAATGCTCGTGACAGGGCTGTTCGTATTTGCCAACGATATATCCAGCGAATATAGCCGCGGATCGTTGCCATTGACGCTGCTCAAGGCGAACGATCCGACATCAACCCGCCCATTAGCGGTGAAGGCCGTATTGGATCCATTATACCAATCGGGGATGCTGGCACTGCCGCTGTCGGTGGCGCCGTTTTGGTGATGGACGGTGTAACTGAACGAAACGCCGTTGTTGCCGCCGCTCTCCAAGAAAGACAATCGACTGCAAGCCGTTGGCGTAACCAAAGTCAACGCGGCGTTGGACAAAATGGAATCAAGCATGACCGCGTTGTTGGCTGTGTAACTTGGCGCCATCGTGTAAATGTGGCTCGCCGAGCTTTGGCTGGTAAGAGTCGATCCCGCCGCCGGCAAACCAGTGCTGGGCGCGGCGCTGTCGTAACCTCGCTCGTACCAACTCGTGCCGGTATTCCCAGTGCCATTATCCATAGAAGCGGTTGTGTATCCGCCGGGAATCACCGGAGCAGGCGCGGTCTTCTCGACCACGACATCTTGATTGTAGCTGCCGGGAGTCAAAACAATAGGAGCAAAGCCGCCCCGCGCAGGCCCGACGAGCGAGCAAGACAACGCCACCAAAATGACAACTGTCTTCAATCCCTGGCATCTCATATTCGCCACACTCTAATCTAAGGGGCAATGATGCTCAATTAGCGAATCTAACCCAAGTTTCTGGAGCGCGCAAAAGTCAGTCTTTTGCTCGGTGAGCTGGATTGCTCTGAGGTGCAGGCGGCATGCTTCCTCAGAGTTGCAAAGGGTTGAACGGGGGGCATTTAGGACATGATTCAAAAGCGCCCGCCAGGGAAGGAAACGCACCCAAAGACTCGTTGGGAACGGCCTTGACAAATGCCTCCATTTCTGTCACGAATGACCCTACAAACATGAGGGACTTTGCTGCAATCGGCGCTTTTTTGGCCAGAAACAGACTAGGACGTCGGTCGCTCCCTGCGTTTTCGCAATACATTGACACGAGGGTTAGTTACTTGCCGGTCAGGAAAGTTACACCATGAAAAACCAATCACTGCCGAATACGCGACCTTCCACTGGATCGCAATTCGTTCGAATCCTCCGCCAGGGTGCGTTTCCGGCTTTGCGCTTACTGGCGCGTCCGAGCACTTTGGTGCAAATCCCACGACTTCTGAGGGAAGGGCTGGCCCCGGCACGGCGGATGTTTGTCCAAGCTCACAACAATCGGGAAATGGCCCGCCTATTGCGCGAACAAGCGCCCATTAGCTTTGTCTGCTCTTTTGCCCGCTCCGGCAATACCTGGATGCGTTATCTTGTGTGCGATGTTCTGCTGCAGAACCAAGGTATTCAGACGACGACGGAGTTGCCGGTGCCTCTAGGCCGGATCATCCCGGATTACTACGACGACTTGATAGCCCGACGAGAAAGCTCCGTCCAGGCTCCATGCCACCTCATCAAGACTCACGATATGATCCCATTGTTGCGGCAGCACGTCGGAGGCGATCCTGCTGTGCTCAAATGCAAGTACCTGTATCTCTACCGGACTCCCGAGGATGCCTTGGTTTCCTTTTTTCATCTTTATTTGCGGGAAAAATTCATCCGCAGCAAAGCTGGCCGCGACATCGATCTCTTTTGTTTGGAAGCCCTGCCCGGCTGGCTCCTGCACCTTAACAGCTATCTCGACGCCCTTAATGAGGGAGTTGAACTCCATCTGGTCTCCTACGAACAACTACTACGCCAGCCAGCCGCTATTCTGAGCGAGACTTTGCGCTGGCTGGGCATCCCGAACAGCGAGGCGGCCGTAGCCCGCGCCAACGCGAATATGCAATTCAGCAACCTCAAAGCAATGGAGGCTAAGACTTTGGGCAGCAGGGTTCCCTTCTTCCGCCGAGGTTGCGACGGTTCCGGCAAACTGGAGTTGAAACCGGAAACATTGAAGATCATCCGCGAGAGCACGGCGGAGTTGATGGCGCAAGCCGACCAGCACCTGGCCCGACAGCAAGCGCACGGTGATGAAATCCCGATGCCCGTGCTTAGATCCGTGCCCGCCTGATACTCGCTCATTCGCTCATATAAGTCAAAGATGATGAACGACGGAAGGAACCTCTCGCCCATTGGTCTCCCATGCTAAAAAACTTGCTTAGGCGCGCCCCTGGGGCGGAAAGATTTGCCGGGCTCCTCGAGCTCGTCCCATGGGGAGCCAGAAACCGCCAGACTCTGCTGGATATGCTCCCAAAGGACTCGGTGTGCGCGGAAGTGGGCGTTCACCGGGGAGACTTTTCCGCCCGGGTGTTGAAAATCGTCAATCCTAAAGAGTTCCACTTGATCGATCCGTGGAAGTATGAACAGTCCAACACCTATAAGGCGGCTTTGTATGGAGGGAAAGCCCGCGGCGGGCAGGCGGAAATGGATGATCGGTGCCAAGCGGTCCGCCAGCGCTTTGATCCAGAAATCCGTTCCGGGCGGATTGTCATTCACCGAGACTGTTCGAAAACCGTCCTCGGCGAATTTCCAGATGGTTATTTCGATTGGGTTTACATAGACGGCAACCACCTATACGAATATGTCCGGGAAGACGTGGCCCTTTCCTTCCGGAAGACGAAGCTTGGCGGCTACATAACCGGGGACGACTATCAGGCAGACGGGTGGTGGCAAGGCGGCGTCAAGAAGGCCGTCGATGAGTTCGTCAGGGAGAAATCAGTCCGGTTGGTAAGCATTGATGACGGCCAATTTGTTTTGCGCAAAGAATCGAATTAATCGCATCGAGTGCAGGAGGAGTATTCTCTGCTATATTTGATGTTTTTCATGGATAGGCCTGACTGCAAGAACTCCCAGTTCGGCAGTCAAGCGGCGCAGTTTGGTTTGGCCGCCAGGGCCGTTTGCTGACTCCGGGAAAGGGGCTTGACAATCGCGTAAGCTCCTGTCAGGAATTACCCTACAAACGTGCGAGGATATTGTTACATTGGGGTTGCAAAGACGTGCTGCAAGAGTGAGCGGGGGCCGCTGCCCGTTCTACACTGTTCCTTGGATCTCCCTTGACGCGCCTCGCGCCATGAATGCTCTACCATGAAAAATACAATACTGCCGAATGTGCCAGGCTCAACGACCTCGCCATTCGTTCCCTTCCGCCGCGAGTGCTGCTTACCAGCACTCCGCGTGGCAGGTCGCCAAACCGAACACGGCCATCTCGATCAAGCTGTGCCCCTTTTCCGCGATAAATCGCAGGCAATGAGCGGGCACACCGAAGCGGGGCTCCCCGCCCACGGACGTTAGTTCATTCAGCATCCGTCATGGCTACGCGCGCTGCTTCAACGGCTTCAGGGTCCACGAGGCCATTCCCCCAACACTGGCTTCTTTTGGGATTGCTCGGTGCGGTCCTGCTTTGGTTGTTTGCCAAGAGCTTGGAGACGCATCAAATTCTCTTCGCCAACGATAGACCCTTGGGCTCGCTCTCGGCAGCATGCAATCAATTACCGAGCCGGCTTTCCGGAACATGGGGCGACACCACCTGGCTGGGAGGCGAGGGACCAACGGCCTCGCCAAGCATCACGATATTGTTGAGCACCTTGCTGTCGCCAGTAGCCTTTTTGAAGATTTACGCGCCCATCACACTCTTGTTTCTGGGCTTTTCCGCCTGGCTCTTTTTTCGCCAATTGAATTTCAGCCCGATTGTCTGTGTGCTAGGCGGCGTCGCGGCGGGCCTGAATGCCCACTTCTTCTCCATCGCTTGTTGGGGATTGGGGAACTGGTGCATTTCCGCCGGTTGCACCTTTCTGGCCATGGCCGCCCTCTGCGCGAAGTCCATCCCCAAAATCTGGGAGAAGGCCGTTCTGGCCGGCTTGGCCGTCGGCATGGGTGTCATGGAGGGCTACGATGTCGGCGCCATCCTGAGCGTTTTCATCGGTATATTCATCATTTTCCGGATCCTCACTGACGATGCACCCATCGCCCGCAGAGTAGCCAACGCTGCTGTGGCCGAAACCCTGGTCGTGTTCTTTGCCGCGGTCATCGCCTTTCATACCATGAAGACCCTGGTCCAGACCCAGGTGGAAGGCGTCGCCGCCATGGAACAGGACGTGCAAACGAAACAAACGCGCTGGAACTCAGCCACGCAATGGAGCATGCCTAAATTGGAAACGCTGCAAGTTTTTGTGCCCGGCCTTTTCGGTTATCGCCTCAGTGGCAACATCGACCATAGAGACCACTCCGGCGCCTACTGGGGCCTGATCGGGCAGGACCCTCGTGTTGCAGCGTTGGGCAGCGCAGACCCCATCGTGCGCTCGAACGTCGTATCCAGCTTGATTGTGCGCTCGAACGACTCCTCCACCTTGAAATGGGCGGAAACTAATCTCGCCAACCTGGACACGCCGGACCGTTATTCACGCACCAAAGGGATGCTGGCGTTTACCACGAAAACAGGCATCTATTGGCGTTATAGCGGCTCGGGCGAATGCGCCGGGGTCATAGTCTCCTTGCTCGCCGTTTTTGGTTTGGCCAATTTCTTTCGCAAAGACCGCCCCTACTCCAAGGGCGAACGCGCCGCTGTTGGTTACTGGGGCGTGGTGGCTCTCTTTTCGGTGCTGGCTTCGTGGGGAAGATTCGGCTTTGTTTATCAGCTCCTCTATAGAATTCCCTATGTCTCTACCATTCGGAATCCGATCAAATTCATGAACCCTTTCCACATCGCCTGGATCATCCTGGCAGCTTACGGCATGGAAGTCCTTTACCGCCGGTACCTGCGGGGCCAGGAGAGAACCGCCAAGTTGCCCGGGTTTGATCGCAAATGGAACATTTCCATGCTGGTTTTGATTGGCGTGTCGGTGACCGGGGCCGTCCTGCTCTACCACTATAAGAACGATTTTGTTCGCTATCTCGAATCACAGAATTTCCCAAATGACTACGCACAGCCCATGGCCAAGCAGATGGCTAATTTCTGCCTTCAGCGGGTAGGCGCCTTCATCGGTGTCCTGGCAGCCGGTGCGATTGCCCTCGCGATCATCATCAGCGGTGGCTGGACCGGGACCCGGAGCAAGTGGGCCTGGGGCGCTCTGGCGGCCCTCATCATTTGTGATCTAGCCCGGGCGGATATCCCTTGGGTTCACTACTTCGATTACATCGAAAAGTACCAGGAGAACCCCGTGGTAAACTTTCTTCTCGACAAACCTTGGGAACACCGGGCCATTGGCAAGCTCGAACCCAGAGGCCCCGGCAGCGGCATCCAAGGGCGCTTTGCCCATCTTTACTTCTTTTGGCTGCAAAACGATTTCCCTTACCACAACATCCAGTCCTTGGACTTCTCCCAAGCTGCCCACATGCCCGATTTGGATCGCGATTACCTCAAGGCCTTCGAGTTGACCGGGGCCGACATTGCGAGCACCGATCTCCGGCTCGCGGCCCGCCTTTGGCAGTTGACCAACACTCGCTACATTCTGGGCAGCTCCGGGGCTGTGGATTACTTCAACCAACGCGCCGATCCCATTCATCACGGCTTCAAGCTGCCGGTCCTGTTTAGCATGGTCCCCAAACCAGGCGTCGCATCTTTGGGTGACTACGGCGATTACACCGTTCAAACCGGCGCCAAAGGTGAATTCGGCGTCGTCGAATACACGCGTGCTTTGCCCCGAGCCAAGCTTTATTCCAATTGGCGCACGCCGACCAACGATGCCGCAACGCTTGAAACACTCGCCAACCCGGATTTCGAGCCATGGGATACCCTCCTGCTGGCCACCAACAGCCCGGTTCCCCAGACCGCTTCTTCATCGACCGCTGATCCCGGCACCGTAGCCATTACCGATTATCACCCTAAAGACGTTCACCTGGAGGCCAACGCGAAAACGCCGTCGATCCTCCTGTTCAACGATCGCTTTAACCCGGACTGGCGCGCGCGCGTGGACGGCACCCTGGCCCCGATCATGCGCTGCAACTACATCATGCGTGGCGTGTATTTGACACCTGGCCACCACACGGTGGAATTCCAATTCAAGCCGTCCTTGAATTCCCTCTACGTTAGCCTGAGTGCGATCGTCGTCGGTATCATCTTAGCCGGATACTTGATTTTAACCCGAGCACCCGTCCCAACTGCGGCGACTCCCGAGGCCCCTGTGCCCGCATCATACTCTCGTCCGCCTACAACGCCCGCCGCGCGCGCTGCGCCTTCTCGTCCGCCTGCCGCGCCCGGCCCACAGGCCCGCCCTCCCACCGCCGCCAATCCGCAAAAAAGCCAAAAAGGGAACGGGAAAGCGAAGGGAAGGAAATAAGCGGGATTAGTTCGTGGAGAGGGTGTGTCGGAGCAATGAGTTCATGGAATTGCGACGAATGGTGAACTCCAATCGAGGTTGCCTTGTTTGGCGGCGCAGCACCGTGATCGTCACGCTGCCCGCACTAAACCCCCTTATCGCTTCTACGACGTCGGCCATTTTCTTTCCCGTCATGGCCGAGCCGTTGACGTGCGTGATTACGTCTCCACTGCGCAGTCCGGCTCTATCCGCCGGAGAACCGACCAGAACCGTTTCTACCGCCGGCAGGCCCGTCGCCGAATCCATGCCCAGCGTCACGCCGACACCGCCCGTGAATTGGTTCCTGGCAAACTCGAAAGGATGCGCCGCCATCGACTGTATCGTGTTTTTAAAGCCCGTCGCGCTTGGCTTTCCGGTTATGCAGGAACGGCCGACCCACAACACAACAAGCGCCACCCCAGCGACCGCCGCGATGCGAAGTTCTTTAGCCACGAAGTTCGTCATAACGCCATTTGGGAGTTGACACAAATCAAAACACGCTTATTCGCAATGAGGACGAGTTGTGATGAAACACGTGCGAAATATGCTCCTTCTGGCGCTGATTGCCTTCCTGGCCGTCGAGTGCTGGCTCTATTGGCGCGAGCACCGGTTCGATTCTGCCATCGCTCAGGCGGCTCAACGCTACCAACTCGACCCGGCTTTGATTCGCGCCGTCATCTGGAGGGAAAGCGGCTTCCATCCGGGCGTGCGTGGGCGGGCGGGCGAATTGGGCCTGATGCAAATTCGCGAGGCGGCAGCACAGGAGTGGGCCTCGGCAGAACACATCAAAGACTTTGATTTCACCTCTTGCCGCGATCCGCTGACCAATGTGCTCGCGGGAACGTGGTATCTGAAAAGGGACTTGCGCCATTACAGCCAGGCGGACGATCCGTTGCCGTTCGGCTTGGCGGAGTACAATGCAGGCCGGGGCAACGTGCTCAAATGGCTCGCTGGCGACGGCGCGACCAATAGCGCGGCTTTTATCGAGAAGATCGGTTTCCCCGGCACGAAGGCTTATGTGCAAAAGATCATCCAGCGCTACAAAGACAACCGACGCCTCAATCCTTCGTGATGGCGCGCATGGTCGTTTCGAGTTTGGCGCGTAGTTCTTCGCGTTGCGCTTCGGTGGCGTCACGCGGCACCAGGATAGGTTCACCGTAATACGCTTGACAGCGAGCGAATGGCAACGGAATTTGAAATCGATCCCAACTGCGAAGCCGAATCTTCCAGCGGGTGAAGTTGGAGGTGGGGATGATCGGGTGTCCGGTCAGTTGGGCCAGATGAACGATGCCGTCCTGAATTTGATAAACGGGACCGCGAGGTCCGTCAGGCGTGATGACGATGTTGTAGCCGCGCTCCATCCAGGTCGTTGCTTCCAAGAGCGCTTGCGGGCCACGGCGACTGCTGGAGCCGCGAATAGGCTGGATGCCGAAGCGCTCGACCACGTTGGCCAGCACGCCGCCGTCGCGGCTGGCGCTGATCATGGCGGCCATCCCTTGTGCGGGCCAGCGAGAACGCACAAAGTAATTGTAGCTGGCTAAAGTCGCGGCCAGGCGGTTGTGCCAGACGCAGAAAATGACGGGGCCTTGGGTTCCTCCAGGTGGGACCGATTCAAGCCAGCGGACATGCCATGTCTTGAGGCAGAGTCGAAGGAGTGCGGCTGCCAGAAAGGCAGCCAACCGCCGATGCCAGGCCAATGGACGCGGTACGATGACCCCGGGAGCGGACTCGGCGGCAGCCATCAACTTCCTTTTTTTAAGCTGGCGCGCACCAGTTCTTCCAACGAGGCGTCCGGTCCAAGAAGCGCCTGCGTGCCTCGGACCGTTTCGTGGGCCTCGTTCGGTTTGAAGCCCAGCGCGATGAGAGCGAGCACGGCATCGTTGATTTTCTGTTCGTCGGCGGAAAGGGCGTGTTGGGCGCTTTGGGCTTCCAGAACGCCTCCGGGGCCGATCTTGTCTTTAAGTTCGATGACGATGCGTTCGGCCGTTTTCTTACCGACGCCGGAAATTTGGGAGAGCATTTTGATGTCGCCGCTTGCGACAGCGCCTCGGAAGGCGGCCACCTGGATACCGCTGAGGATGTTAAGGGCGATCTTGGGGCCGATGCCGCTGACGTTGTTGATGAGCAGGCGGAAGAGTCCGCGTTCAGCGGCGGTCATGAATCCATAGAGGACGTGCGCATCCTCGCGCACTACGAGATGAGTCAACAATTTTACCGTCTGGCCGGGCGCGGGTAGCTTGTCGAAAGAGGAAAGCGGGATCAGCGCCTCGTAACCGACGCCGTTGACATCCACCGTGACTTGGGTGGGCAGCGCTTCGATCAATTTGCCGTGCAGGTAGGTAATCATGCGGGCGCGACAAGCCTGCGACGGTTGGGTCTAGCCGGGCGGCCAGGCCATCTTGCGTCCACCCAGGATATGGCAATGCAAATGGGGCACGGACTCGCCGCCGTCCGGACCATTGTTGATAACCAAGCGGTAACCGGTTTTATCCAGTCCTAATTGCGCGGCGACGGCAGCCGCTTTGAGAAGAAGATGGCCCGCCAATTTATGATCCTCGGCCTTGACTTCGGAAATGCGTGGAATCTCTTTCTTGGGAATGATCAAAACATGGACGGGTGCCTGGGGATTGACGTCGCGGAAGGCGAGCACCAAGTCGTCCTCGTAAATAATGGTCGCCGGAATTTCACGTTCGATGATTTTCTGGAAGACATTCTTGCTCATACTACCATCAGCGCGCAAGAGCGCCGGGCCGGCTCCGTTTCCCAACAGGATCGGAGAAAATCGACAATTTGATCATCGAGGCTCTGGCAACGGCTGTTCCAACGCTCGGCGCCAGCCAGTTGCTTGACACAAGCGCGCAAGCCATGGAAGCGGAGGACATTGGGGGATTGATTCAGCTTC
>DASYNM010000600.1:0-4285 GCA_036008545.1 Verrucomicrobiia bacterium
TGCTCGAAAAGGTGCAGGCGCGGCGTCGCATAGTGCAGGCCGTTCGTGTTCCACCATTCGCGCACGGAGTTGAACGGATCGCCGTCGTCGTCGCACATCACCAGCAAGCCGCCGCGCTTGACCCAATTCGCCAGCGCCGCGTGAACATCCGGCGTCAGCGGTTTCATGCCGCGATATGTCAACAACAAGCAATGGATGCCGTCGAGGTAGCCCGGAATGCCAACGTCCTCCAATTGCACCGGCTGCACGGGCATGCCGCGCTTGAGAAAAGGCAGCGCCATGCCGTAGATGTGGCCAAGGTAGAGGTCGCTGGGGGCGGGATCGCCGCGCTCGAACATGAGCGAATCGCTGATCAACACGCCCAAGCCGGTGGAACCGCAATTCCACGCCACGTTCGTTTGCTGCATGTCGTCCAAAGCGTTCCAAACGGTCTGCAATTCGGTGGCGTAGCCCGGCGGCATCGTCTTCCGCTCCTCCGGAGGCGCGTTGCGCGGATAGCGCCGGCTGAAAATGCGCTCGGGCCACGGCGCGACTTCGTAACGCCAAACCTCCGGTTGGAAGAGCGACGCCGTCAACGTGCATTCCCAATTGCGCTGGTAATCATCCCAGCCGTGGTTCGGATTATCTTCGATGGGATCGTTCAAATACCAGACAGAACGCCCGGTAGAGCGCACCAGGTTCTGCATCGCGCCATATTCCAGGAAAGCGGTTTCGAACGTGCGTTCCCGTTGCTGGCCACGATAGACGTTGGGCGTGCGCGATGTGCCAGTCCACACTTGCGCGATGTAGCCATCGCAACCACGGAGACGCGCGAGGCTGGACTCGGGACTGACAATTTTCCACGAAGCATAGTTGATCAGACTGTGGGTTGGAACGTAGCAGCGGACGTGGCGTCCGCTTTGCCGATTGAATTCCAGCACGCTGTCAAACACTTGCTGCAAAGTGCGGCGATAGAGAAAGTATTTGAGATTGGACGCGCGCCACTGGGCGTCCACGGACGAATGCGGCGGCTGCCAGGGTTCGCCATAGAAATTCTGCCATTCCCGTTTGAACGCCGCCGAGTAGCCGTCTTGCACCCAAAACTCTGGTTCCTCCAGATGCACCGCCTCCACGCCCGCCTCCAGCGCGCGGCGCACGCCGGCGCACAGGTAATTGCCGTAATTGGTGCTCGGGCACATGTAATACGCGCCGCCGCCATGTCCGTGCGCATGGCCGTTGCGGTCGGTCTGATACTCGCCCTCGTGATTTTGCCCGTCGAACTTCCCGAGGAAATACTCCTGGTAATTGCCCCAGGCGACCCCTGTCATCAGATGAATGCGATAGCCGTGATCTCGCCAGGATTGGACGCGCGACGCCATGCTGGAATCGAAGCCATAAACAATCGCGACATCCGAGCGCAAATCACAATCCGCCTGCCACGGCGCGTGCGTTTGGAAGCACGTCCGTTCGAGGTCTTGCTGCGGCTCGGAAAAAATATCCGCGCCGCAAGCCGGCAGCTCTATTACGAAGGCCAGCAAACAGCCAAGAATCGCACCAACACTATTGGCAGCTCTCCGCGAATTTGAGATAACAGTCATGGCCCGAATAATCTCACAGCCAGCAGCCTGCGTCTAGCAACGGTACAAGCCACCGGTGCCAGCAGTGATGTCGCTGGTAATCCTGAATGTGGATTGCCAACCTCTCTTTGCCTAAGGCGAGGTAG
The DNA here is from genome assembly GCA_036008545.1 of Verrucomicrobiia bacterium. Lineage (GTDB taxonomy): Bacteria > Verrucomicrobiota > Verrucomicrobiia > Limisphaerales > Palsa-1400 > Palsa-1400. The sequence continues at coordinate 1,703 of DASYNM010000600.1, forward strand.
TTGACTCACCAACGACCTCGTTGTGAGTCGAACTCCGCTGCTGCCTCAAATCCTGCTGGAGGTCCGCCGCCGTCTCTGTGCTATTAAACGGACTATTGAACATCCAGTAGAAATTTGGTGGATCAGGACTGGTGTCATGCGTATAGGCAGGAAAAGTCGGCCACGGATCCTGGTATGTGGCATTTGAGCCAGTGGCACATCCGGCCAACAGTATCGCCAGCAATGGAAGAGTGAGCAATGCGCTGAGTTTCATTTTCATAGCCAAACTCCTTTTTTAGCTTTATTGACCACCACAAACTTCTTTCCTTCCATCTTTATTCTACCACATACAGATCAACCTTTCATGAATTCAACATTCAGAATTAAGCACGACGGTGTCATGAGGTTTTCCCTGATTCGATTTTTGGCGCCGGGCGATGTGGCCCCCAAAAGACAACGGGGCGGACCCCCGTCGCGGTTTTGGCCCTGAGGGACAGCTTTAGCGATTGACCCCGGCGTTCCGAACTGCCACTGATAAATGAGATATGATGCGTTTTTCCATCGCGCTCACAGCGCTTGCGGTCGGCGCCGCCCTGGCCGGGGCGCAGGAGAATCTTCCCACCTTCCGCAAAATACAGTTGACAGATCAATTTTGGGGCGAGGGCGCGGATTTCGCTGATTTCAACCACGACGGCCACATGGACATTGTTTCCGGCCCGTTCTGGTACGAAGGGCCTGATTTCAAGACCCGCCACGCCTATTGCCCGGCCCAACATTCCTTCCGCGCCACCAACGCCGCAGGGGAAGTGGTCACCATCGACGGCTTCGAGGGCGCGCTCGGCGTCAACAACGCCTACTCCCAGGATTTTCTCACCTTCACGAGCGACATTAACGGCGACGGCTGGCCGGACATCGTCATCGTCGGGTTCCCCGGCGAACAAACGTTTTGGTACGAGAACCCGCAAAACAAGGATGGCTTTTGGGCCCGGCATACGATTGTTGACTCAACGGACGACGAATCGCCTGCCTTCGGCGACCTCCTGGGCCACGGTCAGCCCGTGCTGATTTGCATTTCGAGCAATTATCTAGGTTACGCCGCGCCGAACGCCGGGCATCCGGAGGAGAAATGGATTTTTCACCGCGTGTCGCCCAAGAAAGACGAGTATCAGAGGTTCACGCACGGTCTGGGCTTCGGTGATGTCAATGGCGACGGGCGCAACGATATTTTGCTTAAGGACGGTTGGTACGAACAACCGGCCTCGCTGGATGGCGATCCGGAGTGGAAGTTTCATCCCTACCCGTTTGCGCCCAACGGCAGTTCGCAAATGTACGCCTACGATGTCAACGGCGACGGCCTGCCCGATGTCATCACGTGCCTGAATCCGCACGGTTTCGGTCTGGCCTGGTACGAGCAACTGCCGGAAAAAGACGCGCAGGGCGAAATTCAGTTCAAGCAACATTTGATTCTAAATCCGGACGCTACGCCCAATAATTATGGTGTCGCGTTCAGCCAGCCGCATTCGATCGCGCTGGTGGACATCAACGGCGACGGCTTGAAGGACATTGTGACCGGCAAACGGTTTTGGGCGCACGGCAAGAACGGCCCCGACCCGCAATCCAATGAGCCGGCAGTGCTATATTGGTTCAAGCTGGTGCGATGGCCAAATCATACCGCCGAATTCATTCCGCATTTGATTGACACCAATTCCGGCGTCGGCACCGAGGTGGTGGTGGGCGACGTCAACGGCGATCATCGCCCCGATATCGTTGTGGGCAACAAGAAAGGGACTTTTGTTTTTCTGCAAGTGCCACCGATCCTGCATCATTGAAAATCCATTATGAAAAGACGCGCTTTCCTGCAATCCTCCGTTGCCCTGGCCGGCACCGGAGCGGTCGTTTCCAGTTTGACCGCCCGAGCGCAAGAGACCAGCGTGACCGCACGCCAATACTACGAACTGCGCCTTTATCACCTTCGCCGCGGGCCGCAGATGGATTTATTTGACACGTTCTGCCGCGACGCCGGCATCCCTGCCCTCAACCGCGCCGGCATCGCCCAGGTCGGCGTGTTCAGCGTCATGGTGGGGCCGGACAGCCCGACCATGTATGTCTTGCTGCCGCATCCCTCGCTCGATTCAGTGACCGCAACATGGGCACGCCTGGACGCGGACGAGGAATACAGGAAGGCTGGAGCGGAATTCATCAACGCCCCTCCCGGTAATCCAGCTTACGTGCGGATGGAGAGTTCGTTGATGATCGCGTTTGAGAGCATGCCGAAATTGGAAGTCCCGTCGTTTGCCGGCGGCGGCGCGTCACGAATCTTCGAGCTGCGCACTTACGAAAGCCACAGCCGGAAGGCGCACTTGAAAAAAATCGAGATGTTTAATCGCTCAGAAATTCCCATCTTTCGGCGCACGGGCTTGCCGCCGGTTTTTTTCGGCCAAACGCTGATCGGCAGCCGGCTGCCGAACCTCACCTACATGCTGTGCTGGGAGAACGCACAGGCGCGCGAGAAGGGCTGGAGCGCTTTCGGGGGCGACGACGAATGGAAGAAACTTCGCACAACTCCTGGCTACACTGACCCGGAAATTGTGTCTGACATCAGCA
>DASYNM010000601.1:0-4357 GCA_036008545.1 Verrucomicrobiia bacterium
GCGGTGTGTTGCTGGCAGTGGCGAGTAAGAACGACGAGTCCGCGGCCCTCGAGGCCATCCAGCGCCATCCGGAAATGATACTCAAGCTGGAAGACTTCGTGGCCTGGCGCATCAATTGGAAAGACAAGGCGGACAACATTATCGAGCTAGTCAACGAACTGAACCTGGGAATGGACGCGGTCGTGTTCATTGATGACGACGAGCACGAGCGGCAGCGGGTGAAACACGCCTTGCCTGAGGCTTATGTGCCGGATTGGCCGACGGACAAGACGCAGTATGCCTCGCATTTGCTCAGCCTTAGGTGTTTCGATTCGCTCCAGATTAGCGCCGAGGATGCGGCTAGGACGAAAATGTATCAGGCGGAAACCACCAGGAGCCAAGCCAGAGGCCACCATGTCTCTGCGGAGGAATGGCTGGCTGCTTCAGAATTGAAAGTCACCGTCCAGCGGTTGGAAGAGGTTGATTTGCCTCGAGTCGTCCAGCTCATCAACAAAACGAACCAAATGAACCTGACGACGCGCAGAGTCAGCGAAATGGAATTGAAACGCTGGTGTGAAAACACCGGGGCAGCAGTTTGGTCTATTCGCGTCTCGGATCGCTTCGGGGATTCAGGTCTTTGCGGCGTCCTCAGCGCTGCGGTCGACACCGACACGCAGGATGCCGTCAGAATTGTGGATTTTGTTTTAAGCTGCCGCGTTATCGGGAGAACGATCGAGGACGTGATGCTGCATCTCGCCGTGCAATGGGCGAGGTCCCTGCATAAAGCGAAGGTGTCGGCGACCTATGTTCCATCCGAACGCAACGCGGTGTGCCTCAATTTTTGGATGAATTCGGGCTGCGAGTGGCAAGAAAAAGACAGCACATTCGTCTGGCCAGTCGATCAACCACATTTTCCGCCTCGCTACATTCAGTTGCGGGGAGATACGCCAGATGGCCATGGAGAAACCCCGCTGCAGCGTGCGGAGGGAGTCCGCGCACTTGGAATCTGATCGTTTCAGGAGTGTGCGCCGGAGATGATATGCACGGACTGCGATACGGCATCATGCTGAAATACCAGCGGTTGCGGATATTGAAGTACCAGTTTTTTTCTACCTGCAAAAATGTGGTTGGAACTCCCATTATCAATCAACCGGTTCAACTGGTGGGGAAGGGCACCATCAAGTTCCACGGCATGGTGACGCTAGGCTGTTATCCCTCGCCTTATTTCCTCAACGGTTACATCTATCTCGAAGCCCGGGAGCCTGATTCCATCATCGAAATTGGCGATGGCGTATGGATCAACAATAACACCACTTTGATCAGCGCCGGGCCGGGCATATTCATCGGGAGCAAAACCACCCTGGGGACGAATTGCGAAATTATTGACTCCGACTTTCATGATATGCACCCCGACCGGCGCATAACTGGGGTTCCCAAAACAGGCAAGGTCGTCATCGGTGAAAATGTCTTTGTCGCCTCCAATGTTAAAATCCTCAAGGGAGTGGAAATTGGGAATAATTCCATCATTGCCAACGGGTCTGTCGTGACGCGGTCCGTCCCGGAAAACGTGGCGGTCTGCGGCAATCCGGCCAAGGTGGTGCAGCGCTTTGAGGCGGAATAGGAAAATCTTTTTTGCACCTTTGCCAACGAACGAAAAAAGCACTTACGGGCAAATCCTGAAGTCCTCCGCGATCATCGGCGGAGCCTCAGTGCTGAACATCGGTTTCGGGATCGTTCGGACCAAAGTGATGGCCGTGTTGTTGGGCCCGGCGGGGCTTGGTGTGATGGGGCTCTACATCTCCATCTCCGATTTGACACGCAGCATCGCCGTCATGGGGATGAATGATAGCGGCGTGCGCCAAATTGCCGCGGCCATCAGCACAGGAGACACTTTGCGCATTGCGCGGATGGTGACCGTCCTGCGCCGGATGGCGTTTCTACTAGGCGCCTTGGGAGCTTTGGCGCTGGTTGTCTTCAGCAAGCCGATTTCGCGGATGACATTTGGAAACGCTGAGCATGCTGGCGCGGTGGCCCTGCTGTCATTGTGCGTTCTTTTTGCAACGATTTCGGCGGGGCAAGGCGCCTTGGTGCAAGGTGCGCGGCGAGTGGGCGATCTGGCCCGCATGAGCGTTTTGGGCGCGTTTTATGGCACGGTGTTCAGCATCCCCATTATTTACTTCATGGGCCAGCGCGGCTTAGCGCCTTTCCTAGTCTGCGTTGCTGGCATGGGCATCGTCACTTCATGGTGGTATGCGCGCAAGATCAAGGTTGAGCCGGTGCAGATAGGAATGAGAGAAATCGCCGTGGAAGCCTCGGAGTTGCTCAAGTTGGGGTTCGTTTTCATGGCTAGCGGCTTCATGACAGTGGGTGCGGCCTACCTGATACGCATGATCCTATTGCGCAAAATCGGAGTCGAGGCGGCCGGCTTTTATCAGTCCGCTTGGGTGATGGGGGGCATCTACGTCGGGTTCATTTTACAGGCCATGGGAGCGGATTTTTATCCGCGGCTGACGGCCGCGGCCAACGACAACGCGGAGTGCAACCGTTTGGCCAATGAGCAGGCCGAAGTGGGGTTGCTCCTGGCTGGGCCTGGCCTGCTGGCCACCCTGAGTTTTGCGCCTTTAGTCATTCAGTTTTTTTACTCGGCAAAATTTGGTCCGGCGGCGGATATTCTGCGCTGGATTTGCCTGGGCATGATGACGCGCGTGGTGACTTGGCCGATGGGCTTCATCGTCGTCGCCAAAGGCGCTCGCAAACTCTTCTTTTTGACAGAGTTGCTGGCCAATGGAGCTCATGCCAGTCTGGCCGTTGTGTTCATTTCGTTATTCGGTTTTGTTGGCGCTGGAATGGCCTTTCTCGGCATGTGTATTTTCCATTCGGTTGCGGTGTCGCTGGTGGTCCGACGGTTGAGTGGATTTCGGTGGTCGGTCGCTAATCAACGGATCGGCTTTGTCCTCGGTGGACTGATTGCCGCCACATTTTTGGCGGAGTATTGTTTGCCGCAAATCGGAGTGGCGCTGCTCGGAATGGTCGCCACCGTTCTGGTCGGTTTCTGGTCGGTCAAAACCCTCTGCTCGTTGGCCTTGGCGGAACGATTCCCGCCATTCGCGCAGAAACTGCTGGTGCTGTGCAGATTGATTCCAGCCAAAGCGGATGTCTGATCAAGATGATAAGCCGTTGCTGACCTTCGCCGTGGTCGGCTACAATCAGGAACGTTTCATGCGGGAGGCACTGGAGGGAACCTTCTCGCAAACCTACTCGCCGCTGGAGATCATTTTGTCGGACGATTGCTCCAATGATCGCAGCTTCGACATTATGAGCGAGATGGCGGCCGCTTATCGCGGGCCTCATCGCGTCGTGCTCAATCGCAATGAAAGCCGGCTCGGCCTTGGTGGGCACATCAACCGGGTGATGGAATTGGTTCGCGGCGAACTGGTCTTGGTGGCGTCGGGCGACGATGTCTCGCTGCCGCAGCGAGTTGAGGTGGTGTGCCAGGCATGGCAGAGCGACGGGAAGCGGGCGACGACCGTCTATTCAACCTTTGTTACGATCAACGAAGCCGGCGAACTCTTGCATGCGCCGCCAAGCCCGGAGTTCACCGGGTCAACTTTGCCACTGGTGGTGCAGACCGTCGTTCCCCGCGAATTCGTGAGGGATCAACTGCCTGCCGTCACAGGGTGCGCCAACGCCTGGTCGCCCCAGCTCTTCTCTACATTTGGCCCGCTGCCCACGAACATAGTTTACGAAGACATGGCCATTACGTTTCGCTCGGTCTTGGGCGGGCGGATCCTGCTGGTGGATGTGCCGCTGGTTAAGTACCGACTCCACCAGAAAAACCTGCACAGCAGAATCCAGCATGGTTCCGCATCCATCACCTCCATTCGCGATGACGAGGCGAGCTTCCAAAAGAAATTCGAGCGTCGGGCGATCATGCAAGCCGGGTTCCTGGCGGATTTGGAGACGGCTCACAGGCAAGGGATTCTTTCCGAGGAGGAGTACGGCGGCTCCAGCAACGATGCGCAACGGTTGCGAGACGCCTTCCTGCTTCAATCTCGTTATATGAATTCCGGGTTCTTGATGAAGACTTGGATCCTGTGCCGACTGGTTCGGATCAGCGAGGGCTTTGTTTCATGGAGGGCGCTCCTCCGCCGATGGATGCCCGTGAGTCTCATTTTGATTACCAAGCTCGGCCTGAGCCGCCTTCGTTCATCGGCCGCATTATTGAAACCGCGGAGACCCGCGGCCAAAGCCGATGGTTCGTGACAAACGTCAGAGCATTTGAGGCCTCTGAGCCGTGAGTCGATGAATCGGGTCATGGATTTTTCGATCATCATTTGCACGCGCAATCGCGCGGATAGTTTGGCTCGGACCTTGAATT
>DASYNM010000602.1:0-15182 GCA_036008545.1 Verrucomicrobiia bacterium
ATGACCTTTAGCGGACCCGTTGGTTCCAACTATGTTCTCCAGGTCAGCGGCGATCTCCTGAATTGGTCTTCGCTCAGCACCAACACTTCCGTGGCCTCGCCCTTTACGCTCACTGACACCAACGCCCCTGGCGTGGAGGCCCGGTTCTATCGGGTGCTCCAGCAGCCGTAACTATGGTTCGGCTGATCTTGTTGTGTGCTGGGCTGGTGGCGTGGTCCGTGGCGGCGCAAACCAACTTGGACGTCCGTGCCGAGCAAATCCGCGCCGAATGCATTCAGGGCCGGCGCATTGTCTGCGGCCGCGTGCTGCAGGTCACCAAAACAGGCTTGGTGGTTGATAGCGGTTACACCAACCTCTTGCGGCCTCCGCTCAATCATTCCTGGGTCACTCGCGCCAGCGCCAATCCGGCCCGTCCCGCCGCGCTGGTCGAAGGCGCCGAGCCTGATGCCGTCGCGGTGGGTCTTTTGTTCTTGACCGATATTCCCAGGCGGCCGGCCGTCCACCGCTACGATTACGTGGTCCAACACGGTTATCCGGCGGGCACCTACGACTACGTGCCGGTGGCCGGTGTCACCAAGACGATCCGCCGATTCGCCGCCGGCCTGTCAACGGCCGTGCGCTTGAATCTTCAGGCCGAGCCAGCTACGCCCCCGAAGCCCGCCGCCTATCTTCACATGCCGGATCGCGCGGACGGCCCGCTGCCTGCGCTTCTCTCCCAGACGGGCGCATTCAAAGACACTCGCCAACTCATCCCCACCGACGGTTTGTTGCCCTACGAATTGAACGTCTCCTTCTGGTCGGACGGCGCGCACAAGCAACGCTGGATGTCGTTGCCCGACGCCAAGATCGGCTTTGCTACGCGTGGTGAATGGACATTTCCGGCCGGAACGGTTTTTGTCAAACATTTCGAATTGGCGACCAACGAATCCAATCCGCTCGAACGGCGGCGATTGGAGACGCGCCTCCTGGTTCGTAGCGCCGACGGCTCCGTCTATGGCGCAACTTATAAATGGCGGCCCGACAATAGCGATGCCGATCTGCTGCCCACCAACTTGACGGAAAATGTTCTCATTCACACCGCCACCGGCGACAGGACGCAAGCCTGGTATTATCCGAGCCGGGAGGATTGTCGGACGTGCCACACGGACCGCGCGGGCGGCGTCCTCGGTGTCAAGTCGCGCCAGTTCAACCGCGATTTCCTCAGCGCCTGGAACCGCCTCGGCATTTTCGATCCGCCAGCCACGGATGCCGTTCTCGCCTCCTGCGATTTTCTGGCGCCGCTCGCCGACACCAGCCGCAGCCTGGCCGATCGCGCCCGCTCTTACCTGGATGTCGATTGCGCCAATTGCCATCGCCCGGGCGGAACGGTCGCCTACTTCGACGCGCGCTATGACACGCCTCTGGAGAAGCAGGGATTGATCGACGGCCCGGTGCTCATCGACGAAGGCATCGACCACGCCCGCATCATCGCGCCCAACGATCGCTGGCGCTCCATCCTCTACCTGCGCGCCAACAGCGTCGAAGGCTTCAAGATGCCGCCCATCGCGCACCAGACGGTGGACCGCGCGGGCATGGCGCTGTTGCGGCTGTGGATCGAAAGCCTGGAGGGGCGACCAGTCGTGCCGCCGCCGGATTTTTCCTTGCCGGCGGGCAATTATTCCAAGCCGATCGATGTGCAGTTGACACAGTCTGAGCCGGGGGCGGAGATTCGCTACACCTTGGATGGTAGCATTCCAGGCACGACGGACCCGCTCTATCAAGCGCCGATCCATTTGGCCAATTCCACTACGGTGCGGGCCAAGGCCTTCAAGAGCGGCTACACGCGCAGCATTACCGCGCAGGAAACGTTCATCGTCGGCGAATGACTTGAATCCGCAGATTATTAGAAGGTAGGGACGCCTCGCCGAGGCGTCCGCTGGTAGTATTTGTCGGAACGGTCGCCTCGGCGAGGCGACCCTACCTCGTCTTATCTGTGTTCATCTGTGGCCGTGGCTTCAAAGCGCCTTCGGCACCAGCACAATCCCCCAGGGGCTGGTCCCGGCCGGGATGCGCTGAATTTCCTTCTCCGTCTCTATGTCAATAACAGAGATGTCGTTGGACGGGCCGTTGGCCGAATAGAGAAACTTGCCGTCCGGCGAAATGATGATGCCCCAGGGGCGCTTGCCGGCAGGGATCGTGTTGAGCACCTGGTGCGATTGCGCATCAAGCACACAAATCGTTCCGGCCCGGCCGGTGCCCGCATAGACCTTCTTTCCGTCTGCGGAAACTTTCACGCACATGGGCCGGGAACCCTTGGCCAAAACCACCGTCTCCAGCGGTACGTGGTTCATCGCATCGATGACGTGCATCTGGCCCGCCGATTCCGAGGGAATGAACGCCCGCGTGCTGTCAGGAAGAAAATCGACCGAGCGCGGCCGGCCGCCCACATTGAAATGGTTGATCACCTTGAAGGTGGCGGCGTCGATCGCGAAAATTTCCCCATCGGTCTCGCAGGTGACGTAAAAGACTTTGCCGTCGGGCCGAATGCCCACGCCTTCCGGCTCTTTGTGGACGGGAATGATCTTCTCCACTTTGCCGGTGGCGATGCTCAACACGCTGGCGGTACCCACGTCCTCGTTCGAGATGAACAGGCGCGTGCCATCGGAGCTGACCGCGAACTGCTCCGGGTCCGAGCCGCCCGGCAACTTGCCGACCACCTTGCGTTGCGCCACGTCAATCATAGCGATGCCGTCGGCGGATTTGTCGGCGTTCTTATCCTCATCATCGTCGTCGTGGCCTTTTAGGAAAATGGGATTGCCGTTGGCATCGAGCTTGGGCGGCGGTTCCGGCGGCGTGCCGCTGACGGCGACATAAACCGTCTTGCCATCGGGGCTGGGGTGGATGCCGCGCGGCCGTTTGCCCACCGGAATGGTGGCCACCACCGCGCGCGTGGCGCCATCGATCACCGTGACGTTATCCGAGCGCTCGTTGGAGACGTAAATTTCATAATTCTCACCAGCCTGTCCGCGCGCCGTCGTCCCCGAAAAAACGAGACCGCACGCCAAAGCCATCCCTCCAAAAACCGTCAAAATACTTTTCATAAAAGCAAAACCAATTCCGCGCCGACGTGATCTGAACGAATAATGTTTGCAGCCAGCCAGCGCGCCAAACGCAACTTGCAGAGAGCCATAGTTTAACCACCTTTTCCACCAAAAAAATCATGATGCCGAGAAGTGGACCGGCACACTTCTCAGGGACTGACCATACATCGCGCGAGCGAAAAAAAGCGGCTACGGAGGTGGTTCTGTCGTCCCTATAGGCTTCTTGTCTTTCAAATATTCATCAATTTGTTCGATAGCCCGGCGCGCATTGATGGCCAATCCGGCGTCGAGATCTCCTGACAATGAGGCTTGGTATTCGTCGCGTGACAACGTGAACATTCCTTGATTTTGATACGCGAGACCTAATCTATAATGGTCCATGGGGTCGTGGGGGTTTAGCGAAAGGCTCTTTTGCAAATACCCTATTGCAACAAGCCAGTCCTTTTCCCCACCGGCAACGCTAGCTTGACAGGAGAGCGTCATCCAGTTGGTGGAATCAAGTCGCAGTGCCTGACCCAAAACTCTGTGAGCTTTGCCAAAGTCGCCCTTTTGCGCCAACTCTACTGCGCCAAAAAGCAGTATCTCATCGTACTGCCAAGCCAACTTCAATCCCACATCAATAGTCTTCTCGTCCATGCTGGTGCTCATGAAGCAAGCCGAGACCCAGCAATCGTCTTTAAACTCGTAGCCGACGTGCGGAACCCCAAACCATTGAAAGCTGGGGTCAACCAAAATGCCCTTTCCGTCGATAAATATGCCCGCACAGGCATGAGATACCGTTTCATCGCGATAATCCTTTTGTACAAAAACGTAGTAAGCTTGAAGGCCAACGCTGCGTGCCAGAGAAACATATAGTAGAGTGTAGTCCTGACACGTCAATGCGGTATTTGTATCAGACAACGCCTTGAATGCCTCGGCTGCGGTTCGTTCCCCGGCCCCTACATGGGTATTCAGGTGCTGAGTTAGGCCATTAAATAATCGTCGCGCCTGCTCCATTTGATTGGTTTCCGAGCCAATCAGTTCCGCAGCGAATCTCTTCATGTCCTCGTTGCAAGCCAGCGGATTCACCACTCTTTGTAATTCCTCCGGCGTGAGTAGCCTCTTCTGCTCCTCGATCAAACCTTGTGGAGAAAAATTGCTAGGCGGCTTTGCCGTGACAAAGTGAACGGTCTGAGAGGCTTTCAGCGCCATTAGACGTTCCTCGGCATCCTTCGTATCAGATGGGTCCACGCCGGCTCCTTTGGCAGCCGCAAGAAATGCTTCGTAATGCCCGATCGCGCGTGGAGTTTCGTTGAGCGTCTGGTATCCTTCCGACAGCAAATATTCGAGGCTGGGATCGCCCTGCAAGCCCTCTTGCTCCGCCTGCTTTAGTTCCTTTAACGCTTGTTCACGATTTCCAGTCATTGCCTCAAATAGACCCGCATCAGCACGAACATTTGGAAGATGTGGTTCGAGCTTTTCCACCTCCAATAACGCGGCGAGGGCGGGAGCCGTTTTCCCTTGGCGCCCATAAAATGTTCCCAGATTTTCGTAGCTGTCCGCATAATTTGGTTCAACTTGAATCGCTTCCTTAAATTCGCTCTCGGCCATGTTTGTGAAACCTTTTGCCAAATAGACAGTGCCTAGAGCCAGATGTGGCACGGCGGTATTGGAATTGTCCTTGATTACAGCCTTGACTGCAGCTTCGGCTTCATCGAGCTTATTCTCAGCTAGCAACAACTGCGCTAATCCAATTTGTGTGGCGTAATTCGTTGGTTCCAAGGCCACTGCGTGTTGCAAAAGCGGCTCGATAATCGTCAATGCCTCTCCGTTTACTTGAGCCTCGCGCGCTTTGCTCAGCAACTCCAGAACCCGCTCCGAGTGCGGAAGTAAGCGATCAGCTTCCGCTTCCTCTTGTTTCGTGGGATGGAATCCCCAGGCATTCAACATTTGTTCTGCTGTTTGTGAGACAACCTCGATCCAATTCGGCGAACAAACCACCACATCGCGCATCGGTTCTGGATGCTTCAAGTCAATTGAATGCATGCTTAACTTCCACTGATCCGATTGCCGCGTAAAATCTCCCCAAGCAACGTAATGAGTGTTGAGAAATTCACCGGCGCGTCGCGCTCGGTCGCCATCAACTGCCTGCTCGTCGGTAAAGTGTAACTGGCCATACGCGAACGCCACCGAGCTTTCGGGAACTATCTGTACAAACTTACCCTCAACTAGCTTGCAATCTAAAACGCCTCCAATTGCACTCTCCCAATGATCAAACTCCTTGTTGCCGCTCGAATTGTGCAGCGTCAACAGCAGAACGGACTCTTGGGCCGCAACCGACGCTGAATGGAAAGCGAAAACCGCGAATAACACAATCGTTGGCAAAATTCTGATCATGTCCGTGTTTCGTGAACAGCCCAGTTCCTCGAATCGAGTAACCGCTCGACGCGGAGTTTTCTGGCCACTTATTCCAGCATACTCCGGAGAAGGATGGAAGTCAACGAAGCACGCCGTTATCTGGGCAGACGCATCTAAAGTTCGAGTTAGGGACGCCTTGCCGGCAGGCCATCCCTACCAAGCCATTGCAAAATCCGCTCATTGATTTTCGATGGGTGACTGCAATTTAGATGCGTTCGCCCCGGGGCCGATCCAGGGCCTCGGTCGCGAACATCAAGCTCCGTTTTGTGGCGTTACACAAGTTAATCGGGACGCGGAAATCTCTGTCAACTAAAAGCATGCTTTTTCGCGTTTCACGAAGGCTGCGTACATATTATTGACACGAATTTGAAGGTTTTTGCCGAACACCCTTTTGGCACGGAACTCATTGATCATCATCACGTTGCGATGCAAAAAGTTGAAAATAGCGCGGTCTCGAAATTGGTCGCTGTCAAATAAAGCACGCGTTTTTGGCTGGTGCGCAAACTGTTGATTGCGTGCTGGTTGCAAACGAAGTTTTTCCAGCTTGTACAAAAACAGGTCCAAAATGCATTTTTCCTCGAAAAAAGCGTACAAAAACACTCCTGGAGGTTTTTTGCTTTTTGCGATTTGTGGCAAAATCGTTCCTGAAATGAGAAAGTATTTTGAAAAATACGATCTGAGAACGATGAGCCGATTGGCCTGCGCCGATGCAGACCGCGCGAAGAAAAAAATGAAAAACCTGGCACAGAAGGGAAGGAGGGGAACGAGCCGCCTCGTAGCCGCCGACGTGAGTCGGCAGTCCCGGCGCGGGCGAAGCATGCGGGTAACGAATGAACAGTTGGCATGGTCATCCGGAATCCGCCGACTCACGTCGGCGGCTACGGGGCAGGGGGCCCCGAGCCTGCCGGTTCTCGAAATGGGCGCGGTGTCGAAGGGCGCGTCGCACTTTTTGGACGACTTCGGCCTACTCCCTCTCTTCCGCAAGCTTGTGGAGGAGAGGGTTGGGGAGAGGAGGCTCCTTGCTCGATGGGAGGTTCATGGGGAGGAGGTTCCAAATAGCATACCCCTCTCCCTATCCCTCTCCCCGCGCTGCTGCGGGGCGAGGGGACGTCATTCGGCGATTTCAAGAAATCCGCCAAAGAACGAAATGCGCTCGGAGTTGCGCAAAGCCATTCGTAACTCGTTGATTTCCATGATAGTTTCAGATAATTCCAGGTTCTCTTTGATGGCGCGACGGCTTGCCCAAGTCAGAGAAGGCCCCATGCCTTCCGAACAATTGAGATGCGCGCGATGCCACACGGGCAGTTTTTCACCATTGACAATTTTTGCGGCGCAGGGCAAACTCAAAACCTATCTCGAACCTATTGCATGAAAAGCGACGACGCTAATTTTCTGTCATGTACAAGGACTTGCGCCTGCGCCGGGGTATGAAAACACCGCACAACTTTGACGCAAGAAACCGACCCTGCCTGGTGGGCGGATTCACGCTGATCGAGTTGCTGGTCGTGATCGCCATCATCGCCATTCTCGCCGCGCTGCTTCTGCCCGCCTTGGAAAAGGCCAAGGTGCAGACGCAAGCGGTTCAATGCATGTCCAACCAGAAGCAAATCACGCTGGCTTGGAAAATGTACGCCGATGACAATCAAACCAGGTTCGCGCCCAACTCCGACGAGTCCGATCAGACAGAGCACACTTGGTGCGACGGTATCATGTCCTGGACGCCGAACAACACGGATAACACAAACACGGACTATCTCAAATACTCATTGCTGGGGCCTTATTGTCAGCGGCAGGCCGCCATCTATAAATGTCCGGGCGACACTCACAATTGCCTCATGTTTGGCAGGCCGGTGCCGCGCGTGCGCAGCGTTGCCATGAATGGCTTCGTCGGACAGATCCAATACGATGTGGCCACGGGTGGATGCAACCTCGTGGATTGGGGCGGAGATGGCGCGGGCTGGCGCGCCTATGAACGGGAGGCGAATTTGACTTTTCCCAGCCCGGCCGCCTTGTGGGTGTTTGTGGATGAGCAGCCGGATAGTATTAACGACGCGTTTTTGATCACCAACATGAACGGCCCGGGCTTCGGCGACTGTCCCGCCGACTACCATAACGGAGCCTGCGGCTTCGGCTTCGCGGATGGCCACGGCGAAATTCATCAGTGGAAATTATTGCAATATTGGCCGAGGTCCACGCCATCAACCTATGTGGGGAATTTCGAGCCTGGAAAAGGCCCGGATGTGCAATGGCTGGTCCAGCATACGTCGGCGCGACTGTAACGGGCGCGGGATGCTCGTTCCCTCTCCTGGCAAGCGGGAGAACAATTCGCCGTTCTTTGGATAGTCGAGTGGCGGATTTTGCCGCGCAAGCACTCCCTAAAAACCTGTGCTGGCCAAGCGCGCGGGAATGTGTCATCTCTTGGGCATGAATGCGTTCGATGAAGAATTAACTTCACGATTGAAGGATGTCCGCGATCAGGGGCTTTACCGCGAATTGCGCCGCATCGACTCGCCTCAAGGCCCACGCATCCAGATAAACGGGAAAGCGCTTCTCAATTTTTCCTCCAACGATTACCTCGGCCTGGCCAACGATCCCGCCTTGAAGGAAGCGGCTGCGGAAGCGGTTCAAAAATTCGGCGCTGGCGCCGGCGCTTCCCGCCTGATTTGCGGTTCGCTGGCGCCGCATCACGTCCTGGAAGAGGCGCTGGCGGCTTTCAAAGGCGTCGAGGCCGCGCTTTCGTTTTCCTCCGGTTACGCCGCCGCTTCGGGCGTCATCTGCGCTTTGTTTGACAGCAACGATGTCATCGCTGTGGATAAGTTGGTCCACGCCTGCATTGTCGATGCCGCGCGGTTATCGGGCGCGAAGTTGCGCGTCTTCGGGCACAATAATCTGCATGACCTGGAGAAGATTTTGCGCTGGGCCGACCGCCGCCATGCCGCGCCGTCGTTGACCCAGACCGACCGCCGTCCGCGCACGCTCATCGTCACCGAAAGCATTTTTTCGATGGACGGCGACCAGGCGCCGCTGCGCGAGATGGTGCGGTTGAAAGAGCAATTTGGCGCGTGGCTTATGGTCGATGAAGCCCATGCCACCGGCCTTTACGGAAAATGCCGGCGCGGCTTGGCCGAGGAGTGCGTTGTTGACAAGCAAATCGAAATTCAAATGGGAACACTGGGCAAGGCCTTCGGCTCCGCCGGCGGTTACATCTGCGGCTCGCGACCGCTGATCGACTGTCTGATCAACCGCGCGCGCACTTTCATTTTCTCGACTGCGCCCGTGCCTGCTGCTGCGGCGGCGGCCACGGCGGGCGTGCGTTTGGTCGAAAGCAAAGCGGGTGAGGAGCGCCGGAATCAACTTTGGGCCGGCGTGGCCGCCGTCTCGCGTCACATTGATGGCCAAGGCAGCGCCATCATTCCGATGATGATCGGCGATGAGGGCAAGGCGATGCAAATCACCAGCGCTTTACTCGGCCAGGGCGTGTTCATCCCCGCCGTGCGTTTTCCGACCGTCGCGCGCGGGCAGGCGCGCCTGCGTCTGACCATGACGGCAGCCCACAGCAAGGCCGATATCGAACAGTTGCTGGCGGCGTTGCGCGCTTTGCATCTGGTCACCAAGAACTGATTGCCTTCCCTCGCGCAGCTCGACCGCCAGTTCCTCTGGCATCCTTTTACGCAAATGCGCGATTGGCGCAAGCGCGAGCCGATCGTCATCGTCTCCGGCCGCGGCGCCATGTTGCGCGACTCGCTGGGCCGGGAATATCTCGACGCCAATTCATCCATTTGGACCAATCTCCATGGCCATCGTCATCCGGCCATCAACGCCGCCATCACGCGGCAGCTTGGGAAAATAGCGCATTCTTCCGCGTTGGGCCTGGCCAATGAACCTGCCTCGCTGCTGGCCGCCAAGCTGGTCGCGCTGGCCGGTTATGCCAAAACGCGCCCGCTCAAATGGGTTTTCTTTTCCGACGACGGCTCGACGGCCATGGAGGCGGCGCTAAAGATGGCCTGGCAATTCGCGCTCCGCACCGGACGTAGCGCGAAGCCGAAATTTATTTCACTGCACTCCGCCTACCACGGCGACACCGTCGGCGCCATGAGCCTCGGGCACATCGATCTTTTTCACCAAAGCCATCGCGGATTGCTTTTCAAGACGGACAGTACGCCGGCGCCGTATTGTTATCGCTGCCCGTTCAACCGCGCCCAACCCGAACGCGCCGACGCCCGCCTCTACCGAAAATGCAATTGGGAATGCACCGGTGTGCTCGAACAAAAATTTGTCGCGCAAGAGAAAAAAGGCAATCCGTACGCCGCCTTTGTTTTCGAGCCGCTGATGCAAGGCGCCGCCGGCATGGTGCCCCAACCTGAAGGCTGGCTGCGTCGCGCCGCCGGGATTGCGCGCGCCCAGGGCGCACTTCTCGTCGCCGACGAAGTATTGACAGGCTTTGGGCGGACCGGCGCGACGTTTGCGTGTCAAAAAGAATCCGTCTCGCCCGACCTGATGGCCCTGGCCAAGGGAATGACCGGCGGTTACCTGCCGATGGCCGCGACGCTGGCCACCCAGCCTATCTTCGACGTTTTTCTCGGGCGCTACGACGAGTTCAAGACCTTCTTCCATGGCCACAGCTACACGGCCAATCAACTTGGAGCATCCGCCT
Organism: Verrucomicrobiia bacterium; assembly: GCA_036008545.1. Lineage (GTDB taxonomy): Bacteria > Verrucomicrobiota > Verrucomicrobiia > Limisphaerales > Palsa-1400 > Palsa-1400. Next base: position 10,132 of record DASYNM010000602.1, read on the forward strand.
CGCTGGCCAGCCTACGCCTGCTGGAATCCGCCGCCTCCGTCCGCGCGCGCCGCCGACTGCAAGAAGCCCTGGGCGAAGCGTTGCAAACGTTGTGGTCCCTGCCCAACGTGGGCGACATCAGACAAGTCGGCCTGATGGCGGGCGTGGAACTTGTCAAGAATTGGAAAACGCGCGCCCCGTTCGACTTACGGGAGCGGGCCGGCATTCGCGTCTGCGAGGCCATGGCCCGGCGCGGAGTCCTGACTCGCCCGGTCGGCAACGTCATCGTCCTGATGCCACCCTACTGCGCCACACCTGCGCAGGCGCGACGGATGGCTACGGCGTTGCGCCAGAGCGTGGAGGAAGTTTTCGGCACGCATGTCTCAAGCTAATCTCACTTCAAGCTGGATTCGGGGCGAGCTCCTGCGAGTCCCGGATGTTCCTGCTGCATGGAACTCCTACGAGTCCCGAATTCACACTTGACACCTCGAGGCGACGGACTCGCGGCGCTCGTCCCTCTCGAACTTTGTTGTACGCAAGTTGTTGATTTCAATTATAATTCTAGATAATTCTGCGTGGCTTTGAGGTGAAAATGGGATCAAGACGCGCATGAAAAAACAAAAGCCATCCCCTTCGCAGGGGGCGAATACCATTTTCGACCTCATCATCCGCAACGGCTTCATTTACGATGGCTCGGGCCAAGAGCCGGTCACCGACGACATCGCCATTCGGGGCGACAAGATCGCCTCCATCGGAAACCTGACTGGCGCCAAGGCTAAGTTCGAAATCAATGTGCACGGACTGGCGGTCGCGCCGGGCTTCATCAACATGCTCAGTTGGGCGACCGACTCCTTGATCGCGGATGGCCGTTCGCAAAGCGACCTCCGCCAAGGCGTCACGCTGGAGGTCATGGGCGAAGGCGAGTCGATGGGGCCGCTCTCTGACAAGATGAAAGACGTCATGCGTGACGCCCAGGGCGATATCCGGTTCGATGTGGCATGGACGACCCTGGGCGAGTATCTGGAATTCCTGGTGCGGCGCGGCGTCTCCTGCAACGTCGCCTCCTTCTTCGGCGCAACGACGGCGCGCATCCATGAGATTGGCTACGCTGACCGTCCGCCGACGCCGCCGGAATTGGCGCGCATGAAACTTCTCACGCGCCAGGCCATGGAAGAAGGCGCGCTGGGCGTCTCCTCGTCGCTGATTTACACGCCCGCCTTTTACGCCAAGACGGACGAGTTGATCGCGCTGGCCAAGGTCGCCGCGGATTATGACGGCATGTATATTTCCCATCTGCGCAGCGAAGGAAATGATTTCTTCGGCGCGCTGGATGAATTCCTGACCATTGCGCGCACCGCCAAAATCCGCGCGGAGATTTATCATTTGAAGGCCGCCGGCCGCGACAACTGGTCCAAGCTCGACGGCGTCATTGCCAAGATCGAAGAGGCGCGGCGGAGCGGCTTGAGCATCACAGCCGACATGTATCCTTACACCGCTGGTTCCACCGGCCTTGACGCCGTCATGCCGCCGTGGGTGAAGGAGGGCGGTAACGTGGCCTGGGCCGGGCGCCTCAAAGACCCCAGCGTCCGCGAGCGTCTTCGTCACGAAATCACCACACCCAGCGACAAGTGGGAGAATTTTTTTCTCGCTGCCGGTTCTCCCGAAAATATTCTGCTCGTCGGCTTCCGCAACGCCGAGCTCAAGCTTCTCACTGGCAAAACGCTCGGCGAAGTAGCGCGGCTGCGTGGCACTTCGCCCGTCGATACCGCCATGGACTTGGTGATCGAGGACGGCAGCCGCGTGGACACGATTTATTTTCTAATGTCGGAGGAAAATGTGCGCAAGCAAATTGCGTTGCCGTGGGTGAGCTTCGATTCCGACTCCGGATCCATCGCGCCGGAGGGCGTCTTTCTAAAATCAAATCCGCATCCGCGCACCTACGGAACGTTCGCGCGTCTGCTGGGCAAATATGTGCGCGAGGAAAAAATCATTTCGTTGACAGAATCCGTGCGACGCCTGACTTCATTGCCCGCGGCCAACCTTAATCTTGACCGACGCGGCTTGCTTAAGCCCGGCTATTACGCGGACGTGGTGGTTTTTGATCCGACCACCATCCAAGATCACGCTACTTACGAAAAACCGCACCAGTACTCGACCGGCGTGGCTCACGTCCTGGTCAACGGTGTGCCCGTGATCCGTGACGGCGAACACACCGGCGCGAAGCCCGGCCAAGTCGTGCGCGGCCCAGGTTGGAAGGCGGAGAAGTGAGAGGTTTAGACAGGATTAACAGGGTGAAAAAAAGATGAGGATAAGTCATGAAGGCTCACGATTTGGTGATAGCACATTGAGGAGCAATTCATCCTGTAAATCCTGTCTCAATCTTTCCCCTTTCCGATCTCTCACCTGCTTGGTCCCGACCAAGTGTCTGAGACTAACTCGCACCCAGAATGATGTCGAACCGCGCGGCGACTTCGCCGATGCGCGAGTCCGGCAGCGGCACAAAGTCGACGGTGACGGTTTCGCGCGCTTGGGCGTCGCCTATTTTCATGTAGATGCCGTCCTGTTCGTTGCCCGGCTCGCCTTTGACGAACAATTGCGTGTTCCACGGCTCCTGCCCCTGGCGACGAATCTTGAAATGGATATGCGGCGCGCGGCGGCCCGGATAACGCACCGGCCTGATCGCGCGGAAATAATACTCGCCCGTCGATCCTGTCAAGAATCGCCCGAAGCCCTGGAAATTGGCGTCGTATTTCGCCCGATTCGGTTGGTCAGCCAAATAAATGCCCGAATGATCGACCTCCCAAATCTCAACGGTGGCGTTGCGGATCGGGCTGCCGCTGGCGGACAGCAGGCGGCCGCTTAGATGCGTAATTTGCCCGACGGCCGGCGTGATCGAATTGTTGACGATGATCAAGTCGTTGTCGGTGTCCAGCGGCAGTTTGGGCGGATAAAACGGGCCTTCCTCAGAGGACGCGGTTTTGCGGCTCAGTTCTTCGGCGAACGCGCCGCGCACCGTGAAGAACGCCGCACCCATGGCCATTTGACGCAGGAATTCACGCCGAGGGGAAGAAGGCGCAACCGGAGAAAGCGGGGTGATCGATTTCATAGCGCAAGCATACATTGCCGGGGCAGGATTTGCACGCATTAAAATGAGCGCAAAACAATTCTTGGAGGGGTCGGCGCACCAGCCCGCAATGCGGGCAACTCTTGTGGAAATCTCTGCAAAAGCAGCTCTTTTAACGACCGGATTTTGTTCGGAAATAAAAGCGAGCGGTGATAGTGGTTTTGGGCTTCAAAATCCATTTTTCGGGTCTTTCGTCTTGAGTTCAAACCGCATTTTCTGTTCTTGGTTTGATCGGTGGCTCATGCCCTTTCCAATTCTATTATCTTGGCCAGCCTTTTGAGATTGTAAGCGACCGCCTTGAGGGTCAGTTCCAGTTGATTCTTGACCAAGCCCAAATAGCGGGCCCGCCGGTATCCCTGCCACTGCTTGAGATGTCCGAAGATGCGCTCAATGTTCCGGCGGAAAAGCCCCTTCTTATGATTCAGCTTGACGTCCTTTCCGCTGAGCTTGATCTGGTGGGCTGGCTTCTTCAAAATCCCGCTGTGGATTCCTCGCTCCCGCAGCCAAGCCTGATTGGCTTTGGTGTCATAGGCTTTATCGCCATAAACCATTTTTGTGTCCGCTGGCACAATCTGCTCAAAAACCAGGCCGTCGTAGACGTTGGCAGTCCTGATGGCTGCCGATTGGATTAATTGGTGCTTCGCATCACTACAGAGATGAGCTTTGTAGCCGTAAAAACTGCCGCCAGCCTTACGGGTATAGCTGACCTGAGCGCATCCGGGGCCGTCCCTTGCGCGGCCGATTCAACGCTGGGCCGTTTGCGGCTCGATTCAATAATCGCCGCGTCCACGATGGTGGTGGTTTTGATGATGTAGCCTCGCGCCTCCAGTTGTTGATTGAGCAGACCCAGCATAGTCTCATGCGAAACCGTTTCAATGAGCCGCTGGCGGAAGCGGCAGATCGCGGTCTCATCAGGCGCGGATTCATGCCCCGCATTCTAACAGGAAAGCGAGTGCGACACAACAAAAAGGCGAAGCCGCTTTTGTCGGATTCACCAGACTTTGCTCGTCACACCTGCGATGGAGCGGGCATTGCCGATCACGTCTGGAAGATAGCGGAAATTGTGGCGTTGCTGCCTTGATTTTAGGGCGCGATGGGTTGAGGTTTGGTGCGTGATGCAAGCACAGCCGGCAACTGAGCGGAGCCGCTTAATGCAGTGGATTGCACTTTTTTTATTTTTTGTTATTGGCTTCGTCCTTTCGTGCCCATTGCTCACGGCGGGAGGGGAAACGGCCGCCAATTACAAGATGACGCTTTTCCTTTTGGTGTTCTTTCGGCTCGCGTGGCGCATATATAAACACACGTTTCGCTTCAGGGATTACTTTATTTATTCAGTTCTCACTATCGGGTTTTGTCTGTGGGTGGATTCTCACTTTTAATTGGTAGGATTCAGATTGATCCACTACCCGCTTTTGGTTGTCGTCCTCCGTCTGCCTCGCTACATTGACCCTGCCAAATCGGTGGTGTCCGAATCCTTATGTGCGCGTCTCTGAATCCTAAACGCACCGTCGCGGAACTGAAAGAGCTTCGCGCTCTGACCGGCGACGAGAATGGTGCCCAGCGCGTCGCTTGCACCAAGCCCTGGCTCGCCGCGCGCGCCTGGCTCAAGCAAAAATTGGAGGCGCTCCCGGTCGAAATCCACAACGACGCCGCCGGCAATACCTGGACCACCTTGCGCGGGCGTTCCGAGCGCGCACTGCTCATTGGCGGCCATCTCGATTCCGTGCCCAACGGCGGTTGGCTCGATGGCTGCCTGAACGTCCTCGCTGGAGTGGAGATTTTGCGCCGCATCAACGACCAATATGCCAGCCAACCGCCCGTGACCGTCCGCTTGGTTGATTGGGCCGACGAAGAAGGGGCGCGGTTTGGGAAAAGTCTCTTTGGGTCGTCGGCCTGCTCTGGCAACCTCAATCTTGACGAGGCGCGCGGGCTTAAGGACAAGAACGGC
>DASYNM010000603.1:0-13706 GCA_036008545.1 Verrucomicrobiia bacterium
GCGTTTCCTGGCGGATCACCACGCGCGAGAAAGAGTATTACATTTTGCTCCTGTTAATGGGCGGAGGAATCCTGGGCGCGTTTGCCTCGCTCGATTTGTTCTTTTTTTATATCCTCCATGAATTGGCGCTAGTGCCCGCATTCATCTTGATCGGCGTCTGGGGCGTGGGCAAAGACAAGAACTACGCCGCCTACCAAATCACACTCTACTTAAGCGTGGGAGCGTTGCTTGTGCTGGCTGGTCTGTTGGCCGTCTATTTGCAAATGCCCGGCGACGTGCGCACGTTCGACATCGTTAAATTGACAGACTACTTCAAAGCGAACCCGATGCAGGCAGGCGTCACGCACTGGATTTTTCCCCTGCTCCTGTTCGGATTCGGCATCCTGGTTTCGCTCTATCCCTTTCACACCTGGGCGCCGCTGGGATATGGCACTGCTCCGACGGGCGCCGCCATGATTCACGCCGGCGTGCTCAAAAAATTCGGCCTCTACGGCCTGCTCCGCATTGCGCTCCCCATGATGCCGGAAGAGGCGCGGCACTGGGCCAATGTCATCGCCATCCTCGGTCTGGGCAACGTCATCCTATGCGGCGCCGTGGCCATGCGCCAGCGCGACCTCAACATGCTCCTCGGCAATTCCAGCATCGCCCACGTCGGGTTTGCCTTTTTGGGCATCGCCAGCATGAGCGTGATTGGTTTTACCGGAACGGTGGTGGTGATGGTGGCGCATGGTTTTCTGGCCGCGCTGAATTATGCTCTGAGCGGTTTTCTGCGGGACGAAGTCAAGACCCTGGACATGGACCAGATGGGCGGCTTGCTGCGACGGTTGCCCTTCATCGGCACGGTGATGATCATGGCGATGATGGCGGGTTGCGGCTTGCCTGGGTTCGCGGGATTTTTCGGCGAAGCTATGGTGTTCTTCGGCAATTGGAATCATTCCAAGCTGGTGACTGTGCTCGCGATATGGGGCGCCTTGATCATCGCCGGTGTTTATATGCTTCGTGCCATCCGCTCGATTTGGCATGGCGAAAAACCGTGGCCCGCGTTCTTCGACGCCACCAGCCCGTGGCGCAAGCTGCCTTTCGTATTGCTGCTGGCCGGGTTGATCGTCTTTGGCTGCTTTCCCCGGCTCTTGACCGACGATATTAAAACGAGCGTCACGCCGGTGGCGCGCCAAATGGGCGAAGAAATCGCCGGCAACGCTCCGGTTCCAGGAAGGCCGCACGGATGAGCCTGGCCATGGTTTCATTGGAACTGGCCGTCATTGGCTTGGCGCTGGCGGTACTGCTCATCGACCTCTGGACGCCGCGCGAACTCCGGCATCTACTCGGCTATCTTGCCGCCGCCGGGCTGCTGGTCATCCTGGCGGCGAGCTGGATTAGCGGCTCTGACCCCTCCGAGGTGGGAATCTCGCGGATCGGCTTCAGCGGAATGTTCGTCCAGGATGGCCTGGCCGTGTTCTTCAAACGGATTTTTCTGGCCATCGGCGTGATGGTCGTCCTTATGGGGGTGGAATTTCGCGAACGCATCCCCATGGGCATCGGCGAATTCTTCGCCATCACTCTTATTGCGCTGGCTGGGATGATGTTCGCCGCCTCAGCCAATGATTTCGTCATGGTCTATGTCGCCATGGAACTGATGGCCGCGTGCTTTTATATTCTGGTCAGCTTTCAGCGCTCGCGCTCGAATTCACTGGAGGCGGGTGTCAAATATCTGATTCTCAGCGCGCTCTCGGCCGGCCTGCTCGTGTTCGGCATCGCCCTGATTTTCGGGACGAGCGGCGGGACTAATTTTGCCTTCGTGGCCGCCGCAGGCGCGCGCCTGGCGGAGAACAACCTCTTCTGTCTAGGTACGCTGCTGGTGCTGCTTGGACTAGCCTTCAAAATCTCCGCCGTCCCGATGCAAATGTGGGCGCCCGACGTTTATCAGGGAGCGCCGACGCCGGTGACGGCCCTCCTGGCCATCTCCTCCAAGACGGCGGGATTTGTCCTGGTGCTGCGAGTGTTGTTCGCAGCCGCGCCGGCCCTCTCGTTGCACTGGCACAAACTCTTCACCTGCGCCGCGGCGTTCACGATTCTTTACGGCAATCTGTGCGCCATTCCGCAACGCAGCCTCAAGCGGTTGCTGGGCTATTCGAGCATCGCCCATTCCGGTTATCTTCTGCTCGGCGTCGCGGCCCTGAACGACTCCGGCTCCGTCGCGATCCTCTATTATCTGGCCGGATACGCTTTCACACTCGCGGCTATCTTTATCGTCTTGTGCCTGGTCGCGCGCGATAACGACGATATCTCTGTGCTGGCCGGATTGAACCGCCGTTCGCCGATACTGGCGCTGGCCATGACGCTGGGCATGGTTTCACTGGCCGGCATTCCGCCGATGGCCGGATTCTTCGGAAAGCTTCTGTTATTCAAGTCCGTGCTCGCGCAAGCCGCCATCCACCAGTCGTATTTGTGGTTGACTCTGGTGGCCATCGTCGGCGTGGTCATTTCTTACTATTATTATTTTGGCGTGATTCGCGCCATTTATTGGTCGGAAGAAGGGTCAGACATGTCGCCCATAGCAATCTCCGCTCCGTTGAAGTTTTCCGTAGTGGTGTGCATCGCCGCCATGTTTTATCTGGGCCTTTGTCCGGATGCAGCCCTGTCTGCGGCGACTAAAGCAGTCCAAGCCTTGCGGTTTTAAATCAGGCTTGTTTTGCTCCGGCCGTTCCTCTATGTTGCCTTAACCTAATTTTATGGCTGATATTGCAAACAAATATCCCGACAATGTCGCGGGCAAGTACTACGTGGATAACCAGTGCATCGACTGCGATCTTTGTCGCGAGACGGCGCCGGCCAATTTCACCCGCAACGAAGACGGCGGCTATTCCTTCGTCAAACAGCAACCCTCGTCTCCCGAAGAGGAAGCACAATGCAAAGAGGCCAAAGAAGGTTGCCCCGTGGAAGCCATCGGGGACAATGGCGATCAGGCATAGTCGCAGTTTGGCTTAGACAGGCGCAGCAGCCTGTTCCAGGCGGATCAACACGATTTCCGATTTCGTGCCAACGCGCACCGGCGGTCCCCAAGTACCGGCGCCGCTGCTCGTCAGAACCAGAAGATTTCCCAAACGATTCAACCCATAGGCAAAGGGGCCATGCACTCTGTAAGCAAGCCAGAACCACGGCCACGTTTGGCCCTTATGCGTGTGGCCGGAGACTTGCAGGGAAACGCCAGCCGCTTCGGCAATTGATAAATTGCCGGGGCGATGGGCCAATAGAATACTGGCTTGCTGGCGATCGAGCGCGGCGTCCTGCAGAATCTCTCGCAATCGCTCCGATTCAACCGCCTCGCCGTCATGCACGCCGACGATTTGCAAACCTTCGACTGTGACTTTTTCGTTGTTGAGGACGCGCAGGCCCGCGCGCGCGATGGCGGCAATAAACTTGGCCCGGTCGGTGAACTCCTCGTGATTGCCGGTGATGAAATAGACGCCCGCGGGTGCAGTCAGCGCGCGGAATGGTTCCACCAAGCGGTCATAATCCGCCTTGGGGCCGTCAAAAACATCGCCACAAACAAACACGGCGTGCGGTTGCAGTGACCGGGCCTTGCTGACGACGCGGCGGGTGAAACCGGCGCCCCGGATATTGCCGAGGTGCAAATCGCTCATCAAAACCACCTCCCGCCCTTGCCAGGCCGGAGGCAGATGAGGCAACGGCACGGTCACGCGCGTTACCCGCAACCACGCGGCGTTAACCAACCCGTAGCAAGTGGCCAGAATCGCCAGGCCGTAACACGTCGTCCCGATGAGCTTCCGGTCCAAGCCCAACCCAAAAACATTCGATGCGGCGCTGACGATAAAGCAGGCTAGGGCCGCGAAGAGGCAAAAATTCAAGAGCGCCATCCAAACCGCAGATACTCTGTAGGTTAGCTTGAGCAAGAGGCCGGAAAAACGCATCCCTGCCAGCATCGAGAGGATGAACGCGGCGCTCAGGACGTATGGAACAATTCGCCATACTGTTGGTATAGGCCGTCCCCCAAAATGCTCCCACGTTGCGCACACCAGCCAGGTGCCTGAGAAAAGAATTGTCGACACCACCACCAGAAAAGGAAGCAACCGCCTGCGCTCGGTGCGATTATGGCCGGGACCGGTCTCAGTGGGTTTGAAACCCGTATCAGCGCCAGAATCTTGATTCGTCACGGCGCCAGCGTCACCAACTCGCCGAATGTCGCAGGCCCGGAGACGCATAGACCTTTGACGTTGGCGCTGTCGTTTTTGATGGTAGAGGAAACGAAGGCGCGTCCCCCCGGCATCGTGCCCGGATACATTTGATAGTAAGCAACCTTGGGCGCCTCCTTGGATTTGAAAAAATTCAGGCCGCGCAGCGTCGCAGGCGTGCCGTTGCTCCTGTCAATACTCAAGACCAGGAGATTGAGCGCCGACTCGGTGTGCTCCTTGAGTTTCGGCAACGCCTGGTCCAGTCCGCCGGCCTGGATGATTTGTTCCAATGCCCATTCGGTATCCACCTTTCTTGCCGGCAGGTGATCCGGCTTCACGCCACCGTTGTGCGCCAGAAAAATAATCTCGCGGTCGGTGGAGGCAACGAAAGGATGCGAGAAAATGTGCCCCGCCAAATTCGCATCGCTGGCGAAGCGTCCGTGGAAAATGGCGCGAATTTCTCCTTCGAGCGGCGGCAATGGCGTGACATCGTCGTAAATGGAGGTCGCAGTACGGTAATGAAAGAGGCCGTTGGCGGCATGAATGACATAGCCCCAGCCGTGAGAGTGACGGGTGCAGCCGGCGGCGATGCCTTTGAGCGTGGGATCATCCGCGCAGGCGCGCTTGAGACCGGAAAACAGCTCGCGCACATCCGCTTCACTCTTGCCCACATACCCAAACATTCGACAAGCCATAAAGCGGCGATATTAGAGGAGAGGCTGGTCGCGGGTCAATCGTTCGCCTCTTTGGAGTGGCGGGGACGGTTCGCTCCATCCGCAGGAAGATCGCCTCTATTGCTTCTGCTGCAACCAGGCGCGGATATTGGCAGCCTGCGCGTTGGTCGGGTCCAAGGTCAGGGCTTGGATGTATTGGTCGCGCGCAAGCTTGGCCTGGCGAAGCTTGTCGGCGTAGAGATTGCCGAGCAGCAAGTGGGCACGCACATCTTCCGGATGCTGGCCAATAAGCTTGTCCAATTCATGCACGGCGTCCTCGTAATAGCCGCGCTTCTGCAATGTCCAGGCGAAAGCGTAGCGCGCTTCGGTGGAGTCCCCTTGCAAGGTCAGCGCGCGGTGCAACGATTCCAACGCGGTCGGGTAGTCCCGGTCCTGGATCGAGTTGAGACCAAGCTGCAAACTGGCGTCGAAATAAGTCGGATCGGCCTCGATGGCGTCTTGGAAGTCGTGGATGCTTTCGGCAAAATGGTGCGCTTGGCGCGCGCGGATGGCTTCGACCACCAAATTCCTGGAACGCGCGCGGTCTCCGGGAATAAGCGTTACGAAAGGCGGATACTCGTAACGGGTGCCGGGAGCAACGAGTGGCGGTTCGTCGGCGGAATCCTGATCATTGGTTTTTGGTTTTCCCGAAAACCAATGCAACGGATTCAGGCGTTGGTTAATCGGCGTGTGCGGCTGGGCGCCGGTGTCAGTCACGACTGGGTCGGGCACGGAAGCCGAAGCGTTGGCATCGGGCGTAGTTTCGCCGGGAGCCTGCACGACGGGAGCAACGTTGGAAACCTGCGGCGGCGACGATGGGGCGTTGGCCAGCGGCGGTGCCGGCGTGGACGTGGAAATGGTGATTTGACCCGTCGAGGGCGGTTTGGGAGCGGCGCTGGCGGCGTTGGAGGGCGGCACGTTCGTCTTGACGGCAGGCCGGGAGGGACGGGGGGCGGGAGTGCCAGCGGTGTCCGGCGTGATTGAGATGCGCTGACTCATATCCAAATCATGCACCAGCCTTGTGACCTCTTTGCCGTGCGGCGAATTGGAGTTGATTGTCAAGTATTGCCTGTAGAGTTGGAGAGCCTGCGGGGTGTTCCTGAGGTATTGTTGGGACACGATGGCGAGATTCAGGAGTGCGGGCGCGAACTGCGGATCGCGCTTTAAAGCCAGTTCGAAATTCGCCTCCGCCGCCCGGATAGTCTCAGCCGTGGGCTGCCGCCGCTGCATTTGAAGCATGCCAAGATCGTTGGCAGCGTCCGGTGTCGCACTGACGGCCTCGGCGGCTTCCCAGTCGCGCCGGGCGGCCTCCAGGAGCCGGGTTCTTTCCGTGGCATTTCGTTGTTCCAGAGCGAAACGGAAATGGGCTGATCCCAGGCGCAGATAGCCCTGAACGTCCTTCGGGCGCAAGGCGACGTAAGTCGTCAGGTAATCAATGGCTCCGGGAAAATTGGCTTGTAGAATGCGCAGACAGCCGAGGTTGTAATCGACGACGGCGTTGTCGCGGTCCAGTTTTAGGGCCAGTCGATAATCATTATCGGCGACATCGAATTGCCCCAGGTCCTGGCACGCCAGACCCAGAAGGTTCCAGGCTTTGGCTTGGATGGGATGGGGCGCATCGGCCAGGACGCGGGTGGCTTCGCGCAATACAGTAATCGCCTCCGTGAACTGGCCCGCCTGAATATACTTTTCGCCTTGCCGCAATTCGCGGGCTCCCGGCGGCCCGCAGGCCGTCACCAGCAATCCCACCGCAGCGACGACAATGAGGCTGTAGTGGAAGCGACGCCCTTTTTTTGTCGTCATCATTCAATAGGTTGGTAGCATCACAAGCTGACAGTGTCAAGAGACGGTCACATGGCAATTTTGAAGCACACTAAAAGACTCATCATTCACGGCCTCGGTTTCGCCTGCGCCGCCTGCGCGGCGATGCGGGGCGGGGATGGGCCCGAGATTGGCGGACCGCCTGTCCGCGCCCGAGTCGTGCAGGTGGAACACCAGGGCGCCACTGTTGATTTCGAGACGCAGCCGACCGTGGTGCAGGACATGGTCCAACGCGGGATGTTGCAATGGACCGGCAAGCCGGATCTGAAGGCCGCCTGGATGTCCGTGGTGTCGCCCAAGGATGTGGTGGGCCTCAAAGTCTATTCTCTTCCAGGCGCCTACAGCGGCACGCGGCCTGCGGTGGTCGAGGCGGTAGTGCAAGGGCTATTGCTGGCTGGGTTGCCTTCAAGCAACATCGTGATTTGGGACAAGCACCTGATCGATTTGCGGCTGGCCGGTTACACCGCCCTTGCGGACCGATACCGCGTCCGGCTGGTCGGAAGCGCCGACGCCGGCTATGATGAAAAAGTCGCTTACGCCAACAACCCTCTTATGGGCACCCTCGTGGCCGGGGACCTGGAGTTTGACCTCCGTGGCGCCACCAGCGGACGCAATTCCTATGTCAGCAAATTGGTGACGTCCGATTTGACCAAAATCATCAGCATCGCACCTCTGCTCAACCATAACATGGCTGGGGTCTGTGGCCATCTTTACAGCCCGTCCATGGGCAGCGTGGATAACACGGCGCGTTTTGAATTCTCCCCGCAGCGACTGGCGCAGGCCGTGCCGGAGATTTACGCGTTGCCGGGCTTGGGCGACCACGTGGCGTTGAACATTACCGACGCCCTCTTCTGTCAATACCAAGGCGAACAAACAAGCAGGCTGCATGACTCGACCGAACTGAACCAAATCTGGATCAGCAAAGACCCGGTGGCGCTGGATACGCTTGGGATTCAGGAATTGGACCGCGAACGACAAGCTAAAGACCTCGAATCGCACGGCGACAATCCGGAACTGTACCAAAACGCCTCCCTGCTGGAACTAGGCATGGGCGACCCGGCCCAGATCAAAGTGGAAGTCGTCAAGTAAAAGCCAGGATTTGTGAACGCCCTGGCAACGGATATAATGATTTGGATGGCCCATGTATAAGAAAATACTTGTCGCGCTGGAAAACAGCCGCGCGGACCAGGCCCTCCTCCCGCATGTCATTGAACTGGCCCGGCAGTTCAAATCCGAACTGCTCCTGGTCCATGTGGCCGACGGCTGGGCGGCGCGCAATTATGAGCGGCTGCATTTAGTTGAATCGGAGGAAATGAAGGCAGACCGCGCTTACCTCGAGCGCACGGCCGAAGAGCTGCGCCAGACCGGCGCGCGCGTCTCCACTCACCTGGCGCTGGGAGATCCTGCGACCGAGATCCTAACCGTCTCCGAACGCGAACATTGCGACCTGATCGCCATGACGATGCACGGCCATCTTTTCCTGGCCGACTTGCTTTTGGGCAGCACGATCCGCGAAGTCCGGCACAAAGCGCGCGTCCCCATTTTCCTGGTACGCGCTAATTAGGGAAACAGCCCTCGAATTTTTTTGGCTTCCTGCACGCGTTTGATGCCGACGCTGAGGGCTGCCATGCGGGTGGACACCTTTTGCTTGCGGCTTAACGCCAGCACTTGCACGAAGGCACCCTCCAGAATGCGAAATAATTTGTCCATGACTTCAGTTTCGGTCCAAAAAAAACTCTGTAAATCCTGTACCCATTCGAAGTAGGAAACAATCACGCCGCCGGCGTTGCACAAGATGTCCGGCAGAACGAATATCTCCTCGCGCTGATCCAAAATAACGTCGGCCTCGGGAGTGGTCGGACCATTGGCGGCTTCGGCCAGAATGCGGCACTTGATTTTGGCGGCATTGGCGCCGGTAATCTGTCGTTCCATCGCCGCCGGCACCAGGATTTCGCACGGCAACTCCAACAGTTCCGCGTTGCTCACGGGGTCGGCCCCTGCAAAACCGGCGATGGTGCGCGTGGTTGCCGCGTATTTCTCCAATTCCCAAATATTGATGCCTTTCTCGTTGTGCAGGCCGCCGCTGACGTCGCTGATGCCGACTATCTTGACGCCGTACTTGGCCAGCGAAAAGGCCGCCACCGAACCAACATTGCCAAACCCCTGCACCACCGCCCGGCATTGGCCGGGTTCCAGGCCAATGGTATCCATCGCGCGGTTGATAAGGTAGCCGACGCCGCGTCCCGTGGATTCCCGGCGGCCCAACGAGCCGCCGATGCTGACGGGTTTGCCGGTGACGATGCTAGGGACGGTATAGCCGGTATGGACGGAGTAAGTGTCCATCATCCACGCCATCGTTTGCTCATTGGTGCCCATGTCCGGCGCCATGACATCGACTTTTTCGCCGATGAAAGGGATCATTTCCTGCGTGTAGCGCCGGGTGAGGCGCTCGAGTTCGGTCTGTGAGAGATGCTGCGGATCGCACGCGATGCCTCCCTTGGCGCCGCCGTAAGGCAAACCAGCTAGCGCGCACTTCCAACTCATCCACATCGCCAGCGCCGCGACTTCCCCGAGAGCCACGTCCGGGTGATAGCGCAAGCCGCCCTTGGTCGGGCCGAGCGTCAAGTGATGCTGCACGCGATGGCCCGTGAACACTTTGGTCCTGCCATCGTCCATGTGGACAGGCAGGGCGACAGTCATTGAGCGTTTGGGAAACTTGAGGCGCGCGCGCTCGTCTTCGGCAATCTGCCAGTAGTCGGCTACAAGGTCGAATTGCTGGCAGGCCATGCGAAAGGTCGGATGGTCATAGATTTCCATGCAGGGAGTTTAATCAAAACACCCCGTTGTGCCATCCAATAACGAACGCTCGCGGCCCAAACCTGAACATGCGCTGTGGTTACTCAGGACTCCTTCGATCAGCGGGCCAGCCCGCTAATCCTTCGGCTTTATTGCCAACGTCGAGGTAACGTCCTGCACGCCATCGGCTTGGAGGGCAAGTGCAACGGCTTTGCCAACGCCTTCCGGAGTCGGAACCGTCCCGGAAAGAGACACATGACCTTCATGACATGAAACCGAAATCGACCAGACGGAAAGGTCCGAATCGGCGGCGTACTTTGCCTTGATCTCGGTCACGGCCCGGGCGTCGGATGCCTCGTCGGCCACTTTGCCGGCGAAGTCTTGCGCGCTGCGGCGGACAACTTTACCCGTTCGCGCCATTTCATCCTTAACCTGGTCCCCGCGCAGATTGAGGGTTTCCAACTTGGCCTTCAAAGCGTCCGATAAATTGTGAGCGCTTTCGCTGGCAGCCGCACCGGCCCGACTGGCGGACTCCTCATAACGTTGCTCCGCTTCAGGATGTTCCCGCGCCTGTTTTTGCATGAACCAAAAACCGGCGGCGCCAAGAATGATTCCGATGACCAATCCGTTAAAGAATTTCATAATATTTCCCTTTCCTGTTGTTGTAGGCGGATATCCCGGTCGAGTGCTGCTCGCGCCGCCCATGCGGTGTGGTGTCAAGCTTCTATCCTCAACTATTTTAAGATACGCAGGTTGACCCGATTGTCAAAGCATTGGCTTGTGTTGAGGACACTTCAGGACTAGGATGCTTTTGCAGGCCAATGCAGGCTGAGGAAAAAGAAATGAAGCCCGAATTCCACATATGAGAAATCGTTTCGTAAAGACCACAGCTTTGAGCTTGTTCCTCGCTGGCTTGCTCGTGGGTTGCTTTAGCTATCTCGGAGGAGAGCCGCTTTCAGCATCGATTTACATTATTGAACTTGATAAAGACGGAAAGTTGCCCGGCATTGTGAAAGACGAGCATATTACCACGACTTCAATCCAGGAATCATTCTTCGATGTCCATAGTCGCAGCAATTCGGTAATAATCAAAGTCGAGCCCAAAGACAGAAAAGACGTTTTGCTTTGGTACTATGTCGTGACCATCAATCGAGGTGCGTCGTGGAAACTCACAGGGGCGCGTCAAAGTGACGCGGCGGCAACATCCTCTATCGATCTCTTACAAAATTCAAATTAAGACACTACCAAAGGCTGGCGCGGGATGGGGCTGGCTTGGAACCGCGCTGGATGCGGCGCTCAACTTTGTTTATCCGCCCATTTGCCAACTCTGCGGAAAAGAACGTGCGGGGGCACATGAGGGCTATGTCGGGGGCAAGTGTTGGACAGGGGTGCGTTTCGTTACGGCGCCCTTTTGTGAGCGTTGCGGATTGCCTTTCGACGGAGATATTAGTCATCCCTTCCGTTGCGAGAATTGCGCGGACGAAGAGTTCGGGTTTGGCTTCGCGCGTTCGGCGGTCACGGCCAACGCCATGATGCTCGATATCATTCATCGCTATAAATATAATCACGCGCTCTGGTTTGAGCCATTTTTGGCGGACTTGCTAGCGCGCCAGGCCAAGCCGTCGCTGGCAGGAGGTCACTGGGACTTGATTGTACCAGTGCCGCTGCATCCGCTAAAGTTGCGGCAACGGCAATTTAACCAGGCAGAACGACTGGCGCGTTGCTTGGGTCGCGCACTGGGATTGCCGGTGAATGCGCGGGCGGTGCGGCGCGTTCAATTTACTGAAACCCAGACCAGATTAAGTCGTCCGCAGCGGGCGGCCAACGTCAGTGGCGCTTTTGAACCCCGCCGCGGCAAAGAATTGGATGGCGAAAGAGTTATTTTGGTGGATGATGTTATGACGACCGGTGCCACGACCAGCGCGTGTGCGCGAGCATTGCGCAAGGCCGGGGCCGGCGACGTGTGCGTCTGGACGGTCGCGCGCGGGACTTGACGGCGGCTCGGGGGCTGCCTTAAATGCTATTACGATTGGCAAAAGAAAAGAAACAACAAGATTCTAAGATGGCGACAACCTCATTTACCAAGAAGACCCTAGGCTTGGAAAACGCGGAGCCGGCCGTCACGCCTCCTACGGCGGAGACCCAGGCCAACTTTGTCAAAAAGCCCAAACTGGCCTCTGCGCCCTCGCGCAAACGCGACATCCCAGAGGGACTCTGGACCAAGTGCAAAAAATGCGGCGTGATGATGTACGACAAGGAGTTGGACGACAACCTGAAGGTCTGCCCCAAGTGCCAATATCATTTCCCCATTGCCGCCCGCGAACGCATCCACGCCCTGGTGGAGACGTGTTCTTTTGAGGAGAGCGACGCCTCCATGGAAAGCGTGGATGTTCTCCAATTCACAGGCGCCTTTTCCTACACCTCCAAATTGGAGCAATACCAGAAAACCACCAATCTTAAGGACGCAGTCTGCACCGGCATCGGGCGCTTGGACAAGTATCGCGTGGCTCTGGGGGTGATGGATTTCGGCTTCTTGGGCGGTTCGATGGGATCGGTGGTAGGCGAGCGGCTGACACGGCTGATCGAATCGGCGACGGACAAAGGATTGCCGGTCATCATCATTTCGGCAAGCGGCGGCGCGCGGATGTACGAAGGGATGTTCAGCTTGTTGCAGTTGGCCAAAACCTGCGGCGCGCTGGCATACCACGCCAAGGCCAAGCTGCCTTTCATCAGCGTTCTAACCAATCCGACTATGGCGGGCGTAATGGCCAGTTTCGCGGCTGTGGGCGATTTGATTCTGGCCGAACCCGGCGCGATGATAGGCTTCGCCGGGCCACGCGTAATCGAAAGCACGACGCAATCGGAATTGCCGCCCGGTTTTCAAACGGCGGAGTTTCTGCTCGACCACGGGTTGATCGACGCTATTGTGCCTCGGGCCGAAATGAAGACGCGCTTGTGCTCTTTCCTTGAGTACCTCATGGTGGGGCGCGAGCAACTAGCGGCGATGGGCGGTTAAAGCCAGATCGTCCGGCCCTCGAAAAACGAGTCCATGACTTTTTCTCAATTTGCCATTATCAATCGCACCAACCCTTCGCGGGTTGTCTCCGAAAAGCCGTCCTGGGGCGGCACCCCATGGAAGAGTTGATCCTACGGTTGCTGGACCGCAGCGATTACGCTCCTTCCAACGTTCCCCAATTGATCCAAAGCCTGGGACTGCGTCCCAGCCAGCAACAGCAGTTGCAACAAGCCCTGCGCGACCTGGAGCATAAGGGGCAGATCGTCCGCACCAAGGCCGGTCGCTACATCCAATCGCGCGAGGCCGACCTCATCCCCGGCCGCATCCGCGTCAACCGCCAGGGCAAGGGCTTTCTGGAGTCGGAAGTTTCGGGTCAGCGGGAAATCGTCATCCCCGAAAGTGCCACCGGCACGGCCATGAATGGGGACCGCGTGCTGGTCCGGCGCGAGGTCACGCGCGGCGCGCGGCCGGGCGAAGTGACCGGCGCGGTGGTGCGCATTCTGCAACGCGCGCGCACCAGTCTGGTCGGCACTTTGCAGAGCAGTAAACAATTTTTATTCGTCATACCCGACGATCCGCGCGTTCCGCACGATATTTACGTGGCGCCAGCGCGCGACACTGGCCGACTGGCCAATATCGGCGACAAGGTGGTGGTGGAATTTCGCGCCTGGGAATCCCGCCACACCAATCCTGAAGGCGAAATTATCGAAGTGCTCGGGCCGCCCGACGAGGAAGGGGTGGATATGCTTTCCGTGTTGCGCCAGTACAATCTTCCGCTGAGTTTTCCAAAGAAAGTTTTGCAAGACGCCAGTCTGCTGGCGAAACCGCGCCCGCACGGCGAGCCGTTGCCCGAAGAATTGGCAGGTCGTGTCGATTGCCGCGCTCATGACGTCGTGACCATCGACCCTGATGACGCCAAGGATTTTGACGATGCCATCTGTTTGCGCCGCGACGGCCTCAAACAATGGAGACTTTGGGTCCACATTGCCGATGTCTCTCACTACGTCCGCGCAGGCGGCGCGCTGGACGAGGAGGCGCAGAAGCGCGGCAATTCCACCTACTTGGTGGACCGTGTCATTCCGATGTTGCCGGAGGCATTGAGCAATGAAATCTGTTCGCTCAAACCGCACGTGGACCGGCTGACCAAATGCGTCGAATTTGTGCTGT
>DASYNM010000604.1:0-9994 GCA_036008545.1 Verrucomicrobiia bacterium
CGCGACGGACACGGGCCGGCCTTACTTTGTCATGGAATTGGTGCGCGGCATCAAGATCACCGACTACTGCGATCAGAACAATCTTTCCACCCCGGCCCGCCTCGATCTTTTCATGCAAGTCTGCCGCGCCGTACAACATGCTCACCAGAAGGGCATCATTCATCGCGACATAAAACCGTCCAACATTTTGGTCACGCACAACGACGGCGTGCCGGTGCCCAAGGTCATTGACTTCGGCATTGCCAAAGCGACGCTGGGGAAATTAACCGATCACACCGTTTTCACCGCTTTCGAACAATTCATTGGCACCCCTGCCTACATGAGTCCGGAACAGGCCGAGATGAGCGCGCTGGACATCGATACGCGCAGCGACCTCTACAGCCTGGGCGTGTTGCTCTACGAATTGTTGACCGGCAAAACGCCCTTCGATGCGTCCGAACTCATGCAGGCCGGGCTAGACGAGATGCGCCGTCAAATCCGGGAAAAGGAACCGGCGCGCCCATCCACGCGCTTGAGCACCATGCTGGCGGCGGACCTGACGAGCGTGGCCGCGCATCGCCAGGCTGCGGCGCCCAAACTCGTGCATCTGGTGCGCGGCGATCTGGACTGGATTGTGATGAAGTGCCTGGAGAAAGACCGCACGCGCCGATACGAAACAGCCACCGGTTTGGCGGCCGACATTCAGCGCCATCTGAACAGCGAACCGGTCTTGGCCAGCCCGCCCGGGGCCGGATACAGGATTCAGAAATTTGTGCGCCGGCATCGAGTCGGAGTCATGGCCGGGAGCTTCGTGGTGCTGGCTTTGCTGACTGGCATCTTCGGCACGACGTGGGGGTTGGTGGACGCTCTGCACGAAAAACGGGAGGCGGAACGCCAGGGTCGGATTGCGAAGCATACCACGGAGTTTTTGACCGGGATGTTTGAGAGCATCGATCCGCAAGAGGCAAAACTGCGCGAAATCACCGTGCGGGAAATCCTCGATCAAGCGGGTGCGAAAATAGGGTCGGCCTTTCCCAACGATCCCATGACGGAAAGAACGATTCGCTTAACGATGATCGATATATACCACAAGTTGGGGAGGGATGATATCGCGCTGACCAACGCGGAGGCGGCTCTGAGCCTCGTGCGGTCGGCGCAAGGCGGCAACGACTCACCTGAAAAGGAGGGCAGCTTGGCCGACGTTGCAAGAAGCTTGGATGCAGTGGGCCGATCCGTCGAGGCCCTGGCGATCCATGAGGAAGTCTCGGCAATGGATCAAAGGCTTTACAAACGGGACAACACCAACGTGGCCAATGATCTATTCGATTTCGCCGCGTGCCTGCAAAACTTGGGCCGATCCGCCGAAGCATTGTCGAAGTTCGAGACGGCGCTAGCGATGGACCAGCGGGTTTACAAGGGGGACCATCCTGACTTGGCTGCGGGTCTCACCTTCCGTGCCTTATGCCTGGAAGATCTGGGTCGATTCGACGAGGCCCTGCCCAGTTTCGAGGCGGCTCAGGCGATGAGCCAGCGCGTTTACAAGGGCGACCATCCCGACGTGGCTAATGGTCTAAACAATCTAGCCGGGTGTCTGCAAGCGTTGGGCCGTTACTCTGAGGCCCTGGCGAAACAGCAGGAGTCGCTCGCAATGCTAAAGCGAATTTACAAAGGGGATCATCCGAGCGTGGCGGCCAGTTTAAATGGTCTTGCCAATGGCCTGGAAAAGCTGGGCCGATTCGACGCGGCGCTGGTCCAGCACGAGGAGGCTATGGCGATGTGGCAGAGAATGTACAAAGGCGATAATCCCAACGTGGCTGCAGGCCTGAATAATGTTGGCGAGTGCCTTGATAACCTGGGCCGATACGCAGAGGCCCTAACCAACAAGGAGGCGGCACTGGCGATGCAGGAGCGAATTTACAAAGGGGACCATCCTTACGTTGCAATTAGTCTAAATAATGTCGGCGCGTGCCTGCAAGAACTGGGCCGATCCGCCGAGGCCCTCACCAACGAGGAGGCGGCACTGGCCATGTGGCAGAGAATCTACAGAGGGGATAATCCCAGCGTGGCTGCCGGTCTGAATAATGTTGGCTCGTGCCTGCAAGACCTGGGCCGAGGCGCCGAAGCCGCAACCAACCAGGAGGCGGCACTGGCGATGCTGAAGAGATTGTACAAAGGGGACCATCCCGATGTGGCAAAGGAGCTAAACAGTCTTGCCGTGTGCTTGAACAATCTGGGCCGCTCCTCCGAGGCCCTGGCGATGCACGAGGAGGCCTTGGCTATGTGCCAGCGAGTTTACAAAGGAGACAATCCCGAAAGCGCCGCGGTTCTGCTTAATTTTGGCACGGACCTTTGGAACCTTGGGCGCTTCGAGGAGGCGCTGCAGAAGTTCGAGGCGGCGGCGGCGATGGACCATGGAATTTTCAATAAAGACAATACACAAACAGCAATAAATCTGAACGATTTTGGCTTGGCCCTGGATCGGGCTGGGCGCTCTCCCGAGGCACTACCCAGGTTTGAGGCATGCATTGCCATGTACCAGCGGATGCAGCAAGATGATCGACCCCAGAAGGCCAGGGCTTTGAACAATTTCGCTCTGTGCTTCGAACACTTGGGCCGCTGGTCTGAGGCGTTGACCAACTATCAGGCATCTCTGGACATGACACAACAGATTTGGAAATTGGACAATGCGTTTACACCCCACATTCGCAATCATATCGGAGATGTTCTGGCAATTCTGGGCCGCACCGACGAAGCCATCCTGCAATACCGGGAAGCCCTGGCGATGCTCGATCGCGTCACGTCCGCCGGACCGACAGACCAGTTCGCCAATATCGACCTCGTGCAAGCGCACTTAAAGCTGGGTGATGCGCTCTCAGAAACAGGGAAAACTCAGGAGGCGATCACGAGCTACGAGCATGGATTGCGCGTGGCCGATACCATCCCGCTAACGGAAGCCGCGAAATTCAATGCCAGAACAATTCGCCTGACTTGTCGAATCAAGCTCGGTCTGGACAGGGCGGAAGTCGTGGTTCACAAAATCACACCACACAGCCAGGCAGAGCAGATGGGCATTAAGGAAGGGGACGTGTTGGTCCGCTACGACGGCAAGCCGGTGGTTTGCGCCGCCGATCTGCCTCGCCTGACGGGACGCTCCAACGGCAGCGGGATCGAGTTGGAAATCCGCCGGGATGCGGCACCGATCAAGCTCGCCGTCAAGGCCGGCCCCCTGGGCGCGATCTGCGAAGACCGAGCCCTTGGAAGCGAAGTGCATTGATCGAACGCCGCCCACCCGACTGGCCCCTCATCGTAATTCCCGCCTTCCGCCAGCCGCGGGCCTTCAGCAAAATTAAATCATCTATTCGCGGGGAAGGTGGCAGGATTCCTTGCATTAGCGAAGGCACGCATATTCTGGAAGCACTTGAACACGGCGATGCCAAAGCCGCCGATGAATCGCCGCCGCAAGCCTATGGCGATTTGCGCAAACTGGCGGTGTTTAGAGTGGCCCTTTCACTCAACAATCTGGCCGCCGTGCTCAGCTCCCAAGTCAAACTGCCTGTTGCCGAATCTTTCATGCTTTCTTGCCAATCATTTTGCGCCTTTGTCCCCGGAATCTCGCCTTGGTTGGCGGTGGGCGAGTTTGCCCAGAAACAGAAACTTAAACCAGGCGCTGAGCGCCGAAATAGAAAAGCAAAAAATGAAGAATCAAATCAAAGTCACAAATATCATAAAACGCCCCGGCCGATTCGGATTGGCTTTGGCGGGTCTCATGTTGACGGTCCTGGGCGCTTCGGCTGCCTCGGGGGAGGTCCTGCCGCCGTCTTCGCTGCCTTATGGATACAGCTATGAGGAATGGTCGGCCAAATGGTGGCAGTATTACCTCGGGCAAGACACCAACAAATTGGAATTGGTGGGTCATCCGGACATTTGCGAAGGGCCCGCCAGTCGCGTGCGGTTTCTAGAAGGAACGCCTGGATCCGTCAGCGAAACCAACCATATCACCATTCACACGGATACTCCGCTTTTCTTTTCCCTGCTGAGCTTTGGGGCGGACAACACCGCCTGCCCCATAACCGACTTCACTTCGTTGACGGGCGATCAACTCGCGGCTGAGGTTGTTGGAGGGTGGAATACCGTCACCCTGACCACTTGCACCATTGACGGGGTCGAGGTCACAGGTCTGGAGGACCCGACCAACTCAATTTATAACGTGGTCTCTCCGCCGTTCAGCTACACCACGGCCGAAAAAGGCAACATGCTCGGAGTGGTCGAAGGTGAACTCTGCATCCCCGGGGGATTTACCATTTATCCGGCGGTTTCGGACGGTATATATCTCATGATTTCCCCGTTTTCGCGGGGCAAACACACGATTCACTGGGTCGCGTCCTCGCCCTATATCAGCGCGGACGTTACAGAGGACATCACCGTGAAAGATTAGGGTGACAACGACCGTCAGTGAACAAGACGCGATTTGTTCAACCAACCCTGATCCTGTGGCAGTACGTCACAGGGTCAGGGCTTTTTTGTCGCCACCAAGCGATATATTCTCTGTCGCAAGGCCGCCGGATGTGGTAAGAGTCATGCCTTGAGCGACGTCACCCGTATTCTTGAGTCCATCGAACATGGCGATGCCAAAGCCGCCGACGAATTGCTGCCTTTAGTCTATGGCGAATTGCGCAAACTGGCGGCCTCGAAAATGGCCCGCGAAGCGCCCAACCAGACTTTGCAGCCCACGGCGCTGGTGCATGAGGCCTGGGTGCGTCTGGTGGGAGACAAAAATCCGCAATTTGCCAATCGCGCGCATTTCTTCGCCGCTGCCGCCGAGGCCATGCGGCGTATTCTTATTGACAACGCCCGCCGTAAGCGCGCGCTGCGTCACGGCGGTGACCAGCAACGCGTGGAATTTGAGGGTGTGGAATTTGCCGCGCCGTGTGACGACGAAGAGATTCTCGCCGTGAACGAGGCGCTGGACAAACTTGCCGCCCAAAACAAGGTCGAAGCCGAATTAGTGAAGCTGCGCTATTTCGTCGGCATGACCCTGGAGGAAGCCGCCGCCGTTCTGGACGTGTCCGCGCGCACCGCCGATAATTACTGGGCTCATGCGCGAGCCTGGCTCTACAAGGAAATCGAGCGCAGCAGGAAGCAGTAAGGCAGGAAACTGCCGCTCAAGAACTGAATTTTGACAGGATGAGTCAGAACATATTAAGAGCGGCCCGCTGGGCGGGCTACAGGATTTGCAGGATGTAAAAGAGGATTGGGACCAGCAACAAAGCCTCACCGTTCGGTGATCGCTCCCTGATTGGCGATCCATCCTGTTCATCCTGTAAATCCAGTCTAAATCTCCTTCTTTCCCGGTCTTTCAACTGGGTGGTTCCGGCTAAGAGACGGCTGGCGCTCAGGAGGACAGGGCACCCCGTAATTTGCGCACAGCTTCCGCGTCCGTGACCGTGAATTCAACTTCCGATTGTTTGATAGTGCCGCCAAAAGAAACTTGCGGTCGTCCTGACGCTGAGGGGTCCGCGCTTGCCGTGCTCAGCGACGCATGGACTTGATCGCACCCGGTCCTCTTGATCACGTCCGCGATGGTGAAGCGATTGATGCCTCCGGCCGGAAGAATTTCAATGCGTCCCGCCGCGCGCCGGATATACTCGGCGATTTGGGCCGCGCCATTGTAGGCGCTGGCTTCCTGTCCAGAAGTCATCACGCGTGTCACACCAAGGTCAATCAATTGCTCGAGGGCCTTCAACGGGTCGCGCACGACATCGAACGCGCGATGAAATACGGCCTGCCGCCCGGCGGCCAGTTTCACCATCTGCCGGCAACGCGGCACATCCAAGGGACCGGCAGCCGTAAGAATTCCGAAGGCAATCCCATCGGCCTTTTCTGCCAGCGCTAACTCGGCGTCGCGTTGCATGACGGTGAATTCGGCGCGACTGTAACAAAATCCCGCCGGTCGCGGACGAATCATGGCGATGATGGGCAATCGCACCGCAGCGCGGGATTCGCGCAACGAGCCGAGCGACGGAGTCAGCCCGCCCAACATCAAAGCGCAATTCAACTCGACACGATCCGCGCCGCCGCTCTCAGCCTTGATGCAGTCCTCCACTGAAGCGGTGCAAATCTCCAGTGTGATCCCAGACTTTCGGGTCTTCGCGGAATGCGAACTCATGTTGAGGTGGCAAGGTGCGCTTAACCGGTGAAGTAGAGATAAGCGCCCAGGATGCAGGCGAGCACGAAAAGCGAGGCCAGCACTTCCCTGGCGCTCCAACTGGCGCGCGTCGTGGCGCGGTTATCGTCCGAGGCAGTGGCGAAGGTCAATCCCCCGATTCTGGCGTAGTCGGGTGTCGCGGTGGCGTAACTGACTACCACCATGACGATGGCGGAAATCAAGGTGATTAGGATGCTGAAATATTGGAATTGAATATTATTGACGATCCAAAGAAACGATCCTTCGGGATAAGGATAAACCTTGGAGATGGTGACCATAGTGTCCACACCCATGCGGAAGAGGCCGATGACAAAACCAACGATCATGGCCCACAGGCAGCCCTGGGCGTTGAGGCGTTTCCAGAAGACGCCAAAGAAAAAGACCACAAAGACCGGCGGCGCAAGATAGCCCTGGACCGATTGCAAATATTCGTAAAGCCCCGTCCTGCCCCGCACCACCGGAATCCAGAGCATGGCGATGATGATCATGATGGCGGTGGCGAGCCGGCCCATGCGCACCAATTCGTGTTGCGAGGCCTTGGGGCGCACTTTCTCGTAGATGTCCACCGTGAATAGGGTCGAGCAGGCGTTGAACACGCCGGCCAATGATCCCATCAGCGCTGAGAGCAAGCCTGCCACGACAATCCCGCGCAGCCCTGCCGGCAGAAGATGGGCGACCATCAACGGAAAAGCTCCCTGCGCAGCGGCGGGCGTGGCTTGCCCCGTGGCCGAATCATAGACCACTGCCAGTTCGGGCACCTTGCCGCTCTTGGCCAGGGCAAAACAAATCAGGCCCGGAATAATGAAGAGATAAACGGGAAACAGTTTCAAAAAAGCGGCGAAAATGCTGCCGCGCCGCGCGGTCTGCTCGTTGGGCGCGCCCAAGGCCCGTTGCACGATGTATTGGTCGGTACACCAATACCAGAGGCCAATCACCGGCGCGCAAATGGCCATGCCGAGCCAGGGATATTTGCCATTGAAATACCAGGCCTCCTTGACAATGTCGCCGCCGGCGTTCTTGACCAGCACCGGCGCCCATGAACCTTCCACACCCGCAGGCAACAGCGGCTTCCACAGATTGAACATGTCCGAACCGCACAAGCGCTTGAGTTCACTCCATCCGCCTAATTGGACAAGGCCATAAATAGTCAACAGCGCCGAGCCGCCGATCAGCACCGTCACCTGCACGGCGTCGTTATAGGCGACAGCGCGCATCCCTCCCAACATTGTGTAAAGGCCGGTCAAAGCGACCACCAAAACGGAGCCGACCCAAAAGCTGTCAAAATCATGGCCTAGAAGATTGAAGTGCATCTCCGGCAGTAACACTTGGAAGACCACGCCGCCGGCGTAAATGCCAACGGCGATTTTCGTCACGATGAACGTGATGAGCGACACAATCGAAAGCACATACCGAGAAGGCGTGGAAAATCGGCGCTCGAGAAACTCCGGCATGGTGAAGACCAGCGAACGGGCGTAGAAGGGCACAAAGACCCACGCCAGCACCAACAGGCACCAGGCGTGCAATTCATAATGCGCCAGCGCTACGCCGTCTTTGGCCCCCGAACCGGCCAGGCCCACGATGTGTTCGCTGCCGATGTTGGACGCGAAAATGGACGCGCCAATGACCCACCAACTTAAATTGCGACCGGCCAGGAAATAATCGGCCGCGTTGTCCTTGCCTTTCTTAATAACCCACCAGGCCACGCTTATCAGAATGCCGAAGTAAAACGCGATGGCCAGCCAGTCCACGCCCGTCAGGACTGACGCGCCCGCAACGGCGAACAGGGGAGAATTCATATTTCCTTAGGGCTGGACGGAAAAGCGGTAGATAATGGTGTGGTGGTAAACCTGGCCGGGCTTGAGTTCGGTAGTGGGGAAATCCGGGTGATTGGGCGAATCAGGGTAATGCTGCGGCTCCATGCAAAAGGCCGAGCGATGCTGATAAACCCACCCACCCTTGCCCGTGATCGTGCCGTCGAGAAAATTGCCCGAGTAGAATTGCAGCCCCGGATCGGTGGAAAGGACTTCCATGACGCGGCCGCTGTCCGGTTCACTCACGCGCGCCATCAAACCGAGTTTGCCAAACTCCTTGTTGATAACCCAGTTGTGATCGTAGCCGCCGCCAAACTTGAGTTGCTCGTCGTCCTGACCGATGCGCGCGCCGATGGTGATTGGCGTGCGAAAATCGAAAGGAGTGCCTTCGACCGGTTTCAATTCTCCCGTCGGAATCAGCGTCGCATCGACTGGCGTGAAGCGGTCGGCGGGCATCATGACCAGATGGTTAAGGATGTCGCCTTTGCCGGTCAGGTTCCAATAAGAATGCTGCGTGAGATTGAGGACGGTGTCTTTGTCGGTTGTGGCGGTGTACTCCAGTCGAAGGCCGTTGTCCTGCATGAGCGTGTAAGTGGCGGTGACATCGAGATTGCCAGGGTAGCCTTCCTCGCCGTCTTTGCTCAGGTATTTGAGAATCAGCTCCGGGCCATCGGCGCTTTCCTTGGTGGTGGCGCTCCAAACGCGCTTGTCGAAACCTTTCGGGCCGCCGTGCAGCGCATTGGGATAATTATTGGTGGCCAGTGTGTAGGTGGTTCCATCCAAAGTAAAATGCCCCTTGGCGATACGGTTGCCATAACGGCCAACGAGCGCGCCGAAATAAGGGCTATTCTTGACATAGGAATCCAGGTTGTCGTACCCCAGCACCACGTCGCCCGATTGTCCTTTTTTGTCCGGCACTTTCAGAGAAACGAGGATGCCGCCGTAGGTCATGATGCGCGCCTCGGTGCCTTTACCGTTGTGCAGTGTGTATATCTCAACGGCCTGGCCGTCCGGCGTCGTGCCAAACGGCTCGTTGCTGATGGAACTTTGCGGCGTGCCGGGTCCGGCGCAACCGGCCAGAAGGATCGTGATGGCGCCCATGGCCAACATGCGGCGGGTCAGGGTTCTGTTTGTGCTCATAGAATTAGGCTGAACTTATTTGTTTCGTTTCGTTTGACCGTAATAGGCCGAAGGGCCGTGCTTGCGGAAAAAATGTTTGTCGCGCAGTTCGTCTTGCATCGACGGTGTGCCGGGTCGAAACCGCAGCGTTTCCCCGGCCAGGCGCGCGATGAATTCCAACACCACGGCGTTATGCACCGCCTCCGCCACATCGGCGCCCCAGGCGAACGGCCCGTGATGAGCCACCAGCACCGCAGGATGATGCAACGGGTCGAGACTCTTGAACCGCTCCACGATGACGCGCCCGGTGTTGGCTTCGTAATCCGTCTTGATTTCCCTGGGCGTCATTTGCCGAGTGCAGGGAACTTCGCCGTGAAAATAATCGGCGTGCGTCGTGCCCAGGGCCGGGATCGGTTGTCCAGTTTGCGCCCAAGCCGTGGCGTGGAGGCTGTGCGTGTGGACGATGCCGCCGATGCCCGCGAAGGCGCGATACAACTCCAAATGCGTCTCGGCGTCGGAGCTGGGCTTCAGTTTTCCCTCCACCACCTTGCCGCTGGACAAGTCCATCACCACCATTTGCGCAGGCTTCAATACCGAATAGGAAACGCCGGAAGGTTTAATGACCATCAGGCCGTGTGACCGGTCCAACCCGCTCGCGTTGCCCCAGGTCTGCACGACGAGACCTTCCTCGACGAGGTCGAGGTTGGCTTGGCAGACGGCCTTTTTGAGCGATTCCAGCATGTTGTCTCGTGTCAAGCACGCGCATGGTGGCGCAGATCGATAAGCTGTTTCATCACCGGATACAGGCTGCCTTGCCAGTTCGCTTTGCCGAAGGCGTCGTGCAACGTGGAATACAATGCATACAAATCACGATAGACTG
>DASYNM010000605.1:0-5444 GCA_036008545.1 Verrucomicrobiia bacterium
GCAAGCCCAATTAGAAGCCGACTTGTCCCGAATTCTGCTTCAGCCAATCCTCGGCGGCGCGATAGTCCGGGCAGGCTTTTTCCACTTCGCGCCAGAAACGGGGCGAATGATTCAATTCCCGCAAGTGCATCAATTCGTGGATGATAATGTAGTCCCGCACGTTGTCGGGTAGTTGGATCAACCGCCAATTCAGCGAGATGGTGCGGTTGCACGAGCAGGAACCCCATCGGCTCTTTTGATTGCGGATGACGATCCGTTTGACAATCGAAGGATGGGCCCGGGCCAATTCCCGCACTCGCCGCGCCAATTGCACCCGGGCCGCGTTGCGCAGATGCTTCTCCAGCGCCGGTCGCAGATTGCCGTGTGGGTTGGCCACTGGCGTCCGCTCCGGGCCGAATTGCAATTCCCAATTCTCTCCGATGCGGCACAGTTCCAGCACGACGGGGCGGCCTTGTAAGAGAATTTCCATGCCGGGGCGCAAGAATTGCGGCGGCGCGCGCCGTGCCTCCAGAATGCGCCACTGTTTTTCCAACCAGCTTCTTCGGCTGGAGACGAATTCGCGCGCGAACTTCTTGGTTCCCTGGCGCGGGATCGTCACCATGACCGTTTTATCGAAGTGCAATCGCAGCACGTAATTGCGCGCGCGCGCGTGCCGGCGGTAGAGAATAGGCATCCGATGCGAGTGGATTTCGATGACATCCGGCTCGCTCGGCGGCGCCACAGGCGAAATCAGTCTGAAAAACTCTCTCACCACAGTGGGCTTTACTATAGCAGCAGCACCGCCAAACTAAACAGCAAAATTAAGAATTTTCGACCTCGAGGGCACGCCGGCTCTTGGAGCACCCCGAAGAAGTTCCGCCACTGATGAATTCATCCTCCGCGCAAGCGTCGCAAAAGGTCAAACATAGTTTTGTCCCATTTACGGTTGACCCGGAAATCCCAGGAAGGCAAGATGAGTCTATGCTATGGCAGCGCCGAATCGGGAATGAACGGGCGATGTATCATGTCCTCGTCCGAGAGGATCCCTCGGAGGCGATCTTTCCGAACTACGTCGACCGTCATGATTTCCTCAATACTTTAGCGGATGCTGGCAAAAGAAATGATTTTGCGGTCCATGGCCGCTTCTTGATGAAGACCAATTTTCATGAAACGGGCCGGATCTGACACTGTGGAAGGCTCTGTGGGCTTGGTGAAATGCAATCAGTGCGGGGCCGATGACTATTCGGTGCGTTTTCCGAAAGGGTTCGCGCAACTGCACAGGATCGTCACCTGCAACCAATGCGGGTTGATGTACGCCAATCCCCAGGAATTAGTGGATTGCGAGAGATTCCAGTTGGAAGATTACCCCAAGGTGTTCGATGAAGCGAATGGTGGGCAGTACTTCCGAAAACAACATGTGCAACTGCCGGACAACTTGCGGGCGTTACGTGTCCTTAATGAATTGGCCCCAAAACGCGGCCGGCTGCTTGAAATTGGGAGCTTCTGCGGCATCTTCCTGGATCGCATTCGCACCAATGGTTGGGACGTGACGGGCCTGGAACCGGACCGTGGGGTTGCCGATTACTCGCGGGCCAAGTACGGCCTGAACATCGTGGATGGCGTACTGCCACAACCCGCGCTAGCTTCTGAGCATTTTGACGCGGTGATGATGCTCCATGTGATTGAGCACATGCCGGATCCTGCCGAGAACCTGCGGGAAATCCGCCGCATGCTCAAGCCGGGCGGAGTGTTGGTGGTTGAAACACCGCGCTTCGATTCCTTGATGTTCAAAATACTTGGCCGGAGGGAGCGTAGCCTTGGCAATTGCAATGGACACATCTATTTCTTCACGGTACCCACGCTCCGCCGGATGTTGGAGAAAAACGGCTTTGAGGTCATCAAAATTGAATTAGTGGGGCGCACTTTGACTTTTGACCGGCTCTTTTTCAACCTAGGCGTCATCAGCCGTAGTAACCTAGTCAAGCGCTGGCTTGATTCGATGAGCAGAACACTGCATCTCGACCGGTTTTCGGCGCATATCAATGCTCGGGACATGCAACGGATTTACGCACGGGCCAAGTGAGAGCCTTGATTCGCCGATGGCAGCGGCGCCGCCAGACCAATAGATCAAGATCAAAAACCATTTGCCTCACTCCCATCCGCAAATCTCGGTTTTTGTGGCGCAGGCTTCCCGTTATCTACTGCGCACGCCGAAGGGCTGGGATGCACCCGACTCCCTGCCGGACACATTCCCGTGTTGACAGGCAACGCTCCGTAGCGGGATGTTAAAGTTCGATGGGACAAACTTTGCAGCCGGACCTCGCCAGATTGGAAAAGTCCCCGCGCGATCTCGAGCGCTGGCAAAAGGCCCAGCGACAATTACTGGCAGGCAGCGCCGCTGGCGCTCTGCCCGTCTATCGCGATTTGACCCAACGCTTCCCCGGCATCCTCAATCTCTGGTTCGAGTTGGGCGCGGCCGCTGCCGGTGATCTGGATTTCGCATTGGCCTGCCATGCCTACGAACGCGCGCGGGCCTTGGCTTCCGCCGACCCGGCCGCTCTGGTCATGATTGGCCAACAATTCCACCGACTGCGGCAGATCGACCGCGCCCGCGCGTGTTTTCAACAAGCAGTCGAGGCTGACCCTTCATCGGTCCACGCCCGCCTGAGTTGGGCGGCCTGGCTGGAACGCGAAAGGCGTCTCGACCAAGCTGCCGCACAAGTCGATGCTTGTCTGGCCAGCCGTCCCAATGAACCGGCCGCGCTCTATTACCGGGCTTTTCTTTTGCATCGCGCGGGCCGGCAAGAAGAGGCCGAAAGGCTCTTGCGCAATTTGGCCCAGGGGAGTTTATCCGATCCCAATGTCAAAATTTCCTGCTTCCACCTTCTCGGGGTTGTGTTGGATAATTTGGGCCAATACGCCGAGGCGATGGATTGGCTGCACAAAGCCAAGGCCCTCGTGCGCCAGAACAATAACGTCGCAGCGCTGGAACAGGCTTACGACAAGGCCGACCGCCAGCGGCGTGCGTTGCTGGAGCGCTTGATGCCCGATATGATCCAACGCTGGCAGCACGATGTTCCGGCAGAACAATTCCGATTCAAATTGGCGCTCCTAGGCGGCCATCCCCGCAGCGGCACGACGCTCATGGAACAAATCCTCGGCGCGCATCCCGCCGTTCGCGCCTTCGACGAATCGGAGGCGTTCGTTGCGGAAGTGGGAGACAAATTAGCCCCGCCGCCGCCGGCCACCCCTCTGAGCGCCCAGGCTCTGCACGCGTTGCCAGCGGCAAGACGGGACGCCCTGCGCCGCCGCTACTTCCGAAGCCTCTTTCGCGAGGTCGATGGCGAACCTGACGCCGAGGTTCTTCTGGATAAGAATCCAACCCCGACCGCCTCGCTCCATCTGTGGTTGCGCGTATTTCCGGAATCCAAGATTCTCATTGCGCTGCGCGACCCGCGCGACGTTGTCATCAGTTGTTTCTTTCAAAACCTGACGCTGACGCCGCTGAACGTGAATTTTCTCAGTCTCGATCGAACTGTCAAACATTACGCCGATTTGATGGACACCTGGCTGCGCCTGCGCGAATTGGGCGGCTTCGAGTGGTTGGAGACCCGCTACGAGGATGTGGTCGGCGGCTTGGAAGCAGAAGGACGGCGCGTGACGCAATTTCTGGGTTTGTCCTGGCACGCCGATCAAGCCTCCTACAACGAAGCTGCGCCGCGCAAAATAGTTTACTCGCCTACCTATGGCGAAGTCGCCAAGCCTGTGCATGACCGCGCCGTCGGTCGCTGGCGGAACTATGCCACCGCCCTCGAGCCTTTCCTGCCGCGGCTCGCCACCTACGCTCGGGCCTTTGGCTACGAGAGCTGATGGCAAGGAAAACTGTCGGCTCAGGCCTTCGCTATTGCTTCCGGGCACACCCCGCCCGACTGTCCCCCTCACACTACCTTTTCGCGTTTATAAGAATGGGTTCGTCAGGGCAAGCGACGCCTAATTGGGCTGGCTGAAGTGCGTCTGAGCATAGGGATGACCTTCCAGTGCATTTTTCTCAGGCGCGAATTTGGCATTGTTCTGGCTATACCGTTCCTTGCGTAAAAAAACGAACATGAATGCTACCTTGACGGCGCCCATGGCTAACGCCGCTTTCACCGCTGAATCGTTGCCGGAACATCCCCTTTTCCATGGAATGGGAAAGAGTGACCGGCATATTTTGGCCGAATGCTCCATGCGCGCCTCGTTCGAGCCTGGGAAGCTAATAGTTGAAACCGGGGAGCCAGCGAGCTGTTTCCATTTGGTTATCAGCGGGCAGATTACTTTAGAAACCCTGGGCGCTCATTCGCCTCTGCGCGTGCAGACGATTGGCCCGGGGGATGTTTTAGGTTGGTCATGGCTTTTCCCTCCCTACTACTGGCATTTTAATGCCATCGCCGTGGAACCGACCGAGACAATTTTCTTCTACGGAAGCCGACTGCTTCAGGAATGCGACCGGAACCATGATTTTGGTTACGAACTCTTCCGGCGCATGTCGCAAATCCTGATCGACCGCCTTCAGACCACGCGGGAGAAATGGATCGAGGCCGCCCAGTTCGCCCAGCCGCGTTTGGGCCTGCCGGCGGATTATCTGATCATCTGAGGCGGACCAATCCAGCGCGCATTCAAACGCGAAGTCGGGTGCGCCGCAGGTTGGAGCGTTTCACCCGTACCGAAACGGTTTGGTCAGTGTAAATGTGTTCGGCAAATGTCTCACTTCGGTCACTTCGTCGTCTTCCAGCAAAACCTCGATTACGTCAAACCGAATTTTTATCGGCGGGTTCTGCAACAAGCGCAGATAATCGAAAGCGCAACGCGTCAGCCTCAGACGCTTGCCCGCGTTGACTGCCGACGCCGGCCGGGTCCAGCCTCCGCGTTTTCGGGTTTTCACTTCCACGAACACCAGGCAGTCTCCATCACGGAAAATAAGGTCGATCTCGCCGCGGCCGGAGTTAAAATTGGCCGTCAGGAATTTCAGTCCTTGCTGTTGGAGGTGCTTTTTGGCCGCCTGTTCGCCGGCCCTGCCATGACGGTGCTGCACCGATCCTTCCTGGCGGTCCTTCCACCATTTCAATTTCTCCAGCATTGCGAGGTTCACTCGAACAACTCCCTTTCCGTCGGCCGCAATGGTGCGAAAGACAGGCGGTGAGCCGGGCACGGGCCGAGCGTCTTGATGGCAGCCATGTGCCGCGCTGTCCCATAGCCTTTGTGTTCGGCAAATCCATAACCGGGATACATCCGATCAAATTCCAACATGCAGTGGTCGCGGCTTACCTTGGCCAAAATGCTGCCAGCAGCGATGGAGTAGCTCAAAGCATCCCCAGAGACAATTGCAGTGTGGGGCAAGATCATCGACTTGACTCTAAGTCCATCGACCAGCGCGTGTTCTGGCGCGGGGCGCAATTGCTGGAGCGCCAGATTCATCGCGCGGTGGG
>DASYNM010000606.1:0-21994 GCA_036008545.1 Verrucomicrobiia bacterium
TCATTCCAGCGCTGTCCTGCATCGCTATCGAGGCGCCGGATTGGATGGACAATCCCGAGCTGTCCTCCATCGCAATCGAAGCGCCTGAGTTGATGGTCAATCCTCCGCTGTCCTTCAGCGAAATCGTGCCAGTGGTGCCGATGGATATTCCGCCCGACTCGATGGCAATGTACGACTGCCCCACTTTGATGGTCACGTTGGTCATTCCTTCGATCACAATGTTGTCGGCCTTGAGATAGTAATCGCTGGTGACCTGCTCCGAATGGTTGCCTTGGAACACCTCAATCACGTCGCCGGTCACCGTCAGCGAAAGGCTTCCGCCGACGGCCTTGGCCTCCTTGCCCACGACGTTGAGGTTGCGATCGTTGCCAATCTGCTCCTTGTGATCCTTATCCACCGTTTCATTGCGATTATTGACAACATGCTCGAAGCGGTTCTGCGAGACCACTAGATGGCGGTCAGCGCCAATATTCTCGAAGGCGTCGTTCTTGACTCGAATATCGAGGTTCCTCTCGCCGTGGATGAAGACCTGTTCCGAGCCTTTCTTGTCCTCGAAGCGGAGTTCGTTGAAACCATTTCCGCCTTTGGTGGAATTGGTTTTGACAGTGCTCTTGGTCATTTGCGCCGGCAAAGGGTAGGGCGGCATGGCCACGGCGTTGTAAACCCGCCCAGTGATGATGGGCCGGTCAGGATCGCCTTCGAGAAACTCGACGATGACTTCCTGGCCGGTGCGCGGGATCTGGATCGCTCCCCATTGCTTGCCGGCCCATTGCTGCGAAACACGCACCCAGCAGGAGGAATTCTCATCCCCTTTGCCGTAGCGATCCCAATGAAATTGCAATTTCACCCGGCCATATTCGTCGGTGTAAATTTCGTCGCCGGATGTGCCCACCACGATGGCCGTTTGCGGACCTTGCACGATGGGTTTGGGCGTCAGCCGGGCGGTCCGAAATTGCTGCGCTTTGGGCATGGCCATGAAGTTGCACGTAAAGAATTCGCCCTCCGACTTGCCGCTGCCAAACTCGCCGCCATCGGCGTGAATCGAAACGCCGGTGATGAGATAATCACGGTTCTGGTCGTCGCGAGGATGCTTTTTCAGGCTGAAGGTGCAGCCGGTGACAAGGCCGCGCGTGTTGGCCTGGCCATGCAATGTTTCGTACTGCGTTTGGATTTCGTCCAGGCGCACCCCGGCAAGCCGATCACCTTCGCTCGGATCGACGTATTCGCCGGGATAGTCGTAGATTTCAAATTGGGCGGAGCCATATTGGCGGCTCACATTGGTGTTGGAGCGCAGCGAGGTCTTGGGTTTCGTGAAATCGAAATCGTTCAAGGCGGAGGCAACGGGTTGCGCCTCCTTATGCATCGTCCAATCCGTGATCACCTCCCGCCCCGAGGCGCCTTTTTCCGCTTCGTGGAACGTAATCTCTTCATAGCCGCTATAAGGGCTGTGCGCGCTGATGGAGTCGGCGATCACGAGCGTATGTTTGCCATCTTCATGCTGGAAAAAGTAGTAAATGCCTTCCTGTTCCATCAGTCGGCTGACGAAATTGAAATCCGTCTCCCGATACTGGACGCAATACTCGCGCGTGGCATAGGTCCCGGACAGGCTGAGTTGGTAATCGTTGAATCCGTGCCCCTTGAAGACCTCCTCGATAATAGCCGGGGCGGTCATGGTTTGGAAAATGCGGCAATCGGACGTGCGCGTCAGAAACCAGAGCCACGGCACAATATTGGCGCGGTAGCGGGCGTAGCTGCCCTGGTTGCCGACTTGCGTCAGGCGGCTGACAAACCCATTGAAATAACGGTCGTCACCCTGGCCGACGCTCAGCCGCAAAGTGACGTTGTGGCCGACGACGTCGTCGAGATTCACCTCGGGATTCTCGCTGACGAGTTCCGCTTCGATTTGGAACAGGCGTCCAAGCTGTTCGCGGAGCGAGAAGGAGCGCAACGCCAGCACGTCCTCATCCAGTGGAGTGCCGATGGCCAGAAAACGCGCATCTTGACTTAGTGGCATAAAACAAAAACCTCCATGCTATTGACACGCCCGTTTTTCCGCCATGCACAGATTTACGGGGCGATCATTCATAGTTGTAAACGAATTCTCCTTTGTCCGTGGTGACATGAACTTTGTTGACCACGGAGCCGCTGGCCAGACGGCTGAGAAACTCCCGCCCCATTTCCGGCAGCATGGTGTTGGTGATCATCGCGTCCACCATGCGGGCGCCGCGCTCCAGTTCGGTGCAGCGCTGGCCAATCAATTCCGGCACGCTCTCGTCGTAGGTGAAGGGCGCCTTGTGGTTTTCCAGCACTCGCTTGGCCACGCGGGAGAGATTGAGCTTGATGATGCGGTGCAGGATTTCCTTGGTGATGGGATAATACGGCACCACCACCAAACGATTCAACAGGGCGTCGGGAAAGACTTTGGTCAATGGGCCGCGCATGGCCTTCTCCAGGCCTTCCGGCCCGGGCATCAATTCCGGGTCCTTGCACATGTTGATAATGACATCCTGCGCCGCGTTGCTGGTCAAGATGATAATGGTGTTTTTGAAGTCAATGTAACGGCCTTCGGCGTCTTCCATCCAGCCCTTGTCGAACACCTGGAAAAAGATTTCGTGAACGTCGTGATGCGCTTTCTCCACTTCATCCAGCAGCACTACACTGTAGGGGTGGCGGCGCACGGCCTCGGTGAGGATTCCGCCTTCTCCATAGCCGACGTAGCCAGGAGGCGAGCCTTTGAGCGTGCTGACGGTGTGCGCCTCCTGGAACTCGCTCATGTTGATGGAAATCAGGTTTTGTTCGCCGCCGAAAAGGGTTTCGGCCAGGGACAGAGCAGTCTCGGTTTTCCCGGTGCCGCTCGGGCCCACCAGCATGAAGACACCCACCGGGCGATTGGGATTGTCCAGCCGGGCGCGACTGGTCTGGATGCGGCGGGCAATGGTGTCGAGCGCGTGGCGCTGGCCAATGACACGGCGCTCCAAAACATCGCCCAATTTAAGAACTTGCTCGATCTCGTTTTTGACCATGCGACCGACAGGAATGCCGGTCCAGTCGGCCACCACGCTGGCGATGGCATTGGCATCCACACTGGGGAAAATGAGTGGCGACTCGCCTTGGAACTCCTTGAGTTTGGCCTGAACTTCCTTCAACTCCGCGAGTACTTTCGTGCGCTCTTCGGATGTGAGCTGGCCGTTGCCAGTTTGAGCCGCCGGTGCCGCCGAGCTGGAAGCGGGCGCTGGAACCGCGGGCGTGGCGGCAGGGGCTTTCGGCGAAGCTGCGTCGGCACCTGTTCCACCCGCTTGAAGCTTGCCTCGAAGGCTCAGAATTTTGCCTACCAATTCCTTTTCCTCGTTCCAATGTTTCTCCAAGCCAGCCAGCTCGCTCTTTTCCGAAGCCAGCTTCTCATTGATCTCGGTCTGGCGAAGCTGGTGATCCTGGCCCGTGGCCGTTTCCCGGTTCAGGATTTCCAATTCCGTTTGCAGGGCCGCGATGCGGCGGCGGCCATCATCCACCTCGGGCGGAACCGCATGCTGGCTCACGCCCACGCGAGCGGCGGCGGTGTCAATTAAACTCACGGCCTTGTCCGGCAACTGCCTCCCAGCGATGTAGCGATGGGACAATCGAACAGCGGCGTCCACGGCCTCGTCCAGCACTTGGATTTTGTGATGCTTTTCAAACGGCCCCATCACGGCGCGCATCATGACAATGCATTTTTCCTCGGCCGGTTCCTCCACCTTGACGACCTGGAAACGGCGCGTCAACGCGGGGTCCTTTTCGATGTGGCGCTTGTATTCGTCCCAAGTGGTGGCGGCGATGGTGCGCAAAGTGCCCCGAGCCAGCGCAGGTTTGAGGAGGTTGGCCGCGTCGGCCGCACCGCCGCCGCCCGCGCCGATGAGCGTATGGGCTTCGTCAATAAAAAGAATGATCGGTTTGGGAGAGGCCTGGATTTCGTCGATGACTCCGCGCAGGCGTTGCTCGAATTCGCCTTTCATGCTCGCTCCCGCCTGGAGGAGACCCACGTCCAGGGAGCGGACCGTGACGTCGCGCAGGGCAGGCGGCACATCGCCTGCAAGGATGCGGTGAACGAAACCCTCCACCACCGCTGTCTTGCCGACGCCGGCTTCACCGGTGAGGATCGGATTGTTTTGGCGGCGGCGCATCAGAATGTCCACGCACTGCCGGATTTCCTCGTCGCGCCCAACGATGGGATCGATTTCGTCCTTGCGCGCCTTCTCGGTCAAGTCGGTGGTGAATCGCTTGAGGGCCTCCTGTTTTCCCATTTCGGCCGGGGCCAGGGCGCCACTGGCTTCGCCTGGAGCCGCGCCCGCGGAGATGCCGGAGCCGTCGCTGGAGCGCATGGCATCCTCGGGTGAACCAGCGACGATTTTGGCAAACTCGTCGCTGAGTTGTTCGCCTTTGATTTTGGAGAATTCCCGTGACAGGCCCAGAAAGACATTGCGCAATGATTCGGTGCGCAGGAAGGCCACGACAAGATGGCCGGTGCGGACCTGCGGTTCGCCGTAAAGTAACGTGGAGTACAGGTAAGCCTGTTGCAGGGCGGCTTCGATCATCGGGGAGAAATCGCTGATGGCAGTGGCGCCGCGAGGCAGGCGATCCAGCGTGGCGACGATGTCGGAGGCGACCCTCGAGTTGTCGAGGTTGAAGTGTTTGATGATACGCAATAAGTCGGAATCCGGCACTTGGAGGAGTTGATGAATCCAATGCACGACTTCGACGTATGGATTGCCGCGCATCTTGCAGAAAATGGTGGCGGATTCGATGGATTTATAGCCCAACGGATTGAGCTTGCCGAACAGGGTGGATCGTTTGATTTCAGCCATGGGTATTTTCAGTTTGAGGCCGCCAGGACCAGGTTATCGGCGTGGTTTTCGAATGGTTGGGTTTTGAGCCAGGTAGTCCAGCCCAGGCGACCGGCTTTGGAAAGCTGCGTCCGGGGCACTTCCTCTTTGTCAAGTATGAGATTAAGGTCCCAGGAAAAATGTTCCCCGGTGTACTGGCGAACCCAGTCGCTAAGACGCCCAAAGGCACTGCCCGAAGGCAGCAGACGCTCGTAATCCGCCAGACTCATCGGGCCCATTCGCAGACGGAAATGAAGTTGGCAGGTCCAGAAGCTGGACCCGACGACTAGCGTCCGGCCCAAAGCGCCGGTCTTGGCCGAGGCTCCCAACCGGCAGAGCGATGAGGGCGGCAGTCTCAGCCATTGGCCCACGAAAGAGCAAACCTCGGTGGGGATGCCGAAGAAATCCTGGACGATTGATTCCAAGCCTTCCGCATTGCGGTTCTGATGCACCAGGCGGCCGGCGAAAAAAAGCTTGGCGCGGTCGGGCACAGTGTCACGCTCGACCATGCTCTCCATTCCCAACCCAAGGAGGCAGCGGACAAAATGCGTCCACCGCTGTTCGTCGGGGCGATCGAGATCAATGTGCTTTTGGGCATCCGCCCAGGCGCGAAAGAAAAAGGACGAAAGCCGATGATGGAAGACGTCGCAGAACGCGGCAAAAGTAGAATCGCCGTTTTGGATGATGCGGCTGTGAGCGTACTCGGTCAGGCAAAGAGGCAAGGGGCCGTTCGGGCCGAAGAGGCCGAAGTGGCGGCTATAAAGCCAGGGCTGGCCCGATTGGCGGCGCGGACGCAGGGCCTCCAGCGTGGCGGGTGCAAAATCGAGCGCCGGGCTTTGGCCAAAGCGCACCGGGTCCTGCGTCGGCGACCACGAATAGCCGATCCGCGGCCGATCGGAAAAGCAGCATTGGATTAACCGGCCGGCCGCGAAGAAGTCGTACTCAAAGGTCTTCGCGGCTAACTCGGCGATCAAAGAATCTGCTTTTTGCCTATCCTCACTGGCCATCGCATGATCTCCTTGCGTTGCTGGGTTGTAATAACGGTTTCGGTAAATGAGTTAAGCGAAACATATTTGGCGAAAAATTGCTCCAGGACCGAGCCAAGCACAAAGACTCCCTGGCCCTCAAAGGCCAGTTCGTCACAGAGCAGCGTGATCTCAAGTCCGCGCGCAAAAGTAATAGGCCCCGGGATTTCCACCCGCTGCACGGTGGGCCGGTATCGGACGCTTCGGATGCCATCAATTTGCTTGAGCGCCTGGCGGTCGGCGGGGTCGGCGTACAGTCTGAGCATTTCGCGCAGAGACTCGGCGCCGGATTCGGCGTTGTTGTCCAACAAAGAAAGCAAGTTGAGGGAAAGATGGCTGACTAGGCGCCAGGCAAACCGCCCCGAAGCGACCTGGGGGCGGTCCGGCTCCTGTCCCGCCAAAACCATGCTGGGCCGGGGCGGCGTGGGCCCCAAAATGGCGCGGATGGACTTGACGGGCGCGCTGGTTTCCATGGTGAAATCCGTGCGGCCCACACCCTTGACCATTTGAATGGGCAGGTGCCGATTCGTGCAATAGGCGCGGATGCCCAATTGGCGAAGGTCGATGCGATAAGGCGCCATGTCTGCGTCAACAATAGAGATGAAGACATCGGTGCCGGCGTAGGAAGAGCGGCGGCCCGTGTGGCGCTCACGGTCGCTGAAGAGACGGGGCAAACGATACAAAGTATAAAACGAACTTGACTCCAGGTCGGTGTCGCGCGCCTGGTAAAACGCCAGGAATCGCCGCTCCTGGTCAGGCGTCTCGCCGTAGCCGGTGACGGAGATAATCTGATAGATTTCGAAGTCCAACGGCCGGTTGCGATCCGGGACGAGATGAAATTCCGACAACCGGTTGGAGACCAGGATGCGGTCCAGGGTCTTTTCAAAGACATTGATCGCCGGAACGCAAAAGAGGCTGAAGCACGACTCGTCAACCCTTCCTTCCAGCCTTCGCTCCGGCTCATCCAGGGCGATAATGATATCGACCTGTTCCCCCTCGACGCGCGCCAAGGCTTCCTGGAATCCTGTCAATTCGAAAAACAAAAAGCGTGGCGCAAATGCGAAATATTCCCGCAGCAAGCGGTAACCCTCAAAGCTTTGCGGGGCCGGCGGCAGAAGCGATTGATCGGAGGCAAAGCCCACGCGCCGGATGCAGTCCGAAGAAAGAACCGTGCTGGCATGGGTGCGGTCGGCCGGAGATTGAATGATGAGGCGGAATTTGTGCCCGAATATTTGCTCGTAAATCTGCCCAGGAAGGTCGTCCGCGCCGCGAATATAGAACATGAGCGGGTCGGCACGGATTTCCTTGAATGGGTTGGCGACGGTTTTCCTCAGCCGGAGGCGAAAGGCGGCTTTAACGGGAGCAGACAAATCGCGCGGCAGGTTCAATTCCGCCAAGTCGCGGATGAAGTAGCGTGCCTCCGTCACGGTCAGGGGCAGGAGGCGGACATCGTGCGCGGTGCTGAACGTGCAGGCCGTGCGGTCGCCCTTGGCCAATTGGCTGCGCAGGAGCGTCCCCCGCTTGATGACCAGCCCCGCGCTCAGCACAGCCTCCTGCTCCTCCGGCTCAAATCTCACAATCGCCATGGAAGGAACCGGACACAAATAATCAGGGTAAACGGTCTCCAGAAGCCCTTGCGT
Organism: Verrucomicrobiia bacterium; assembly: GCA_036008545.1. Classification (GTDB taxonomy): domain Bacteria; phylum Verrucomicrobiota; class Verrucomicrobiia; order Limisphaerales; family Palsa-1400; genus Palsa-1400. The sequence goes on from DASYNM010000606.1 coordinate 7,522, forward strand.
GAAGCGAGGGAACTGGGAATCCAGCTTCAGATGCACGCGCGCCGCCAGGAAGGCGAATCCTTCCAGCAAACGCTCCACGTAAGGATCCGGGCAGATTTCCTTGGCGTCGGTCAGCGAGAGTCTTCCGGCAATCTTGGGAAAATCTCGACCAAACTCGGCGGCCGTTTCGCGCAGGTGCCGCAGCTCGACATTGTAAAGTTCGAGCAACCTTTCATCCATTGGACGAATCTCCAAACAAGCACTGACCGGTCTCGACGTCCACGGTGGTTCTAAGGTGAAGGTGTTCTGGCAGCGGGTTGGCCCACAACTCACCGTCTATCTCGAAAATTAAGTAATTGCGCTCCGAATCAACTTTGATCGAGAGCGTGCGCGCGAAAATGCGCGGTTCAAAAAAATGGATGGCGTCGCCTAATTGCTCCTGCAATCGCTCCAACTCAGGCGAGGTCGAGCCGCAAAGCTGATGCACGCCATAATTGAGCACGGATCGACGGGCCTCGGGAAATTCCTTCCACATAGCGTCGGACTCCGCTTCCGGGCCGTGCCAGGCCGATGTATTGAAGAGCCATTGCAAGTCGCGCATGACTCCGCGCAAGTATCTCTGCGGGGAGACGACGCGTTGGTTGCGGCTTTCCTCCTGGTGGTCAGGGTCGTCATCGGTCAAGCGATCCAACAGGCAGGGCTGGAGTTTCTCAGTGGGAGTGGGATCAGACATGGACGGGAATCTTCGCTTGGTCTGGTTGCGGTTGGAGCGTCAATTCAATCTTGCGGCATTCCAGCAGCGGATATTCGTTGCCATCGGTCGCCAGGACGCGCTGCCCCAAGCCAAGGAAAGTTTCACCATCGTGCTCCTGCCATTCCGTTTTGCGGGCCAGACGCAATGGACCGTCGTTCTGTTCTTCCGTGCCGGGGTAGCGGGTCGGAATGTGGCCCAGCGCAGTTCCCCCATTGGTCCAGGCGAAGCGCGCGCGCAGCCACACCAAGTCGCGCAAATCTTCAGGCTTGTCGGTTTCGATTGTGTGAATGCGGCAGAACGGCACCCAATAATACCTGCCTTCCAGGATCACTTCGAGAACGGGTCCAAGGCGTGAATCGGCGTCTGCAATCCACTGGAAAGATTCGCCATTGATCGTGCCCTCGGAGCCCGGGGCTGCTTCAAAGGCTTTGGCGCGCAATTCGGCCGCGGCCTTGAATTGGCCCTGGGCGATCAAGCTGTTGGCTTGAACGATCGAGCCGATCCATTCCATCGGCTCGCCGAAAATCATAGGCGTACGGCGGCCGGTGAAGACGTCTTTGCGCAGCATCTCGCAAGCGATGACGGGGCGAAAGATTTGCGCCAGCAGCATGGACTCGGCATTGAGTCCGGCGACGACCTGAAGCTGCGTGAGGGCCTTGTCGAACCGGCCCAGCACGCAATTAAGCTGAAAAAGGAAGACTCGCAATTTCAAGTCTTCCGGCTTCTGTCGAATCTCCGCTTGCAAGGCCGACAACGCTTCTTCCAATTGTCCGGCCTGCACACATTCAGCGGAGTTCATAGAGTGTTGGGCGGCGGGCTGAAGACAGCCGGACGCCGCATCAAAACCCGTCGGCTTCGTTCCCTATCAGCCGCCTTTGCTTTCCTTTACACTGTAATTATGCACCACAGGAGAATCGAGCGAGCCATCGGCCTTTTGCGGGGAATAGGTCATTTCGATCTTTGCGAAGTTGAGAGAGATCGACTCAACCGGCACCACGTCCCCGGCCGAGCCGCCGATTTGGTAGCTTGAAACAATCGACTCGGCGAATTTGATTTTGAGGTATTCCTGCTGATCTTTCCCGGCTTTGCGGCAGACCAAAAGGGCTTCCTTGATATGATTCCCATTCGCGCAATGCAGGAAAAGCTTGGGGCTGGCCTTGTTGGTTTTCATGGTGAAATGAAAGTCTTGGAACGAAACCTTGCCGGCGCCGCCACCGCCGCCTGCAGCGTGAGAGCCGCTATTGGCTTCTCCCCACGACCAACTCTCGAGATCAATTTCACCCTTGTGTTTCGAATCCTGGCTCTCGCCCGGAATATCTGTGAGTTTCAGGAAGTAATCTACTGCCGCCATAAGTTTGTCTTCGCGTTTCAGGAGCCTCGTGCCTCGGCTCCAAATTTTCGTTGTCAGTTCCCGCGGACGGCACAGGCCCGCGGCCAAAATTAATAGCTGCTACGATTTTCCGGAAGGCAGTCTTGACACCAAGCGCAGCGACACGGTCAATCCCTCCAACTGGTAATGGGGTCGGAGCCAGAATTTGGAAGTGTAGTAACCAGGATTGCCTTTGACCTCGGCCACTTCGACTCTGGCCTCAGCCAGCGGGAAGCGCGCCTTGACCTCCTCGGCCGATTTGGAGTCGCAGCAAAATTGGCTGATCCATTTGTTGAGCCACTCCTGCATGTCTTCGCGCTCCTTGAATGAGCCGATCTTGTCGCGCACCATGCATTTGAGATAGTGGGCAAACCGGCACGTGGCGAAGAGGTAAGGCAGGCGGGCGGATAGATTCGCATTAGCCGTCGCAGTGGGGTCGTCATAAACCTGCGGCTTTTGCAGCGATTGCGCGCCCATAAACGCGGCATAATCGGTATTTTTGTAATGCGACAACGGCATGAAACCGTTCTTGGCCAACTCCGCCTCGCGACGATCGGTGATGGCGATTTCCGTCGGGCACTTCATATCCACGCCGCCGTCGTCCGTCGGGAAAGTGTGAACCGGCAGACCCTCGACCGTTCCGCCGGATTCAAGTCCGCGGATGCGCGCGCACCAACCGTAGAGCTTGAATGCTCGCGTCACGTTGACGGCCATCGCATAAGCCGCGTTGGACCAAACATATTTGTTATGGTCCGCGCCGGCAGTATCTTCCTCGAAGTCAAATTCCTCGACCGGAGCCGTTTTGGCGCCATAGGGAATGCGAGACAGAAAGCGCGGCATTGCCAAGCCAAGATAGCGGGCGTCCTCGCTTTCGCGCAACGAACGCCAACTGGCGTATTCAGGAGACTGGAGGATTTTGGTCAGATCGCGCGGGTTGCCCAATTCCTGCCAGGAGTCCATGCCCATGACGGAAGGGGCGGCGCCGGCCAGGAAGGGGGCGTGCATCGCCGAGGCGATTTGCGCCAGATTCCCCAGCATTTTGACGTCAGACGGCGAATGGTCGAAGTGGTAGTCGCCGAGGAGGCAACCGTAAGGCTGGCCGCCCGGGGAACCAAACTCCTCTTCGTAGAGCTTCTTGAAAATCGGGCTTTGATCCCAAGCCGTGCCTTCAAAGGTCTTGAGAGTCTTATTCAAGTCCTTCTTGGAAATGTTCAGAACCCGGATCTTCAGGGTCTCGTCGGTTTCAGTATTGTTGACCAAATAATGGAGGCCGCGCCAGGCGCCTTCCAGCGCCTTGAAGTCCTCGTGATGCATGATCAGGTTGATCTGCTCGGACAACTTGCGGTCGATTTCAGCGATGATGGCGGAAATCGTCCGCGTGGCGTCGGTGGAGATCAAGGCCGTGGAACTGAGGGCCTGCTCGGCCAGCGTGCGCACCGCCGCATGGACTGCGGATTGCTTTTCGGGATCGCGAGCCTTGAATTCCTTGTTTAACAGCGCGTCAAATTCATTCAACTCCGCGGGTGCCGCAGCCGCCGCTCCTGCGCCTTGCGCAGCATTTTCAGGTGGTAACATAGGGGAGTACTCCGGTTAAGATTTATTTAGACGGTGCGGGAGCGGGAGCAGCCGCCAGGGACTTCATCAAGTCCGCGTCGGCCAGAACTTTGGCGATCAATTCCTCAGCCTTGTCCTTGCCATCCATGTAGGTCAGCAAGTTGGCCAGTTGCGTCCGGGCCTGGAGCAGTTGGTTAAGGGCGCCCACCTTGCGGGCCACGGCCGCCGGAGAAAAATCGTCCATGTTCTCGAAGGTCATCTCGACATTGATGTTATCCTTGCCCGTAAGAGTATTGGGTACTTGAAAGGCGACTCGCGGCTTGCAGGACTTGAGGCGTTCGTCGAAGTTGTCAACATCAATTTCCAGAAACTTCCGGTCTCCCACGGCGGGCAGGGCTTCAGCCGGTTTGCCGGACAAGTCTGCCATCACTCCCATCACAAACGGCAGCTCGACTTTTTTCTCAGCGCCCTCTAACTCGACATCGTACTCAATTTGCACGCGAGGGGCCCGATTGCGCGCAACGAATTTCTGACTGCTTGCTTTAGGCATAATCGATTATATTTATTGCGACAAATGCTAACCTAGCGCGAGTATCATGAAATACTGCTTGCTTGTCAAGCCCGTTTAGCTTCTTTTTCTGGCAGTATGAAATCGCCTAATCGGCCGGTCCTCATGCTGAATGCGCCGTTTGCAAGCGCTTGAGCGACAACCATATCCGTCACACATTGATTTCATCGCCGGCCAGAAATTGAATTTATGGAACCGCCGCTGACAAGTTACGACACCGTTCGATATCCAAGTTATACACACCCGCAAACTCATCCTGACCGCATGACCGTCATCGGCGCATTGTCGGGATTGAACCCCGCGCCGGTGAACCAATGCCGTGTGTTGGAATTGGGTTGCGGCAACGGCAGCAACCTGGTGCCCATGGCTTGGAGCCTCCCAGGGAGTCAATTCGTAGGTGTTGACCTGGCTTCACAGCCTATCGAAAAGGGCGTGGAAATGATCCGAGACCTTGGATTGACCAATGTCCGATTGATCTGCGCCGATTTAATGTCCGTTGATCGAACGTGGGGAGAATTTGATTACATCATCGCCCACGGGGTTTACTCCTGGGTCCCTAAAGAAGCCCGGGAGCAAATCCTGGAAATATGCCGTCTGGCGCTGGCCCCGCACGGCTTGGCCTTTATCAGTTACAATGCCTATCCGGGAGGCCATCTGCGCCAAATGCTGGGCGAAATGATGCGCTTCCACGTGCGAGGATTCGAGTCTGCCGACGAGCGTATCAAACAGGCCATGGCCCTGGCGCGATTCCTGGCCGAGGCGCACAACCGCAGCGATGAGTACCAACTTTGGCTCAAGGCCGAATGGAACGCGGTCTTGAATCATGCCGAAGGCCATCTGTATCACGACGAGCTTTCCGAAGTGAACCAGCCATTCTACTTTACTCAGTTCATACAGGCCGCGGAGGCGCACAAGTTGCAGTTTGTAGCCGAAGCCGATTATTTCGAGATCTTCGATTTTGGTCTGCGGGACACAACGCGCGAAACACTGGCGCAACTGGGTCCCAACCGCATCCTTCGTGAACAATACCTGGATTTCCTGAAGTGCCGCCGTTTCCGGCAAACGATCCTTTGCCACGCGGACCGCGACCTGCCTCGGGAATCGGATGCGTCAAGAATAGGCGGGTGGATGGTATCCTCAATGGCAAGTTGCGCGGAGGGAAAATGCGATCTCCGACCGGGCGTCAAACAAGCCTATCAAACTCCCAAGCACGCTGGTTGCGAAACCGACTCTTCCCTGGGGAAGGCCTGTTTGTCCATCCTCGTCGAAATCTGGCCCGAACCGCTGCCGTTCGAGGAGCTGTTAGCCCGCTCCTCGCAATTATTGCATCAGGAGGGGCTGGCCCATGAAACCGACGGAGCCGCTCGTGAGCAATTGCGCGGGTTCCTTCTTCAACTTTACTGCGCCGGCGTGGTCGAGCTGCGCACGGCGGCGCCGCCTGCCGTCTGGAGGGTGGGACCCAAACCGGCCGCCAGCCCGGTGGCGCGCTGGCAAATTCAGCGCGGCAGTATTGTCACCACGCTTTTGCATATTCCCGTTCAGGTGGAGGATGAGGTGGGCCGCAACCTCCTGCAATGGCTGGATGGCAGTCTGGATCGGGACGGACTGCTGGAAAAACTTTGGCTGCTGCTCAAATCCAAAGACGCCCTGCGCGTTCCCGACGGTGACGAAGCCGCTGCCCGGCGCCAACTCCAATCGGAATTGGAAGCGAACCTTTCCAAACTCGCCAAGCTCGGCCTGTTGGTCGCGTAAGGCGGCGCGATCAAGCCAAGTCGGAGGATCCACTGCGCTCGGGCAGAGTCAAGACGAGGGAGGTGGCGGCGCTCCCGACGAAGCCAGTTCATCGACGGCGCCACCCATGCTGGGACGGAGCGCATCGACGGTGGCAAAACTCAATTCCTGCACGACCTGCACAAAATTCATGTTGACGAGTTTCTGGGCGCGGCGCAGCAATACCGGCACCGGGCTGGAGGGCTCCACCTGGCGATAGTAGGCGCAAATGCTTTCCAATTGCCGGAGGACATCCTCGCGCGAGCGAATCTGGCCTCGAATCGTGATGGAAGCCCCAGCCGAACCGGACGCGGTTTCCGCTCCCCCAGCCTCCGCCTCCGCCGCGGGCTCGCCTGGTGCGGAGCCGTCAGTCAGGAATTGACCGAGAGCCTTGTTCATCGCGTCCAATGTTTTCTGCAATTCCTCAAAATTGATCGTGCCGCCGGTGCCCAGCGTCGTGGTGAGAAAGCTATCGATGCCACCGACTGACTCGATCAACTCCGTGAGAGTTTGGCGATGCGCGGTCACCACTTCCGGGCCGGCCGCGCGGATGGCGGCGTTGGCTTGCGCTAGCTCAGCCGAATCCGCAGGCGCGCCTCCCTCAGCCCCGGATCCTTGGGCTGTCAATAATGGTTCGAAGGTGACAGGCGCGGCGCCGCGACGCGGACAAACCGGGGCGGCATAAAGGTAGTCCAAAAACGTAAGCCAGCCCGAACCCGATCCGCGCGGCGTGGTCAGCGCGCCCAGAATATTCAGCCGCTGAGTGGGATCCTTGTCCTCCGGGTCCAGCAATGGATGCAAGGCGGCCCATTGTTGCTCCAAAAGCCCGCGGATCAATTGCAGGCCATCCCGGAAACCGGGCAAACCATCGAGGCGCAGAGCGCAGCCGCACCACATCACGACCACGCGCAAGTCCTTGGAGACTGCGAGGAACGCTTCGCTTTTCTTCTTCAACTCCCGCCAGTCGGGAGGCTGGGCTGGCTTCTGAACGGAGCCGATTTCCACTTCAGGCGTGCCTCGGAGAATTGTCTGCAGTTCATCAAACCGCGGGTCGTCGGACAAATCCGGCCCGCAGGCCTGCTCGGCGGAAATGGGTTTCAAAAGTCGTTCAACTAGTTCATTCATAAAAGGCCATTCAAGGTGTTTGGCTCTCCTGCAGAATACATCGCATGCCGGTCTCTTCCTCGATCCACGGATCGGTCGCCGAACCTGGCAGAAAGAGTTCTTCCGTTCGCCCGCCCTTGCGGCTCTGATAAGAAAATCCCGCCCTCTGCTGCTCGCTGTCCCATTCGCGAACGTTGCCCAAGATGTCGCACAAGCCGTTGGTGGATGTTCCCATGCTACCGACTGCCACCGGCTTGGTCGGTCGTGGATTTTTTAGACCGGTCGCCTGGTTATCCAAGGCGCCGCTGGCGCTGAGAATGTCCCAGGCGTTCGTCACCTTATCCTCAGAAATACCAGCCGCAGCCAGCCACTGTTGCCTTGTGGGAAGGGAGTAGTGCTTATTCTCCCGCTTGCTCAACTCTTCACAAAACTTGGTGGCTTGCGGGAAAGTGATGCCGGCAATAGGCATGTTGCCCTCAGCAGGAGCCTGGCCGTCGGGTAAATCACCCATGATCGTTTGGTATTGCCGCTCCGTCACTTCGTACTTTCCGACGAATGCTCCACCGCCGCCGAGCCCCGGAACCCAGACAAACTCCATTTGTATGGAATTGGTGAATGCTTGAGGGTGGACGCTGCTCAGTTTTTGCTTTGCGTCATCCTGTAATTGCCTGGCATTGGCGTCGTTGGGTTTGAGAGCTAGCGCCTCGCCGGCGTGTGTCAGGGCGTCCTTATAATCGCCGCGCGCCAACGCCGCGCGTCCATGCTTCATGGCCGCCTGGTAATCGGCTTCCATTTGCGTGGCCGCCGCAAGCTCTGCCAATTTTGCCTGGGCGTTGTCGCGAAATTGCTTCGCGTCCGCGTCACCGGGCTTGAAGGACAACGCCTTTCCTGCCTCCGTTAGCGCATTCGTAAAATCGCCGTGCGCCAACGCCTCGCGCGCACTTTTCAAGGCCGCTTGGTAATCGGCTTCCTTCTTGAGGTCAGCTAATTTGGCTTGCGAAGTTCTAGACAATTGTGTGGCCTCGGCGTCGCCAGGTTTGAGCGCCAGCGCCTCCCCGGCCGCCGTCAGCGCGGTTGTAAAATCGCCGCCCGCAAAGGATGCGCGCCCCTTGGTTATCGCCGCCTGGTAATCGGCCTCCTTCTGCCGGGCCTGCCCAATCGCCGATTGCTTCGCTTGCGCGTCGTCGAGCAAATGCGTGGCGTCGGCGTCCGCAGGTTTAATTGACAGCGCCTTTCCGGCCTGCGCCGATGCGTCGGCATAATCGCCGCGCGCGAACGATTCGCGCGCATTTTTCAAGGCCGATTGGTAATCGGCGTCCTTTTGATTGGCCAGCTTGCCGCTGTCGCGCTCGCGTTGCGCCTGATCGAGAATTTGTTTGACCTGTTCATCCTGGGGATGAATTTTAGCGGCGTCTTGCAAATCGTGGATCGCTTCGTCGTATTTCTTCTCGCCTAAAAGCGCCTTTCCAGTGGCGACCAGATCGTCAAAGTTTTTCTGATCCCCGTTGTTGCCGTGGAGCAGCCAGAAAACGAGCGCAGCGATTAACACCACGACCACACTTCCAACGATCAATCCTGTATTCGATTTGGCCGGCGGTGCGGCCTGCTGAGCGCGAGGCGCGGCGGGAGGAGGAGCAGCCGGCGCGGCTTTAGGCGCGGGTACCGGTGCCGGCGGTGCTGGCGGCACAGCTTTGGGCGCGGGTGGAGGAGGTGGCGTTGCAACTTTGGGTGGTGGCGGTGGAGGTGGCGTTGCAGCTTTGGGTGCAGGCGGCGGAGCCGGCTTGGCCGCGACAGGCGCGGGTGGAGGGGCTGGGGTCGCCGCTTTGGCAGTGGCATCCGACGCGGGCCCCTCGGCGCCGCAGAACCGAGTTTCGATTTCCCGCAAACGCGCCATGGCGTTGGGCGCCAGCTCGTAGGGAATTTGGGTCACCAAAGGAAATCCCTTTTGCGAAGCTTGGAGAAAAAAGAAGTCGTCGGCCTTTGGTTCCCCGACAACTATATCCAGCCAATCAGTCCCCCCACGTGCCATGAGAATCAAGGAAACGTCGGAAGACAAAGCTGATTGGAGAAACTCGGCCCATAGCAGCAGCCCCGAATTCTGGGAATCGGCCGCCAACGGAACCCGAAGATGGAGCGACGGCTTGGGCGCCCCGGCGCCGTGCGTCGCCGGACGAGTGTCGCCTGAAGTGTCAAAGCTGCCGCCCAACTCGTGCAGCACGCGCAACAAACCCAGACGATCGGGACCCAACTCGGCGCGTTCCAGAAAACGGCGCGGATCATCACCAGAATGGTGCGTGTCTGATTGGGTCGCGCTGCCAGCGAAAAACGTCCGCAATTGCTCCTGGGCGACGCGGCAGTTGCTGGCGACCTGCTCGGCTGCGGTGGCGGTCTTGCAAGCGTCGCGCAATGCCTCCAGACCCGGCCGCACCTTGTTCAGCAGGAGGCCTGGCGCGACCCGTTCGCAATCCACGCACAAAACCATGGGATATTTGGCTCGGCCTTTGCCGTCCTTGGAGGACCACAACTGGCCGAGGATCAGATGATCTTCACGCAGCCAGAGAAAGGTGTGATCAAAGCCCTCCAGGCGCTTGTCGGCTTCGAGCTTTTCCCAGGCGCCCGAATCAACCTGCCTCCCAATGCCTGTCACATACAAAGTCTGCTTGAGATAGGCCAGGGTCTCCGTTTCGAGGCCAAGGCCGGGCATATGATCGTCCCAGCCCGGATGCTTCCCAAAGGCCGCCAGGGTCAGGCGCGGCGGCCCGCCGGCGGCGCCTGACGCCGGCCGCGTCTTCCCTCGCTTCTGAAATAAGTTGCTCATAGCGGCAAACTGTGGCGGCGTTGCCTATTGTTTTCGCCAGTCTTCCAATTTCGGCAGTGGATTTTCAAACTTGATTTCAAAGTTGGCGTTGCCCGAGTGGCCCGCATTATCGTTGTACGGAATCTGGAAACGCCACGTAGTTTGATCGTCTTGCGGCACGGCATGATAGTCATGCAATAGCCGGAACAGGCCCCAGTTATCGCAAACTTTCACATCCTTGGCCGAATCGAGCTGGGTGAGTTGCAAGCAGCACGAAATATGCAAAGACGCGTCGGCGGGTATCTTGGCGATTTCGGTCTTGTCGCTCTTGATCGCCACGTCCGTCCAAACCCCATCCGTGTTGCCGACGGCGACCTTGAGGCCGCGGTATTTCTCGATGATGCCGATGTCCGCCTCGGTTTTTCCAGGCACAAAAATGAGCGTGCCGTTGATCGGGTCTCCTTTGGCATTGACCAGTTTGTTGGCGTTGAAGCCATATCCGGCGCAACGATCTTGCATCGATACGAGCACGTCGGTGTTCCCGGCCTTCCAAATCTCCTCTTTCAGTTCTCCTGCCAACGGCATCAGGAAATCTTTCAAATCATGCACGGCCCCGGCGCTCATCGGCTGCGTGGAGTCGAACAGAACCGGAAAGCCAACCTTGGATCGTAGGAACGTGTCGATGTTGCCCAAAATGCCTTGTCTGGCCTCCTGCAAACCATCGCCCACGGGCTTGAGCTCCTGGGTTTGCGCATCGGTTTTGGTGCTAAGGTCGTCCTGCACCTTCTTCAGCCACGTGGCGCAATTGGTGACCTGTTCGATGCTGGTGTAAGTGGCGATCTTCAACTGCGAAAGCTTATCAAGCGCCACCTTCGCGTAATCCTTCGTGAACCGGCCTTGGAGTTGCGCGACGGAATCGTTGACGATCTTGCCGCAGGCGGCCTGGACGGAGTCGGCCATTGGCCCGTCGTAGCCGGCCAAATTTGTGTTCAGGGCCTGCGCTGTGTCCCGCCATTTGCCGAACTGCTGCCATTTATTTCCCAGCAACCGGTCGTCAATCGGCACCTGCTGAGAGACCAGGTCGCACGCCATTTGATAGAGATTATGCCGGGTCAGATAAGACGGCTTGCGCAGGCCCGGCTTGGCAATGTAGTTCTGATCCAGGTCCGCGATGCCGCTGGCGCGCGACTGATAATTCGATTCCACCACCCGCACCGATTCAGACGCGAAACCCTTCAACCGATCCGTGATGTCGAGAAAAATTCCTTTGCTACGATATTCCGGCTGCACATTGGCGGTAATCTCGCTGAAGGAAGAAGTCGAGGCAACCTCGGTGGCTTCTTGCAAAAGACCGTATGAGGAAACGATGTTGGAGCCGGCCATCATGTTGGTCGTCGCCAAAAACGCGATCCGGCTGTTTTCCGCGTTGGAGTATCTTTCAGAGTTCGCCAACAAACACGGGCTCTCGGGCTTACCCAACCAATCGCGCTCGAGTTGAGCGTAATTAACCAGAGCGGCCACCATGTCATTGGCGCGCTGGACTTGCGCAAGGACGCGCGCCTCGTTGGCTTTGTTAGCCTCGCGCAACGCATCCAATCCTGTGGCAATGGCCGGATTGTTCGCCAAACGGTCACCGCCCGGCACCATCAAAGAGGATGGCGGCCAGTCAGCGGATCCTTTGGCATAATCCGCAACCATGACATCCACCAAGGCTGGATCCGGCGGACGATCCGACTCGGTGAGGTACGACTCAAACGACCTCAAATACTTTTCCGCGTTGGTTCGCGTGATATAATTCGCCTGCGTCGAACCCGCCAGCCGATCGGCTTCCAGCCACATCAAGGAAAGCAGGGCGTCGCGGTACCTTCTCAAATTGTCGGGATTCTCGGTCGCAGGTTTCCGATTCGCGATCTTGTTTCGGGTGCCTTCCACCAATGGCCTGAGAACTCCATCCTCGAACAAGAGGCGTTGCGCTTCAGGCCGATCCTTGACATCGCTCAGCCATGAGACAGGCTTGAATACAAACCCCACCGCCAGATGCTTCTGCGCCTTCAACATAAGCTCCTTGTGAAAATCCACGGCGCTTAATCCGGTGTCTTCGACCTGATTGGATCCAACATAAGTGTAGTGCAATGGATCGGAGCCCGCTCCAGGCATAATCACATATCCTGACTTCCACGTCTTGTCGCCAGCCCAATTGGTCGCCCCCGCGCGCCAAAATTTGGTTTCCTGCAACACGCTCGTGCGCAGGTTGCTGTAAGAAAACCAGGCGAACGCCAGCAGCAGCAACAAAGCGACTGAAGCTGTGCCGAAAATGAGCAGCCGCCGCTGGCGCAACATTTTGAGCGTGTTGGTCGCGCGCGTAACCAACCCGCCTTCCCGAAACACTTTCTCGTTGAAGAAATCCCGCAGGAAAAAGGCCCGGCTCTCCGATCGTCCGGATTCTGGCAATTCGTCCACCGAGACATTGGTGGCCAAAGCCAGCGCCTCATCCAACGCCGAGCCTTCGCGCATCGAGGAAGTGAAATAGATGCCGCGCAGAAAAATAGGCTTGGCAGACCATTCGCCCGCCACAAAAATCGTTTCCAAATAACGACGAAGCCGGGGCGCCAAACGCATCAGGCTCGCCGGCAACGCAAACTGGGAATTGACCTCATCTGCCCGGCGCGTCCCAGCCGTCCGTCCCGGCTCAAAGGAGGATCGAAAGAAAGTCTGGGTCTCTCCCCCTTTGCCAGACGAGACACCCTCCCGCAGCAAGGCGAGGCGTCTGCGCCGTACGCGATCTGCCACCGTGTTAAGAAATTGCTCTACCAAGTCCGGCCGGAAGGACGCGTCCAACGGGTCGGGATTGGACCAGCCGAACATCTGGTGCTGCAAAAGTGGGTCGGTGATGTTGTCGGAAAACTCCCGGAACCCTTCCATGAGATCGCACTTGGTCACCAGCAGGTAAACCGGGAATCGGACGTCCAGCGTGCGCTGGATCAAATCCAACTGCTGGGCGAGGCGGCTGGCCTTGCGCGCGATCTTGTCCGCCGAATCCTTGATCAGGCTCTCCGTCGAAAGCACAAGCAGCAAGCCGTTGATGGGACAGGCCGGACGAGACCGGCGCAGCAGGCGGAGAAACTCGACCCACTCCGTCTGCGGTTTCCACTCCCCCCCTCTGAGGTCCGAATCGGCCTCATCCGGGATAATCATTTTGCCGGCTGTGTCAACAATAATACCGCGATTCGTAAACCACCAGTCCATGTTGATGGTCCCGCCCGATCCCTGCAGTTCGTCCTGCATGCCGGGCGGAAAATCGATGCCTGAGTTGCGGATGGCCATCGACTTGCCCGATCCCGATTCGCCAATAATCACAAACCACGGCAGCTTGTAAATATCCTTGCCCCGACTCTTGAAGACTTGCAACCCGTCCAGGAATTTCCGGCGCAGGGCATCGAGGTCGGCGCGCTGGCGGGGGTCGCTGATCGATTTCGGCACGGCTCCCGCTTGCGATTCGACCCCGGTGGAAAGCACCTGCTGCTGGCGGCGCAGGCGCATCCGCCGCCACAGATAAAAACCGCCGAACAGAATCAGAGCGAGCAGGAGAATGATCAACGCCACCCAAATTCCGATTTTGGGAATGGTCACCGCGGCCGCGATGGCGCCCAACCCCAAGGCCCCGAGGCCGCATTTTACCAGTGTATTTAATTTCGAGTCGTCGTCCATACGCTGCTATTCTCGTTTGCGTTCAGATCGTTAGTTCAGCCGCTTCACCTGCCGCTCTTCTCAATCGTCTGCACCGCGCTGGTCAAATCGGAGGAAGCCTTATAGTAAAGGGCGTAATACAACACCAGCACGCTCAGGCTCAAAAACAAAAATAGAATGGTCACAAGGATGATTTTGTTGTTGGGCGGTTCGGTCAACATGCGCGTATCAGTGTATTTGTAGGCCTCCTCGCTCAGTTTGACCCGATCGGAATCCGTCCAGTGCTTGATGCGCGGAAAAATCTGCTCCATCATGGTCCGGATGTGCTCGGGCTGGTTGACATACATGCCCGTGAACCCCAAACCAAAACACGTGTAATACACCGTCAACCGTTCGACTGCCTCCTCGCTTACGTCGGAAAGATCCTTTTGCACAAAATCAAAAAAACGTTCGTCCCCCGCCAATTCATTCTTTTCGGTGGCCAGACGGTTTGCGGCCCATTGCGGCGCAAATTTCAAACGGCTGGTGGCAATGACGTTGTCCACGAAGAAGAGGACGGGCATTTCCAATAAGCGGGCTTGATTGGCCATTCGCGCATCGGAAGCGGCGGCGCGGGCGATGTCCTCGAGCAAGCCCTTGACGTCCGACCGGACGCGCGCGTACTCGCGTTGGGCCTCGGGCTTGGCGTTGGTCATGCGGTTGAGGAGGCATACGTACTGAAAAAGCTCCTCGTATAGATCAAGAAGTTTCATGAGGTTCAGGCGGGCATGGTCAAAAACAGGGTGAATTTTGCGTCCGTCAAGTCGAACTCCGCGTTGTGCCACACCAGGGACATTGCTTTGTCTTGCTTAATCTGGTCCCAACGCCGCTGGTTGGAAGAGGGCACCAGGC
>DASYNM010000607.1:0-6377 GCA_036008545.1 Verrucomicrobiia bacterium
TTGACTTTTCCCACCGCTGCCATGTGTAGTTCCCTCTCCTGGGGGAGAGGGTTAGGGTGAGGGCGGTCTTCCTCGGCTACTGAATCGTTCCGGCTGAAAGCGTGTTTTGAAGCACGCCTTGAGTTCATTACTGCGGCGGCGCTCCGCCCCGGGCGCGGCTCATCATCAAGCTCATCATATTGTCGTACTTCGTGCAATCCGTCGGCGGCTCGAATAGCGCGGCGTCGGGCTTCTCCAGTTTCACGTCGCTGAACTGCATGGTCATGTCGTTCCCCTCCTTGGTTTTGAATTGAATCTTGACCGGGAACCCCTTGAGGTCGGTCGCAGTCCAGACGGTGAACTCATGCGTGACGCCATCCGGGCCGGTCACCACGACTTTGTTTTTGGTGCAATCGTAACTGCCCACCGTATCCCCGCCCAGCTTGGTGATGTCCGATTTGTAGTCCGACACGGGAACGTTCTTTTCAGGAATCGGCATTTCTGTGTAAGCCTTCATGTCGGGATAAACGATGTAAACAAGATTTTGGTCGCGGCGCGTGATCGAGAACATTTTGTCCATGCCCATCTGTTTCATGCGCTCGAGGGCCTGCGGCGGAATTCTTCCGCCTTGCATTTTCGTCAGATCCATCTCAAAGCGGGCTTTGCCCTCCAAATGGGCCATCTTGCCCGGCATCGTCATTTCCTGGCCGGAAGCCCGGTTGAAATGAAATTCCATGGTGGCGGTAAAGCCGCCGTTATCACCGAACAGCTTGGCTAGGGCTCCATCCCAGCTCGGCCCCGGCGGCGGCCCGCCAGGCCCTTGTTGCTGCGCGGAAGCCGTGAACACCGTGAAGCCAGCCATGACGGATGCCAGAAGGAGGAAATGCTTTTTCATAAGTGTAATGGGAATGTGGAGCAATAGTTATATTTGCTGCTCACGAATCCATGCCATAGCTTCCGCCCCCGTGCAAGGAGGAAGTCTGACAACGAGGGAGCTGCCTCAGAAAGGTAGGGTCGGCGCGCTGCGCAGACCGGACGCCGCAGCGCGGCGTCCCTACCAGGTAATCCTCGCCTCGCCACATTTGGAGCACGTGCCCTCTTCCGCACGCGCTCCCCACAGGCCTTTAGGAGCCGACGCTGACCAGTTCCTCGTTGGTGGCTACGTTGACGATCTTGAATTGTTCGGCATGGAAGGTAGGTTCCGGCCGGAAAGAGAGTTTGCCGAAATACCGCTTCTCCATCTCGATAATCAGTTTCTCGTCCTCGGTGCGCAGCCGCTCAAGCACGGTCGGATGCACGGCGATACGGAGTTGAAAATCCGAATCGTCGCGCGGACGCTTTTTGAGGATCTCGTTCAGCTTGCGCTGGATCTCGACGCTCATCGTAATGGCGCTCTTGACCTTGCCGCGTCCCTTGCAATAGGGGCAATCGTCATAAACAGCCTCGCGCACGCTTTCGGAATGGCGTTGCCGGGTCATTTCCATCAGCCCTAGTTGCGAGATGGGAAGGACGTGTGTCTTGGCCTTGTCCCGGCGCAGCCCCTCCTTGATCCGTTGATAGACCGCCTGCTGGTCGCGACGCGATTTCATGTCGATGAAGTCCAACACGATGAGTCCGCCCATGTTGCGCAGGCGAAGCTGCCGGCAAATTTCGTCCGCCGCTTCGATATTGACCCGCACAATGGTCGAGTCGTGATCCCGGCTGCTCTTGTGGCGGCCGGTGTTGACGTCGATGGCCACCAGCGCCTCGGTTTCGTCGATGACGATGTAACCACCGCTGCGCAGGTGGACTTGGCGCGAGAAGGCATTCTCCAACTGACGCGAAATGGTGAAGCGGTCGAAGATGGGCTGATGCTCGTTGTAAAGCTGGACTTTGTTGGCCGCGCGCGGATTGATGCGCGAAATCATGGTGCGCATCCTGTCGTAGGCGGACGAGCTATCAACCACCACGCGCGAGACGTCCTCGGTCAGGAAATCGCGCACGGTGCGTTCGATCAAGTCCGGCTCCTGGAAAACACAGCAGGGCGGCGGCGCGGTTTTGATCTTCTGTTGGACTTCGTTCCATTGTTCCAAAAGAATCGCCACGTCCAAAACGAAGTAGCGCTTTTGCTGACCCTCGCCGGCGGTGCGCATGATCACGCCCATGCCTTCGGGCAGATTGATTTCGCGCAGGATTTTCTTCAGGCGCTGGCGCTCCTCCGGGTTTTCGATTTTGCGCGAAATACCGCTTTGATCGGAATTGGGCAGCAGCACCATGAAACGCCCGGGCAACACCAGGTTGGTCGTGACGCGCGGTCCCTTGGTGCCGATGGGGCCTTTGGTAACCTGCACGATGATTTCACTGCCGGGAGGATAGAGGCGCGGGATGTCCTTTTGCGTAATGCGGGGGCGGTCGCGCCGCTTGTTGGCTTCGCCGCGATCGACCACTTCCACGCCGCTGTCAAAACTAGGGACAATGTCCCAATAGTGCAGGAAGGCGTTCTTCTCAAAACCGATATCGACAAAGGCGGCCTTGAGGCCGTCCTCGAGGTTGCGGACTTTGCCCTTGAAGATGCTGCCGACCAGCCGTTCTTCGGTCGTGCGTTCGATGGTGAATTCCTCCAGGCGTCCGTCCTCCTGCAAGGCGATGCGCGTTTCCAGCGATTCGGCGTTGATGATGATTTCTTTGTGGGTCTTGCTCTCCGGTTTGGGCAGGAGCTTTTTGATCACCTTCTTGAATTTGTCGATCAACGTGGGTGGCTTGGATTGGAGCGGCACCGGTTCGTATTTCTCCTCTGACACCTCTTCGGGCGTCTCCAGGTTGGGCTTGCGGAAGGCGCCGCGTTTTTGGCGCGGGTCCGGCTCCGGGCCTCCAGCCGCCTCCGGGTGCGGCTCGCCCTCGGGCGGCAGGCCGGCGGCGATGTTCTCCGCGCGCGCGATTTCGTCGTCGTGCCGCGCGCGCTCGAAAACGGAGTCGGGCTTTTTTTCGCCCGTTGCCTCGGCGCGGGCCTCTGTGGCGGAGCGGTCGGTCTTTTGATTTTGGTTGAAGCCGCCGCTGGGGCGGAAGCGCATGCCTCCGCGCCGGCGTCGGGAATAATTTCTGTCACTCATAATTTAATGATACCTCCGATAAATATGGACGTTGTGCAAAATGCCGATGGCGATCAGCGAGCAAATCACCGAGGACCCTCCGTAACTGAGGAGAGGCAGGGGGATGCCCGCCACGGGCATTAAGCGAATATTCATGCCAATGTTGATGAAGACGTGGCTGAATAGCAGCGTCACCACGCCTACCGCCATGATTTGGCCGAGGCGGTCGCGCGCCTGGCTGGCGATTTTGATCCCGCTAAAAATGAGCACCGTGTAGAGCGTCAGGATCACGACGCTGCCGACAAAGCCTTCCTCCTCGGCGATGACCGAGAAGATGAAATCATTGTGTGCTCCGCCTGAGGGCAGGAAACCCAGCGCATGCTGAGTGCCCTGCCTCCAGCCTTTTCCTGTCAATCCCCCGGAACCAACCGAAATGAGCGCCTGCTCAACGTTGTAGCTTTTTTTGCGCCCGAAATATTCCAGAACGCGGCCGCTCTGATACGATTCCAAGATCTTGAGCTTCACGGGCGCAAACAGGATTAGCGCCACGCCCAAGACCACCAACAGCCCCACTCCTCCCACCAATCCGCCCAGCAAGCGGCCGGGCACTCCGGCCACAAACATCATGGCCAGGCTGATGGCAAGGAAAACCAAGGCCGAACCCATGTCCGGCTCCTTCAAGACCAAAATAAACGGCAACAAAGTGTAACCCAAAGTGCCTAGGAACACTTTGCCCCGCCGCAATTCTTCCTGCGGCCGACTCAGGTAATGGGCCAGCCACAAAATAAATCCTATCTTGGCAAATTCCGACGGCTGCAAATTGAAGGCGCCCAGATCAATCCATCGTTTGGCGCCATGATGAAAAGCGCCGATGGCATAGACGGCCACTAATAGAACCATCGACGCCCAATAAAACACCGCCGACCAACGGGCCAGGCTGCCGTACTCGAAGTAGCACGCCGCCGCCGCCGCGCCTATTCCCAACACGTACCACACCACTTGGCGCAAATAGAGCGTCTGGCCCTCCGTGGCGCTGAAAATGAACGCCGTGCCGATGATCATCAAGCCGAGCACCGCCGCAGCCAGCGGCCAATCGTAATCGTGTCTGCGTTCGTTGAGGGGCGCGTCGTGCATGTCAGTTGTGGGCCAAAGTCGGAGGCCGTCCCAAGCCGGAATGTTCCCGTTTCAAAATGGCCTCGTATATCTTTTCCGCGACCGGTGCGCACGTCGTGCCGCCGAAGTCGCCGTCCTCAACCATGACCACGACGACGTAGCGCGGATCTTCGTAGGGCCCGTAGGAATCGAACCAGTTGATCCTGCTGAATTGGCTCCCCTTCGATTTCACTTCCGCTGTTCCCGTCTTGCCCGCCACCCGGAAATTTCCCAGTAAGGGCTGGCCGCCTTGATGAAACTTTGTATATGCGGTGCCGCCAGGCCCCAGGTTATCGGGCGCATGTTCGGTGTCCGCCAGCATGGCGTCGCGGATGATTTGAAGATCGCTGGGATTGATCTGGACGTGATCGCGCACCGCGCCCGGCTTGACCAGTTCCTCGATATCCCCCGACTCCGAGCGGGCATGGCTGACGACCCGCGGCACGTAAAGCGTGCCGCCATTGGCGAGGACTGAAATCATGCACGCCATTTGCAGCGGTGTGGTGGTGATTTCCTGACCGATGCAGATATCTGGCACGCTCATGCCCAATCCCGAGACGACCTTCTCCGGTCCGGGAATGTTTCCGGTAACTTCCTGGCGCGAAAGGCCGGTTTTCTCGCCCAGATGAAAACGTTTGGCCACCTCGAGAATTTTGCCAATTCTGTTCATGCCCATGACGATAAAATAGGTGTTGCTGGAGCGGTAAAAGGCCCGCTTAAGATCATAGGGACCGCGTGCAGCCAGGTCTCGAATCTCCCGAGCCGAAGACGTTTTGAACGAGCCTTCGCTCTGGTAAACTTCATTGGGGTCCAGCCCCGTCTCCAGGCAGGCTATGGCGGTGATGATTTTAAAGGTCGAACCCGGCGGATAGGCCCCGCTCATGACTCGGTTGATTTGCGGCGTATATTTCGGATCGTTCAGAAGCTCCATCTCCGCTTGGGTAGGGCCGAGCACGAAGATATTGGGATCGAAGGACGGGGCCGAGACCAGGGCCAGGATGTCGCCGTTCCGCGGATCCATCACCACCACCGCGCCGCGGACATTGGCTTGTCCCGAATAATGGACCAGGGCGTATTCGGCGGCCTTTTGCAAGGAGAAGTCGATTGTCAAGTATATGTCGTTCCCCGGCAGGTCGGGCGACGCAATTTCCTCGCGCTGACGGTAATTCAGATTATTGATCAAAACCGAGTTATCGCCCGGCTGGCCGCGCAATTTGTCGTCATAGATATATTCCAGGCCGCTTGTGCCTTTGTAGTCAGGCATGTCGAAGGCAAACTTCGCGCTGGCCGCGTCAGCATGGAACGGCCGCACGTAGCCCAGAAGATTGGCCGCCAGCGTGTGGTTGGGATATTCCCGCACCGGCTGCGTCTCCAACTCCATGGCGGGCGAGCTGGACCATTGTTCGGCGAAGATGGCGACTTGCCTCGGCGTCAGGTCAGGCGCGATTTGGAACGGCACATAGGGATGCTCGCGGTAGTGCTTAAGAAAAGCGTTGGTGTTGAGCATGCGCGGTTCTTCCAGCGACGTGCTGACGCGATAGGTAATGTTGCTTACGACCTCGCAATACGATTCCATTTGCAGATTCGTCCGCACGCTGGAGGGCAGGTTGACGCGGCCTTTGGTGTTGACCGATTCCGGGTGTGCCCGGCCGTAGTTCGAGCGCAAGTAGGCGAACTGCTGCGCGAACTGGCCTTGCAAGTCTTCCAGGTGCAGGATGGCATTGTAGCGTGGCTTGTCATCCGCCAGCACGTTGGTTGTGCAGTCAATAATTTTTCCTCGCAAGGCCGGCGTGCGGACGTGGCGGAAGGAATGCCGCTCGAGCTCCGTCTCGAACTGTTTGCGGCAAACGATTTGTATCCACCAAAGCCCGCCCAACAGCAGCAGCAACCCCAAGCCCACCGACCCCGCGAGCACCTGCATGCGCCGGTTGTCTTGCCGCAAAATGTCAAATATAAACATATTAGTGCGTTGTCACAATAATGGCCTTACCACGAACCCCTCTCCCGGCCTGCGGCCACCCTCCCAATGAACCTCCAATCGAAAAAGTCGCCTCCTCTCCCCAACCCTCTCCTCCACAACTGTATGTGGAGGAGAGGGAGATGGGACGACGCGAAGGGTTAATGGGTTCAATTCGAGAATGTGTTCGGGGAATTCTCTTCCCGCCATGCGCGGAGAGG
>DASYNM010000608.1:0-14211 GCA_036008545.1 Verrucomicrobiia bacterium
TTCTGTGTCACAAGGTAGAGCAGTATGATCGCTCCGAGACCTAAGCCGGCCACGACCGCGCGCCGCCGGATCTGTTCCTCCATATTTCCAGCGAGATAGGGCAATGCCGCCGCTGCCACGCCGAGAATTAAGACCAGCCAGCCCAAGCCATGCTGCACGTCTCCGCCGGAAATCCTGATCGTCGGAGTGTCCGGCAGAAATTGATTCGGTAGCGCTGGAATGAGGCGATCCAATTCCGATTTGGCATTGATGCTGAACCACGGCAGGAAAAACCCGATCAACAACAGAACGGCCCCGATTAGCGCCAACTTCTCCGGCACGACGGCGGCGCTTCTTGCGGCGCGCGGCTTTTCCGAAAGGCTCAACGCGCTCAAAAGCTCCGCACCTTCGGAAGCGGTGATTTTTCCGCTGTCCAACATATTGAGCACGCGCTGTCGCTCGGAGGCGTTGACTTCCGGCGGAGGCGGTGCCTGGAGGTGAGTGGAGGCGGATTTCATGGCGGGATAGGCCACCAGCGCCAGCAGTCCCAGCAGCGCCACGGCGAAGGGCGAATAGTCGAATGAGAGCCAAGCCAGCAACGAAATCAAAACGACACAAATAATATTGCCCGGGCCGAGCCAGGCTCGCGCGCCGTCCAAGCCCGGCTTTTTTTCAGCGTCGGTCAGCCGCCCGGCGATCCATTTGGAGTGGAATTGGACCAGGAACACCATGGTCACCACTGTCAGTAACCCGGCAAAGATGGCCACAAAGTATGCAGTATCGCTCGAATTCGACCATCGCCCCATGGGTGAGGAGATTTCGACTTGTTGGAAGCGAATGAGCGTTGCGCCCACGCCGGCTATGAAGGAAAGCAGCAAGATTAAAGCTGCCTT
Organism: Verrucomicrobiia bacterium; assembly: GCA_036008545.1. GTDB lineage: Bacteria > Verrucomicrobiota > Verrucomicrobiia > Limisphaerales > Palsa-1400 > Palsa-1400. The sequence goes on from DASYNM010000608.1 coordinate 873, forward strand.
GCTTTTGGCGACGTCAAGGTACACGCGAAGCAGCGTGATTGAGCCCCAGACCGCCAAAAGCGCGGGCACGGCCACGCAAAGAACCGCGATGCATGTTTGATAGCTATTGTTCATACAGACCTTTCCTTCAATAGTTGAGTTGCTTCCTGGACGTTTATATCGCCGCGTTCGAGTTTTTCCAGAATGTTGGAGCGATTGACCGGCGGCCCCTGGTTGCCCAGCAGTTCATTGACCAATTCCAGCCGCTTGCAGACCGTCGGGTAGGAGATGCCCAGTTCCTTCTCCACGTCGCAGATTTTCCCCTGGCAGCGGAGGAAGATCAGCACGAACTCCTGCAAATCCGGTGGGAGGCGAAAGAAGAGAGGAATCTCCAATTGCGAATCGATTTGCGTCTGGCAGCCGCAACAAGACAGGCGGGCAATGGCCAGTTCATCGCCGCAAAATGGGCAGCGAGTAATGAGTTTTTTGCCAGCATGTTGCGTCTTTTTCATTCGGTATTTCAATTTATTGCTTGATATTCTGAATACGTCAATTGAAAAAGTGAAGTTTTATGCAGATTGTTGCTTGTAGTGCGGCGAATCGACGCCAATCGGATCCGTAGCCGCCGCCGTGAGGCGGCGGATCTTCGTTAATCCACGCTGCTTGGTTCTTGGTCCGCCGACTTACGTCGGCGGCTACGGGGCATCGTCTCATATTGCGTTGGTCGAGGTTGATTTGCTTAAGAACCAAGATGCGTCGCGAGCTTGTGAAAAAAAGCACAAAGTTTCTTGCCTCATTGTCAGTTCGGATGTTTAGTACAGTCATGGTTCGGGTTGCCTCACACCATGCAAACAAGAACTGAAATTGGCTATAATTCGAAGGTTGAGGGTGACGTGGTCCACACGCAGTTGGACGCGGCCGTCAATTGGTTCCGCAAGAATTCGCTCTGGCCCATGCCCATGGGCCTGGCCTGCTGCGCCATCGAGTTGATGGCCGCCGGCGCCAGCCGCTTCGATATCGCCCGCTTCGGCGCAGAAGTGATGCGCTTTTCCCCCAGGCAGTCGGACGTGATGATTGTGGCCGGCACGGTCACCTACAAGATGGCCACCGCCGTGCGGCGGATTTACGAACAAATGGCCGAACCCAAGTGGGTCATCGCCATGGGCGCTTGCGCTTCGACGGGCGGGATGTATCGGAGCTACGCGGTGCTGCAAGGAGTGGATCATATTATCCCCGTGGATGTCTATGTCGCCGGTTGTCCGCCGCGCCCGGAGGCGTTGCTGGATGCGTTGATCAAACTGCAAGGGAAGGTAAGCCGGGAGCCTTTTCTTGCCCTGCAAATGCGGAGTGCCTGAGGGCGCGCCGTTTAGACGAGAATTCTCATGGCCGCTCGCGAGCTTGCTCAACAATTAAAGACACGGTTTGGAGACTTGATTTCCGAACCGGCCGAGTTTCGCGGCGAAATCACCGTGCAGCTCTCCGATGCCGACCGAATCGCGGAGATTTGCGATTTCGCCAAGAAACAACTCGGCTTTGATTTCCTGGTCGATGTCAGCAGCGTGGACAATTACGGGAGCGACCCGCGCTTCACCGTCGTTTATCATCTTTACGGTTACTGGCACCATTGTGCTTTGCGGATCAAGACCAACGTGGGCGAGGAGAAATCGGAATTGCCAACCGTGACGGGGGTCTGGAAGACGGCGGATTGGCACGAGCGCGAGGTGTACGACATGATGGGTATCCGTTTTCGCGGTCACCCGGATTTGCGCCGCATCTTGATGTGGGAGGGCTACCCTTATTTTCCGTTGCGCAAGGATTTTCCGCTCTCAGGCAAGCCGTCGAATGTGCCTGAGGTGGCCTTTAGCAATCCAGCGCCGATGGAAGGCGGACCGTTTGTCACCATCGCCGGGGGCGCAAGCAGCACAGCGCGCGAACCGCGGGTGCGCGGGCCAGAGACAGGCGGGAAGGCAACAGTGGTGCCGTCCATGAAGGAGGGAAAGGCATGAGTGCGCTTCAGGTCGGATGCGTAGCTAGAAAGAAAAAATGAGCACCGTGCAAGACATTGCCATCAAAGATTCCGCGGCCCGCGCGGCGGAGGCAGCCGATGATTTGCAGGATATTCATGGTGAGAAAATGGTCCTCAACATGGGGCCGTCACACCCCGCGACGCACGGCGTGCTCAGGATCGTGCTGGAATTGGACGGCGAAATCATCACCAAGGCGACGCCGGACATCGGCTATCTGCACCGCGGCGACGAGAAGATTGCCGAGAACATGACCTACAACCAGTTCATCCCTTACACGGATCGGCTGGATTATCTCGCGCCCCTGGCGAATAACGTTGCTTACGCCCTGGCGGTGGAGAAACTGCTGGGCATCGACCGCGCGTTGCCGCCGCGTTGCCAATACATTCGCGTGATGTGCTGCGAACTGGCGCGCATTTCAGCGCATTTGCTGGGCTTGGGGTCTATGGCGATGGATATAGGGGCCTTGACGGTATTCTTATATACGTTCACCCAGCGAGAAACCATTTACAATTTGATCGAGGCGCTGACGGGGGCGCGTTTCACCACTTCTTACACGCGGGTGGGTGGCGTGGCTCGGGATCTGCCGCCGGGATGGGTCGGACAGTGCCGGAAATTTCTCGATGAAGTCGTCGTCAACATTGACGAATCGGAGCAATTGCTTACGCGCAACAAAATCTTTGTCGATCGCACGCGGGACCTCGGCCAAATCTCGCGCGAGGTGGCGATTGACTACGGCTTGACCGGGCCGAACCTGCGCGGCAGCGGCGTTGATTTCGATTTGCGGAAGGCCCATCCCTACCTGGTCTACGACGAGTTGGAATTCGAGGTGCCGACCGGATCGGTGGGTGATTGCTATGATCGTTACATGGTGCGGATCGAAGAGATGCGGCAAAGCGTGCTGATATTGCGGCAGTGCCTGGATAAGATTCCCGGTGGCGCCGACAACGCATCCAAGGAACCGATCGATGTCGCGGATGGCAAAATAGTCCTGCCCACCAAGAACAAAGTATTGACAAGCATGGAGGAATTGATCCATCAATTTATTTTGGTAACCGAAGGACCCAATGCGCCGGCCGGCGATGTGTATTTCGGCGCGGAGAATCCGAAGGGCGAGTTGGGCTTTTACATTCACAGCAAGGGCGGGGGAACGCCGCACCGATTGAAAATCCGCGCCCCGTCATTTTCCAACCTGAGCATCCTGCCCCATTTGCTGCCAGGCCACATGCTCAGCGACACGGTGCCGATTTTTGGTTCACTCGACTTCGTCATGGGGGAGTGCGACCGTTGACAAGAAAAAGAAAGGACACGAGCTATGGATAATCCTAACAATCGAATTGTTTGGTGCGACATACCGGCGAAAAATCTCGAAACTGCGATCAAATTCTACAGCGCGGTGCTGGGGGAAAAAATCGAGAAGCAAAGTAATTCTGGAATGGAATTCGCCGCCTTTGCGCACGAGAATGGGGTCGGAGGTTGCCTGTTCGCCGGCAAGGAAGTGCAGCCCTCAGCCAACGGACCTCTGATCTATCTCAATTGCCAAGGGCGACTGGACGAGGCAGCGGCGGCGGTCGCGCCAAATGGCGGCAAGATTTTGCAGCCCAAACACCAGATCGGCCCCTATGGCTTTCGCGTGGTGGTCCTCGACAGCGAAGGCAACCGCATCGCGCTGCATTCAAGATAGCGTCAATATGAGTTTTTCAGTGCCAGCGGAATTGGAAGCGGAATTGGACGAGGTGACGACGCATTACCCGCAAAAACGGAGTGCGTCGCTCATGTTCCTCCACGCCATCCAGGAACGCTTCGGGTGCATCACGCCTGAGGCGATGGAGTGGACAGCCCGCAAACTGGGATTGGAGCCAATCAACATTTACGAGCTGGTGACGTTTTACCCGATGTTCCGCCAGGAGAAGCTTGGGCAATACCAGATCAAAGTTTGCCGGACACTGAGTTGCGCCCTGGGCGGCAGCGGAGAATTGCGAGAGTATATTTGCCGGAAACTGGGATTGGACGCGGCGGAGCACAGCGTGCAAACCACGCCGGACGGCAAATACACGGTCGAGTTTGTCGAATGCCTGGCCAATTGCGGCACCGCGCCAGTGGTGATGGTCAATGATGAGCTTTACGAAGGAGTGTCGAAGCAAAAGGCGGATGAATTATTGATGAAATACAAATGACAGGCGTCACAATATTGCGGCTATCTTGAAACCACAAAGCAAAGCGACCCATGCTCAAAGACTGGAAAAGAGTTTATCGAAATATCCGAAGCCTGCGCGGCCTGAGCGAAGAAGAAAAAATCATGATCGCCCGCAGCCTCGCGGCCACGCCCGACGAGCGATGGCAAATGCACGAAAACTTTCTGCGCTCCCACGGCTTGTTCAGTCATTGGGAGAGGAAGGCATCCGGTTTCAAATGGTAGAAATGTCGGCCGCCATTATTCAAGGTGTGCCTGCGACGACGCTGGACACCGACATTTGGGTAGATTTGCCGGAGCGGCAATACATGCGACTTTGGAATTTGGTCAAGGGCCAGGGTGGCGTGGGATTGGCGCCAACGATGTATGCGTTGGCCGATGGTTCTTTGTTGAACTTTATTTTCAGCATGACGGGTTTGAGAAACTTTGAGGGCGAGTATAAGCATGCAAAGGAGATGCTTTGGAACGGTCTGAAAATTCGCGTTCTGCCTTTGGAGCGGATTTACCGAAGCAAAAAGGCTTCGGCACGCGACAAGGACATGGCGCACCTGCCTTTGCTGGCGAACGTGATCAAGGCGCAAAAAATGAATGAAGGAAAAAACAAACAATAAAATTTGGCTGCCCGACATGGATTTGAACCATGACAAACAGATCCAGAGTCTGTTGTGCTACCGTTACACCATCGGGCAAGAGCGCAGGTGGCAAAGGTAAGGATTTTTTCGCTGAAGTCAAGATATGCCGCAAGAATACCGGCTCATTTTAAAGAACGTCGATCAACCGGGTTACACGCCGGACATGGCCTGCTATCTGCGCCACGGCGGCTATGAGGCTTTGAAAAAGGCCCTGGCTCTGCCGGCCAAAGACCTGGCCGACGGCAAGAAAATTTCGCCGCAGGAGCAAATTCGCGAAGAGGTGAAAATCTCCGGGTTGCGCGGACGGGGCGGGGCCGGCTTTTCGTGCGGCCTGAAATGGTCGTTCGTCGATCGCAAGAGCGGCAAACCGATTTACCTGATTTGCAACGCCGACGAATCGGAGCCGGGCACCTTCAAGGACCGGCAGATCATTTACAAGGACCCGCACCAATTGCTCGAAGGCATGGTCATTTCGTGCTACGCCAACGACGTTCACCTGGCCTACATCTATATCCGCGGCGAAATGCCCGACGGGGCCCGGTTGCTCCTCCGCGCGCTGGCTGAAGCGCGGGCGGCGCATTTTCTGGGCAAGAACATACTTGGCCTTGGCTACGACCTGGAGATTTACATCCATCGCGGCGCCGGCGCTTACATCTGCGGCGAGGAAACGGGGTTGATCGAATCGTTGGAGGGCAAGCGGGCCTATCCGCGCATCAAGCCGCCCTATTTTCCGGCGGTGCTGGGCCTTTACCAGTGCCCGACCATTGTCAACAACGTCGAGACGCTGGCCACGGTCAAACATATTATTCAAATGGGCGGATCGGCCTACGCCAAACTCGGCACGCCCAACAACACCGGCACGCGCCTCGTCAGCGTCAGCGGGCACGTCCGCAAACCGGGCTATTACGAGGTGGAAGTGGGCAAGGCGACCCTGGGCGAGTTGATTTTTCACGAGAATTTCGGCGGCGGCCTGCGCGAGGGCCGGCAGTTGAAGGCGGTCATCCCCGGCGGTTCGTCGGCCAAGGTGTTCAAGGCGGGCGAAAAATTCAAAATGAAGCGCCGAGGCGCGGACGGGCAGCCTGCCACGGTCGAGGTGGACATGCTCGATTTACCTTACGATTTTGATTCGCTGCAACAAGCCGGCAGCATGTCCGGTTCGGGCGCAATCATCGTGCTGGACGACACGACGGACATCGTGGCCGCGCTGGCCAACATCGCGGATTTCTATTCGCACGAAAGTTGCGGCCAATGCACGCCGTGCCGGGAGGGTTCGTTATGGCTGGCCAAGGCGCTCCATCGTATGGCCCACGGCCACGGGCGCAAGCAGGACGCGGATTACGTTCTGCGCACCGCGCAAAACATTCAGGGCCGCACGATATGCGCCTTTGGCGAGGCCTGCGCTTGGCCGGTGCTGAGCTTTGTCAACAAATTCCGGGATGAATTCGAGGCCCGTGCCTCGGCGGACGAAGCCAAGAACGCCGCCGCCGGCCCGTCGCACACCATGAAAATCGCCGCCAGTCCATGAGCACTTCCGCTATCCATCAAAATCGAAGTCATCCGGCGCGACGCTTACGAACGCCTTCGTTGCTCAACGGCGACCACTTAAGCGTGCCAGAGTTCGAGCGGCGTTACGAGGCAATGCCAAGGGACGGCAAGGCAGAGTTGATCGAAGGAATCGTCATTATGTCTCCACCTATCAGCAGCGATCACGGCAAGGCCAACAATCTGCTCGGGGTGCTATTGGGCCAGTACGCGGCAGCCACGCCCGGAGTGGCTTGCGCCGTCAATGCATCTTTGCGGCTGGATGGCAGGAATGAATACCAACCGGATGTTCTTCTTTGGATTGAGCGGGGGAATATGGCGCGGACGAATGTCGGTTCGGATGGGCTGTTGGAGGGTCGCCCTGAGTTGGTTGCCGAAGTGACTCTTAGCAGCCGTGCATACGATTTGCACGAGAAGAAAGCCGTCTATCAAAGGAATCAAATACCGGAATACATCGTCTGGGAAGTGATGGATGCGCGGCTGCATTGGTTCACTTTAGAAAACGGAGAATATGTTTCATTGACGACCCGGCGTCACGATCTAACTATTTGCAGTCGTGTTTTTCCAGGCTTGTGGCTGGATTTTCCGTCCCTTGTCGTTGGCAAGGGTGATGTTGTCAAAGGGGTTTTTCGCACGCTCAACAAGGGGCTAAAAAGCCTTGAACACAAGGCGTTCGCCAAGAAGTTGGCCAAATCCTGACTATGCCGAACGATACAACATTAGCGCCGAAACCCGCGCCGCCGCCGCTGGAAACGATCAAGATCAAGGTGGATGGACGCGAGATCGACGTGCCCAAGACAATGCCCGATTGGCAGGGCAAACCGCAGGCCACCACCATGCTGCAGGCGTGCGCCCTGGCTGGCGTCGATGTCCCGCATTATTGTTATCATCCCAAACTGCCCATCGTCGGCAATTGCCGCATGTGCCTGGTGGAATCCGGCACGCCCATGCTCGGGCCGGATCGCAAGCCGGTGCTCAACCCGGATGGAACCCCGAAAATCGCCCGCTCCGTCCTGCCCTACGAACCGGGCACGCCGCGAGGCACGATTGCCTGCGCCACCCCCATTTCGCCTGGCATGGAGATTTACCCCAGCTCGCCCGCGACCAAACAAATGCGCGAGGCCGTGCTGGAATCGCTCTTGATCAATCATCCACTCGACTGCCCCATCTGCGATCAGGCGGGCGAATGCAAGCTGCAGGAGTATTCGGTTGACTACGGCAATGCGGCCAGCCGTTTCGCCGAGGAAAAAGTCCACAAGCCCAAGCACGTTGACCTGGGGCCGCGCATTGTGCTCGATGACGAACGCTGCATCCTCTGCTCCCGCTGCATCCGCTTCTCGCGCGACATCGCCGGCGACGACGCCCTTGGTTTCGTCCAACGCGGCAGTCATAGCACGCTGACGCGCTATCCGGGAAAAATGTTCGACAACAATTACACGCTCAACACGGTGGATATTTGTCCCGTGGGCGCGCTGACTTCGAGGGATTTTCGCTTTCAAATGCGGGTCTGGTTTCTCAAGGAGAGCAAAAGCATCTGCACCAGTTGCGGCACCGGTTGCAACATCGTCATCGGCTCGCGCGAGGACAAGGTCTATCGCTACGAGCCGCGGCAGAACGACGCGGTCAACTCCTGCTGGATGTGCGATTCCGGGCGGCTCAATTACAAATGGATCAACCGCGAAGATCGTTTGACGCGCATCCAGGGCTCCAAGGTCGGAGGCGCGGGGAGCGGCGCCACTTGGCCGGGCGTCTTGGCCGCCGTCAGTGAAGTGCTCCGCCAGACCAAGCCCGGCACCGCAGCTATCATCGCCTCCGCGCGCCAGACCAATGAGGAACTTTACCTCTTGAAAAAGCTCGCGGCCAAGCTCGAGGCGCTGACCGATTCGGTCCCACGCACCGCTGAGGGCGACAAGTTGTTATTGAGCGCCGACCGCAACCCCAATGCCACCGGCGCAAGGCTCATCGGGTTTTCCGCGCAGCCCACCGGCTCGAATTTGCCCAAGATCGCCGCCGGCATCGAAGCGGGCACGATCAAGACACTGATCGTTTTTGGCGAGGACGTGACAAAGGTTGGGTTGAGCGAGAATTTGCTCTCCAAGCTCGACACACTCATCGTGAGCGACATCCTGCCCAACAAAACAACCGCCCTGGCGCACTACCTTTTGCCCGGCTGCGCGCACGCTGAGAAGCGCGGCAGCTTCGTCAACGTCAAGGGCCGCGTGCAACGCTTCATGCAAAATATCCAGCCCAAGGGTGACGCGCGCCCCGAGTGGGAATTTTTGCACGAACTGACGCACAACGTGACCGGCTCGAACGGTTTTTCAAGCATTGAGGGCCTGTTCAACCAAATGGCCGCGGAAGTGCCCGCCTTCCAAGGGCTGACTTGGGCGGCGTTGGGCGATTTGGGCGTGACGGTGGCGATTTGAATTTGAGCGAATTTAGACCATGACTTGGTTTCACAATTTAAGCATGACAGAGCAGTTCCTGCTCGTGAGCGCGATCAAAATCGTTTGCGTTTTTTGTGTCGTCATGCCGTCGGTCGCGTACTCGGTGCTCGCGGAGCGCAAAATCTCCGCTATGATTCAGGATCGGCTGGGACCGAATCGTGTCGGGCCTTTCGGCCTCTGGCAGCCATTGGCCGATGGCATCAAAACATTCCTGAAGGAAGACTTCGTCCCGGCGCATGTCCGCAAGGCTTATTTCTGGCTCGCGCCAATGGTTTCGATGACGCCGGCGCTGCTGGTGTTGGCAGTGATTCCTTTTGGTTCGACTCTAGGCGAGGCGCACATGGTCATTGCGGACCTGAACGTTGGTATTCTCTACACTTTTGGCATCGTTTCGCTGGGCGTGTATGGGATCGTCTTGGCGGGTTACGCCTCCAACTCGAAGTATCCTTTTTTGGGCGGCATTCGTTCCAGCGCGCAAATGATTTCCTACGAAATCGCCATGGGCATGTCGGTCATTCCGGTTTTTCTGATCGTGGGCGATTTGAATCTGAGCAAAGTCATCGAGTACCAGTATGAACATGGCTGGCTGATCCTTCGTGCCCCGCTCTCGTTTGTAATTTTTCTCATTTCCGCTTTCGCCGAGACCAATCGGCTGCCGTTCGATCTGCCGGAGTCGGAACAGGAATTGGTAGGCGGGTATCACACGGAGTACAGCTCGATGAAATTCGCGCTTTTCTTCATGGGCGAGTACGCCAACATGATCGCGGCTTCGGCCATGATGGTCACGTTGTTCTTGGGTGGTTGGACACTGCCGGTGGCCGGCTTGAACAGGCCGGCTGATTCGATTCTTATAGGTGTGGCGCATATCGCCATTTTCATGGCCAAAGTGGCGGTGCTGATGGGACTCTTTATCTGGGTGCGCTGGATGTGGCCGCGGTTCCGCTATGATCAATTGATGGATTTGGGCTGGCGACGATTTTTGCCGCTGTCGCTAGTCAATATCATCGGGACGGCCCTTGTGTTGTGGATGGTGGCATAAAACCCTTGCTGGCATGATTGTCAAACGAACAAAACTAAATTTCTGGGAGCGGCTTTACCTGCCGGCGGTAATGGCGGGCTTCCGCGTTACCATCCGTCACTTTTTCAAAAAGAAAGTGACCATGCAATATCCGGAGGAAAAATGGAAGGTGCCGGAGCACTATCGCGGCGCGCCCTATCTGGTCAAAGACCCCGAAGGCCGCACCAAATGCGTTTCCTGCCAGCTCTGCGAATTCATCTGCCCACCCAAGGCCATCCGCATCACCCCGCCCGGCCCGGTCCCGGACCCCGCCGTTGGTAATGTGGAAAAAGCGCCGCACGAATTCAAGATCGACATGTTGCGCTGTATTTTTTGCGGCTTTTGCCAGGAGGTGTGCCCGGAAGAAGCCATTTTTCTGATGAAAGACTATTCCCTGACCGGGCTGACGCGCGAGGAGATGGTCTATGACAAGACTAAATTGCTGGCGATGGGCGGCGTCCACGACGACCAGATTTGGAAGTGGAAACACAAATAGATGCAAGCGTGCTTGTTCTATCTCTTCGCGGCCTTGACCCTCTTGTGCGGGGTGCTGGTCATCGCCAATCCGTTCACGCGCAATCCAGTCACCAGCGCGATGTTTCTAGTATTGACTATCGTGTCGATGGCGGGGTTGTTCGTGCTGCTGCACGCCTTTTTCCTGGCAGCGGTGCAAATCCTGGTCTATGCCGGCGCGGTCATGGTGCTCTTTCTTTTCGTCATCATGCTGCTGGACCTCAAAGAGGAGGAGCGCCGGAAAATCAAGGCTGGCGCGGGCTTGTTGGGCGTGGCGGCTGCCGGGAGCATCGCGCTCGTCATGCTGGCCGTCATCCGCCGATCCGGAGTGGGCGCCGGCCTCGCCGCGCCGAGCGTCGAAGGCTCCACATTGGAGTTGGGCAAGAAGCTGTTCACGGATTATGCGCTTCCGTTCGAATTGATTTCGCTGGTGTTGCTGGTGGCCATGATCGGAACAGTGCTGTTGAGCAAAAAGGACCTCAAATGACGCCGGTGGGCCTGCAACATTACCTCGTGGTCAGCGTGCTTTTGTTCTGCCTCGGCTTGCTGGGCGTGCTGGTGCGGCGCAACGTGCTGGTCATCTATATGTCGCTCGAGTTGATGCTCAACGCCGCCAACCTGGCGTTGGTGGCTTTTTCGCGTTTCAACAACAATCTCAACGGCCAGATCATCGTCTTTTTCATCATCACGGTGGCCGCGTCCGAGGTCGCGGTTGGTTTGGCGCTGATTGTTGCGCTTTACCGCCGCCGCCACACCACGCACGTAGAGGATTTGACTGCGCTCAAAAACTGACCCATGAACGCGCTTCCCTGGATCATTCTGTTCCTGCCGCTGCTGGCGACCGTGGTCATCACGCTTTTCTTTCAGCGCAACCCTCGCATCAGCGCTTTCCTTTCTGTTGGCGCCGTCCTGGTTTCTTTTATTTTGAGCTTGGGTTTGTTTGCCGCGTTCCTGCAAGGACGCGCGCTGGACGTTTCGGTCAGTTGGTTGCAAGTGGGTTCTCTCCACATCGATTTCGGCATGCACTTTGACGCCCTGAGTATGCTCATGCTCTTGATCGCCACCGGTGTCGGTTCGGCCATTCATATTTATTCGGTCGGCTACATGCGCAATGATCCCGCTTACGCGCGGTTTTTTGCCTGCATGAGCCTGTTCACCTTTTCCATGCTGGGCATTGTCCTCAGCAATAATTTTTTCCAGATGTTTGTCTTTTGGGAACTGGTTGGCCTCTGCAGCTATTTGCTGATTGGCTTCTGGTATCAAAAGCCCTCCGCTGCGGACGCGGCCAAGAAGGCCTTCCTGACCAATCGCCTGGGCGACGTCGGCTTTCTTATCGGCATCGTGCTGGCCTGGGCGGTGACCGGCACGCTTGGCTTCGCTGAAATGAAGGAGCACATGTCGCGCAACCCGGGAATGTTCGACACTACCTCGACGGTGGTAGGGTTGTTGATCTTTTGCGGCGCGGTCGGCAAATCGGCGCAATTCCCCCTGCACGTCTGGCTGCCCGATGCCATGGAAGGCCCCACGCCCGTTAGCGCCTTGATTCACGCGGCTACGATGGTCGCGGCGGGCGTCTATATGTTGAGCCGGGCGTTTTTCATCTTTACTCCAGGCGCTCTGCACGTCATTGCCGTGATTGGCGGAATCACCGCGCTGCTGGCGGGGCTGATCGCCGTGCAGCAGGATGACATCAAACGTATTCTCGCCTATTCAACGCTCTCGCAATTGGGTTACATGGTGATGGCGGTTGGCTTCAGCGCGCCGCCGGCGGCGATGTTTCATTTGACCACGCACGCGTTTTTCAAGGCGCTGCTGTTTTTAGGCGCCGGCTCGGTCATCCATGCGATGAGCGATGAACAGAATATCTGGAAGATGGGCCGGCTGCGGCACAAAATGCCCGTGACCTATTGGACTTTTCTGGCGGGCACGCTCGCCCTGTGCGGCCTCTGGCCTTTGAGCGGTTTTTACAGCAAGGACGCCATCCTGGCCGCCGCTTGGGACCACAACAAGGCGCTCTTTGCCGTCGGTGTGTTTGTGGCTTTTCTGACCACCTTCTACATGTTCCGCCTCTTCTTCGTCGTTTTCCTTGGCAAGCCAAAATCGGACCATGTCGGACACGCCCACGAATCGCCGCCCGTGATGTCCTACCCCCTGGTCTTCCTGGCAGCGGCCTCCGTGGTCGGTGGGTTTATTGGGATTTCGCAATTCATCACGCCGCAGTTTTCGCCCACGGCGGCGAAGATGCCGATTTTCGCCCCGTTCGAGCCATTCGAGGCGGCCCCATTCGCGGCCTTGCTTGGTATGGGCGCGATCGCGATTGGATTTGCCGCAGCGTATGTTTTATATGCCGGTGCGGATTCCGATCCGTTGCCTGCCAAAATGAAAACGGTGTGCGATGTTCTGCGCCACAAGTTTTACTTTGACGAAGCATACGCCGACTTGGTCAACATTTTCCAAGACATGCCGGCCCGCGCAGTCAACCTTTCTGATATGGGCTTGAAACTTCTGGTCCGCTTCGCGCACGGCACGACGGAATTGACCGGACGAGTCCTGCGCCTGATCCAAACCGGCAATCTGCAAGCCTACAGCCTGCTCCTGGCCGCTGGCGCAGCACTGGCTCTTTATTTCATGTTGACGCGCTGAGCCATGTCACCCTTGACCCTCATCTTTATTTTGCCGTTGCTGGCCGCGTTGGGGCTGGCTCTGATCCCGCGCAATTTCCGATTTGCCATCCGCATTATCGCGCTTCTGGCCACTTTGATCTCGATGATCATCGCGATCCAGGCATTTTGCAAATTCGACGGGCAAGCCTCCCCCGGGGGCTTTCGATTTGAAGAACAGCACGCCTGGGCGCCCGCGGCGGGCATAAGCTACCACGTCGGAGCGGACGGATTGAATATGGGGCTGATTCTGATGGGCGCAGTGGTGCTCTTTGCGGCAGTTTGCGTTTC
>DASYNM010000609.1:0-5958 GCA_036008545.1 Verrucomicrobiia bacterium
TTGAATTTCACGCAGGCGTAACGCCAGCGTAGCTTCATCCTGGGGAACCCGAATTGACGCACTTGCAACGGAAAGTCGAGACCCTCGCATGAATGAACAGGAACGAATAACCTCTTCGGGAGACGTTTGGCATAGACACAAAAACTATCGATCCAGTCGGAGAATGAAACCGCCGCGCGGCGGAATTATATGCCGCCAAGAGGAAGAATCCTTCACTTGAAGAGTCTCCACTTGCATTTGCGGATCTGCGCCTTCGGCGATCATTATTCGGTGTGGGAATCCTATGAACGCGGCCAAATCCAAGTGGACTGGCAACACTCGGGAAGTTCCATTGATACCAGCGATGAACCAACTCGCGCCCGACCGCCGGGCGAAAACGGCGGCTCTTCCGGGTTCGCCCACAAGACAACGAGTTTCATCCCAGCGCGCGGGCGCGTCCCGAAAAATCCGGAGAGCTTCCGGCGGCAAGGCCTCGAAGAACTCCGGCTGGTCAGCGTAATGAACGATGCCGCAAGTAAAGATGATGGCCGCGGCCAACTGATGCGCGGCTGTGGTGGTGCGGGCGTATTTCTTGGGCGAACAAGCTACCGGTGTCAGGTCCATCGGACCAACAGCATTGCGCGTGAAAGGAAGAACCGCATCCAATTCCGCGGCTTTCTCGGTGTAATGCGGTTCGTAAAAATAGGACTCGCTGCCCAGGACCGCTTCGCAACTCAAGAAGTTGGGCCATGTCCGCTGCCAGCCGCGAGGAATCGTGCAGCCGTGCAAGTTCACAACCATTTTGCGCGCAGCCGCGTCGCGCATTAAAGCCTGTTGGGCGGCGATGGCTTCCTGTCGGTCCGAACACCAAAAGTCCACCTTCACGCCGCAGACGCCGGCGGCCAACATATCGTCGAGTTTGGTATTTCTCTGCTTGGCGTTATAAAAGTCGCCCGCGTAATTCCAGGCCAAAGGAAGCACGCCTTTGTTCAAGGCATAGCTGGAAATAGGCGTCAGTCCAGGTTTCCACCAACCGGCATCGAATAACGTATATTCCCAACCCATTTTCGCCGCGAAATCCGTGAATTCATTGAATAACTTCTCCGTCGCCGGGCCGTCTGGGTAGGACCACCAAGCCCAGGATGCACGGCCCGGTTTGATCCATGACGTGTCGGCAATCTTCGAGGGAGCGGCCAGGTCAGTGACCAGTGTTTCCGTGGCTATTTCTCCCGGCGTTTTGGCCATGACGATCACCCGCCAAGGCATGGTCCAGGGCAAAGTGCTGCGCGGTTCGGGGCCGAACTGGTTGGTGTATCCGCGCGTCGTTTCGTCCGGGCGCGGAAAGACGATTCGATAAAGGCCTCCCGATGAATCCGGGGCGAGGTGGCAAGCGCAATAAGATTCGTCGGTGCCCGACTCGGTCAATAATACCCAGGCGCCTGCGTTGGGTACGTTGAAGAGGGCTGGAAATGCCCAACCCACCGCTTTCTGCCGCGAATCCGGCGGAGCGTCGCCCGGCGAAACATGGAAATAAAAATCTTCGTAGGCTGGTGTGTAAGGACCCGCCGCGTGGTACGGTTGCAGCCAGCCGCGCGCCTTGGATGCGAAAGCAAAGCCGGTCGCTTCAGATTCGACGACATGAACGGAACTTGACGCATCCGTGAAGCGATAACGAAATGCCACGCCTTCATCGCTGGCCGCGAGATCAATCACGATCACAGCGTTGTTGGTGTTATGAAATGTCAGGCTGCGCTGATTTAAAAGGTGATCCACGCGAGGGTTGGCACCGGCAAGCAGTTCATACTGTTCATGTCTCTGCTCGTTTTCTCCGGCGTTGTCGAAGGTCAGCGAACCTTCAAAATCTTGATCGTCGCGGCGCAACCCAAGCGGCGATTTCCCTAGGACCTTTTTCCCGGCGCGCGATGTTTGATAAGACAAACGCCCGTCGCTTCCAAGCAAAACAGAAATAGCGCATCGCCCATCTGGCGAAGCGAGGGTCCAGGAATTGAATCCAGGCGCAGCCAATGTCTGAATTGGCAGCAACGTGAGCAACAGCCAAGTGAGGCAATTAACTTTCAAGCCTACAAACATCGAAAAATTATTCGCGTAATTCAATGATCGATGCTTCCAAAGCTTTCGAGCATGAAGGCAGGACACCATCGCGCATGAGTTCTTCGCCCGTCCGTGTTTTGCCTTCCTCCGCGATTGCCGCCCGGTCTGGAGCGGGATTCAGCTCATGAATCGTGTAGCGCTTCGACGGGGCAAGTCCTTGAGGGCGGACGTCGGCGTTTGGCCCGTCATCCAGTTGGAAGGCAAACACAATCGCGCGAGTTTGATCAGGCGAAACAAAATCGATGGCTCCGCGATGGTTTCCATGCGGGTCTTCCAGCCTGTAGAGATCACCTAAAGTGGTAACATCGCGGATCTTTTTGTAGGCGCTGATGGCTCCAGTGCAAATCGTCCTTTCTTGCGTCGGCAACTTCGTCAAGTCCAAGTCCATTCCAAACCGGGCGCTCATCGCCACGCAACAGGCGAAGTGCATTGGGCGGTTGCCCGAATGAGTGACATGGCTCGCCAACGCCATCAATGGGAAGAAATAGGAATAATCCCATTGCATGAGCACGCGGGCCATCGGGTCGGTGTCATCGCTGGGCCAGAATTCGTGGAAGTATTTCAATGCACCGTAATCCGCGCGTCCTCCGCCGCCGGAGCAGAGCATCAATTCAGTATCGGGAAATGCCTTGGCCGTCTTGTCCATCAACGCGTAGAGCGCCTGCACATAATCAATCCACAATTCCGACTGACGGTCCTTGCCGAGATAAGGCGAGCCCGGCTGCGTAAGGTAGCGATTGCAATCCCACTTGGCGTAAGTAATGTCCGGCACGCCTAAAATGCTTTGGATCGTCTTCCACTCAAAGTCCTGAACGGCTGGCCGCGTCAAATCCAACACGAGCTGGCTGCGCTGCAATTCCAGCGGACGTTTTGGCTGGCGAATGATCCAGTCGGGATGTTTGTGAAACAAATCGCTGTTGGGATTGACCATTTCTGGCTCCATCCAAATGCCGAAGCGAAGACCGTGTTGGACCGCCGCAGCCGCCAGCGGCGCCAAGCCATCGGGCAGTCGCTGCCGATTGGGCTGCCAATCGCCCAAACCGGCCGTATCGTTGGTGCGCGGATACGTGTTGCCGAACCAGCCGTCGTCCAAAAGAAAAAGTTCGGTGCCGATTTCCTTGGCCGGATCAAACAGGCTTACAATGCGGCTGAAATTGAAATCGAATCCGGTCGCCTCCCAATTGTTGAGCAGCACACTGCGCGTTTTGTGGCCGTCGCGCATTCCAAAATCACGCGCCCAGTTGTGAAAATTACGGCTCATGTCGCCGAGTCCGTGGCTGCTCCAGACCCAGATCATCGTAGGCGTGATAAATGTCTTGCCCGCCTCTAAGTGATAGGCCGATCCGAACGGATTAATGCCGCACAAGGCGCGCACCGCTTTGTTGTTGTCGTCGAAGGCCAGTTGAAAACTGCCCGACCAAGCCAGCGAACCCGCCAGCACGCGCCCCTCGGTTTCGGTCGCCTTGCCGCCGAGCGAAAGGAAGAAAGAGGGGTTTTGAAATTGGGAGGCCCGCACGCCCAGTTTCGAATCCAAGACTTTTAGGCCGGGCGTGATTTGCCCGGTGATTGGAGCGAGCATTTCTTTCACCCAATCGCCAAAGAAATGTGTCAAATAAACGTTCGTTTCCAGCAATAAGGAGGTAGAAGCCATGCGGACAAGCGTGACCGGGCCGGATTCGTGGTGGACGATTTCCGTCCACTCCTCGACGACATCTCCAGCCTGGTGCGCTCGGAAGCAAAGCGTTACCTCAAACGGATAAGCCGGGTCATGCAGATGGAAGCGGATTTCCTCAAGGTCCGCTGTTTCGTTTGTTCGCGTGACGCCGTCGTAAACGAGGGCCGTGGATGTGTTGCCATCGGCGTGAACGACCTGGAGAGCCGGCTCCCAAACGTAGCCGTCGCCAGCTTGGGGATAATACTCGTCATCGCGCTGTAGTTTCCAGTTGGATTCCTCCACGCCAATGGGCTGCTGATAAAGACGGTGGTCGTCGCCAACTTGAAAGTTCAGTGTGAAGTCCTTTGTGCCCACGGAAATCTTCTCGGCCAATGTTGGATAAGCAAGAAAAAAGACACCGGCAAAAGCCAACCCGAAGAGAAATCGACGGCTCATAGGTCGGAAAATCATGGGCCTACGCGCACGGAAAGCTGCCAGGCAGTTGAGGCGTTTCCGGCGATTACGCCGCAACATTGCAGGCCGGCGGCGATGGCTAGCGAATCATGATTGGCGTTGGTGGGTTCGATGGCAAAGTGGTGATGGCCATGCCAGCCGCCTCGATTCAGCCACAAACCCAGCGCGTTGTTTACCTCCGGATCCCAAGTGAATTCCAACCGGTCTCCCTGGACGTTGTTCTGGATCGCTGCCGTGCCTTCGCGAACGGGATGGGCGAAAACCTTGGAACATTTATTTTGCGGAGTTCTGGAGACGACGGAATCGATCCAGTCGTTCCCGTCGAACAATGCCCTGGTCGATTCCGGCAATACCAATTTATCGCCCTCGGCCAGCCGAAGCAGCGGATGAATGGCCCAGATAAAGCGTTCTTCCATCGCAGCCAAATTGAACAATTTGTAATCAAACTGCAAATGATCTTCGCGCAGTTGAAGAGCCCGCTCGAATTCAAGAGGGGAATTTTCCAATTTGATGCTCGTTTTTAAAATGCCGTTTTGCCAGGCCGATTGTTCCACAACCCAGGGCCGACTCCAAACTTCCCCGTGGTCTGGCAGTTGGCGTCCGCGCCATAAGCAAGGCGCGATGGTCGGCAGGCACTCATCAATTCCGACGAGCGTACTGGCGGAAAAATCGTCCTGCGGCGAGTTTTTGAACAACTCCAATTTATCCTTGGGACGCCAAAGCCATTCCCGTTGCGTTCGCAGATTTTTCAGCGAAATAATCTTTGCCCCAAGCTCAGGCGCGACCGCGATCTCGACGGCAGCCGTTCGGAGAACATAAACCAAAAATCCTTCAAACTGGCGAACGCTGCAATGCGTGGACGAGGTCATGCGAGCAGGTCAGCGGCTAGAGCGTGATTGGGATCGCGGCGTAGGACGACCCGCAAAAGACCACGGGCCTTCGCTGTTTGGCCAAGGCCAAGCTGCGCCTGTCCTTGCAGGAAAAGGGAAGTTGTTTCCTGGCGGAATTGCAAATCATCCGCAAACAGCAGCATCGTCGGCAGCGACGTCGCAAAATAATCCATTTTCGCAGGCTGTTTTTGCAGCTTTCTCCCATAGGCTAGCAAGTCACGGAACAGTTTTCTCGCCTTTGCCCGCTGGCCGAGTTTCTCCCACGACAAGGCGGAGTAATAAGTCATTTCACTAAAGGCGCGCACGCTCATTTCCTGGAAATCGCCTTTGAATTTGGCGGCAGCGAGCCAATGCTGCCTCGCAGCATCCTTCTTGCCCAATCCGCTCAACGCGCAGCCGAGCCAGAAATGAATGTCGCTTTTGTTGGCGAGCAGATGACGTGCCTCGCTCAGATTGTGCGGAGCGTTGAAGGCAAATTCAAAATGGGTTTTAGCGAGAGGAAAATCCTGACTCATCAGCGCCGCGCGTCCCAGCGCAACCTGCGCGCGAGCATGCTGGGCCAGTGGCCCGCCTTCGCCGCCTTCCCACGGTTGAAATTGACGCTCGGCAAGAAGCCCGGCCGCCGCCTCATGCTGTCCCGTTTGATTGTAAAGCGCACAAAGCTCGATGCTCAGGTCGTCGCGCCACAAGGTCAGTTGCGGATGTTTCTCCAACTCGCGCAAGCGTTTTTGCGGCTTTTCGCCGAGCCTCTTCCAAAGCTGGTCACGTTCATAGAGCAAGCGTGCGTCGTTGGGGTTGTTGTTGAAGGCCTTATCATAAGCGCGGCGTGCCTGCGCCGGTTGTCGCAGA
>DASYNM010000610.1:0-3305 GCA_036008545.1 Verrucomicrobiia bacterium
GCCGGGATTAGCGATGGCACGATTATGATCAATGCGTCAGGCTCGGATATCTGGGATCCGAGTGATGAATTTCACTTTGCGTATCAAACGTGGACCGGCGATGGAACAATCATTGCCCAAATCATGGGGATAGGAAACACCGACTCCTTCGCCAAGGCCGGTTTGATGTTCCGCGAGACGCTCGACCCAGCCTCAGCCAACGCAATGCAGTTCATCAGTTGGTCGTCTGGGCTTGGGTTTCAGAGCCGCACCAATAGTGGCGGCGCTTCGGGGTATGCCGCCGGCAGCGCAATGACGACACCTTACTGGCTCAAGCTCGTGCGGGTAGGCGATAATTTCACTGGATACGCCTCGCTTGATCTGAAGGCGTGGACACTGGTAGGGTCAAATACAATTCCAATGCCCGCCACCATCTACGCCGGCTTGGCGGTGACGGCCCACAATAACTCAGTCCTTAACACAGCTACCTTTGCCGACGTTCAAGTTCAGCAGACGGGAACGCTGCCAGTCATGTTGATCGTTCCATTGATCAACGATGGTTTGCAAATCAGCGTAGCGGGCGAAATTGGATGCAGTTACCGGATTGATGTCTCGTCCAACCTGCTCCTCTGGTTGCCGTATTCAACAAATCTAAACAAATCGGGTATTATTCAAATCATAGACCTCCCTCAACTGCCCTGGAGATTTTATCACGCAGTTGAGCTCCCTTGAGCCTGAAGAGGTGGGTGATCACCTCCTACCAAAGTTTGGCAAGATAAGGCATTAAAAGGTGTGACCGAAACAATTAACACGGAAGCACTCGCTCCCAATATTTCACTGGGAATAATCGCCTGGAATGAAGCGGATTCGATTGGAGCCTGCCTGGAGTCTGTGTTCCGGCAATCACTCTTCTCCAAACTGAGTGATCGAAAGCTGACCTGCGAAATTATCTGCCTGGCGAACGGCTGTACCGACGACACTTCTAATGTGGCCCAGAAAAGTTTCGACGCCCACGCCAGTGTCCACCCTTTCAAGAATTCATTCACCTGCCGGTTAATCAATCTGGCGGAACGCGGGAAGCTCAATGCCTGGAATGTATTCGTGCATAAACTCTCCGCTCCCAAGGCGCAGTTCCTCTGCCTGATGGATGCGGATATCCTGATCCACCACCCCGACACGCTTTGGAATATGCTGGCCGTCCTGCTGCAGCACCCGCAGGCAGTCATTGCCGTGGATCGGCCGCTCAAGGATATTTCGTTCAAGGCGCATCCATCCGTCCTGGAAAGAATATCGCTGGCAACGTCGGCTATGACGCAGGCGCGTACGGCCCAGGTTACGGGGCAACTTTACTTTATCCGCGCCACCGCCGCGCGGAACATTTATCTGCCGAGGGATTTGGCTGCTTGCGAGGACGGGTTCATCAAGACTGTCATTTGCACGGATTTTCTGACGCGCCCGGCATCCCCGGCCCGTATCATGCAGGCCGATGACGCTTCACACGTCTTCGAAGCCTATTCGTCCATCGGCGACATCCTCAAAAACCAGAAGCGCCAGATGATCGGCCAAACCATCGTGCATGTGCTGGTGGATAAATACGTGAAAGGCATGAATCTCAGCCAACGAACACACTTTGGTGAGATAACAGGCGACTCGGAACGCACCGATCCAACGTGGTTGAAGCGCCTGATCCATGAGCATATTCGCATGACCCACCATTGCTGGCAGCTATTTCCGGGAATTCTGCGATCTCGATTCCGACCACTCGCACGTATGCGGGGAATACGGCGGGCCCTTTACTTGCCTGTTGCCATCATTGGCTTTTTCGTGACGCTGATTTCCTGCTGGCGGGCGTTTCGCGCCCTCAAACAAGGTTGCACCGCCTATTGGCCTGACACGAAAAGCCTCCATCTGGCACAACATTTGTCTCCGACAGTTCCCCCACCCACCGTGTTACCAACTTGAAAAATATATGACAGGAACCGCTCCACAAAAATTCGGACGTCTGGTCGCAGGACTGGCGTTTCACCCCCAATACTTGACTCGATACATCCGACACAATCTGCGCAACGGTCATTCGCCGTTGGAATTGGAAATTCCCTGGTTCTCCTATGCCGCCATTGATTATTTGGAGACCTTTTTGCAGCCAAACATGGAGGTGTTTGAATTTGGCTCCGGAGGCTCCACTCTTTTCTTCGCCAAACGAACCAAGCACGTCAGCGCCGTCGAAAATGACCCGGCCTGGTTCGACCGCGTCTTACAACGCCTGAAAGACAAATCCGTCGGCAATGTGGAAGTCCAATTGCGGCCGTTCGATGTTAAGAATCCGGGCAATTTTGCGCAATCCAATTATCTTAAAGCTCTCCCCGAGGCGAGCTTCGATGTCATTGTCGTGGATGGCGCGGAAGAATGGACCCAGGTGCGCCCGATTTGTTTCCAACACGCGGAACAACGAGTGAATCCCGGCGGCGTCATCGTCGTGGACGATTCATGGCGCTATCCCGGCTTGCGCGCCAGCGCCAAAGCCAAACGGTATCAGGTGTTCCGCAGCGTCGGCCCTTGCCGTCCAGGTGTGACGAGCACCGATTTGTACTTTTATTGAACCTGCCAGGGAGCGGGTTCTCCTCATGGAAACGAAGCATCTCATTAGTCTGGTTCTCATTGCTTTCGGAATTCTAGGTGGCTCGCTGTGCGCCTGCTTCTCACTGCGAGCCAGGGACGCCATGTTCTTTCTGCTCGTTGCGATCCGCGTCATCACCGACCGGCTGGACGTTCATTTTGTGAGCTTGGAATGGTATCGCGGCACGACGCGTGGCTTTGAAGTATCAGCCATTGATGTTCTGGCGGTCAGCCTTCTGGCCGGACTCCTGCTGGGGCGGCGCTCAGGCCCATCGCCGCGTTGGTTCTGGCCGGCCAGTTTGGGATTCCTGATTCTGTACTTCCTCTACGGTTGTTTCTCGGTGGCGATCTCTGAACCCAGAATCTTCGGCTTGTTTGAATTGTCAAAAATATTTCGCGGCATCGTTTTCTTCCTTGCGGCGGCCTGGTATGTGCGTGGCGAAAGGGAGGTGCGTCTGCTGGTGGTCGCGCTCGCTTTCACGGTTTGTTTGGAGGGCGCCTGGGCCATCAAAGATCGTTATCTGGACAGCATCCATCGCGTCATGGGCAGCCTGGAACACCCCAACAGCCTCTCCATGTATCTTTGCTTGACAGCCCCGGTGCTGGTGGCGGCCGCCGCTTCGAATCTGCCCAAATATCTGCGTCGCTTTTGTTGTCTTGGCATTGTCCTGGCCACAGTCGCGATTCTTCTCACGATTTCCCGTGCCGGC
>DASYNM010000611.1:0-1516 GCA_036008545.1 Verrucomicrobiia bacterium
AACGCGGTCAAACAGCCCGGCACTCCCGACATCATTCCAGGTGACCCTGGAGGAAGCGAGATTTGGTTTCAATGGACGGTGCCGACGTTGCGGAACGGTGGCATCGTGACCTTTAGCACGTTGGGGAGCGATTTCGACACCACGATGGGCGCCTACACCGGCTCAGAACCCAGCAGCCTGGTCCAGGTGCCCTCGGCCATAAACGATGATGATTCCGCCGGTTACCTGGGTAGCCAGGTCAGTTTCTACGCCGTCAAAGGCACGACGTATTTGATCGCGGTGGATGGGTTCTATGGCGCGCAGGGCAATGTGGTATTAAGTTGGACTTTGGACCCCAACTCCTCCACGCTACCCGACACTTTCCCCATGCCCCAGGCCATAACGGCCTCCAACGGCGCCAATGTCACGCTGAACAGTCCTTGGCCGCAGAATAATTGCGATTGGCTCCTGAACGGCAAGCTGGTCGGCACTAATCTTAGCGCCTTGACCATAACCAATTTGGGCGATTCCACGGTCGGTTCTTACGTCGCGCACCTGACCACTGCCAGCGGCTTCGTCATGTCGTCAGAGCCAACGGAAGTGGAAATCAACACCCTGCAAGATGGCACCACGGCCTCCAATGCCGCGGCGTGGGTGAAGTACTTGGACTCGGCCAATTTCGCTTTTGTGCAGTCCAGCACGACGCAAGTCACGAAGCTCGATGGCGGTGGAGACAGCGGGGGCTACAGTTGTTCGCAAACCTTCAGCACCGTGGGCAACTCGGACGAACCGGGTGAACCAGTGGTTTGCGATCAAAACGGCGGCCATCCCGGCTGGTACGCCTACGTCACGCCTGCATCCGGCTCGCTCTTAATTCACACCGACGGTAGCACCTTCAACACAATCCTGGGCACTTATATCGGCCCCGGCAACAGCTTCACCACCTTGACCAACATCGGCTGCGGCTACACGACCAATTATCAAGTCACCGGACAGCCTTCCATTTACATCACCAACGTCCCCGCCGGCCAGACCAATTACATCGTGGTAGAGGGTGCGAACGGAGCGAGCGGCACGGTGCATTTGCACATCTGCGTCGGTGATCCGGTTTCGATTTCATCTCCGCCGCAGAATCAGGTCGCATGCCCTGGAAGTAATGTCACTTTGTCTGTTGGCGCCAACGGCGCCACGCCTTTAAGCTATATCTGGCAATTCAATGGGACCAATATTGCCGGCGCGACCAACAGCACGCTGACCATTCCCAATCTGCAACTTTCCGATGTCGGCCCCTATTCGGTTTTGGTCAGCAACCTGGTTTCGCAAGCATCGACGCAAGCGATGGTGTCGCTGATGAATCCGCCGAGTATCACAAACCAACCCGTCAGCCAGTCGGTGGGCATCGGATCCAATGTCACGTTTAGTTGCGGCGCCTCGGGCGACGGGCCCTTGCTCTATCAGTGGGAATTCGGCTCCGAGATATTTCCCGCCACCACCAACGAGTGCCTGACTTTAACCAACGTACAATTGTCCGACGTCG
>DASYNM010000612.1:0-9776 GCA_036008545.1 Verrucomicrobiia bacterium
CAAGGAGATAGGCAAAGGTTCCGGTTTGGGCCTGGCCACCGTCTACGGGATGGTCAACCAGCATCAAGGCTGGCTCGAAGTTGAAAGCAAGGTTGGCCAAGGCACCACCTTCGACCTTTACTTTCCTGTGACCGATCAAGCTCCGCGAAAATCGGCGGCTGTCGCCAAACTGCCGGAGCCGCGTGGCGGCAAAGAGACTGTGTTTGTGGTCGAAGACGAATCGGTGCTGCGGGAATTGGTGCGGGAAATCCTGACCGCCCAAGGCTACCATGTTTTGGAGGCGGCCGATGGCGTGGAAGCGCTGGACATGTGGGGCGAAAACAGGCAGAAGGTGGATGTGCTCTTGACAGATATTGCCATGCCGCGCGGCGTTTCCGGGCGCGACTTGGCCGAAAAGCTGCGCAAAGACGAGCCGCAGTTGCCCGTCATTTTCAGCAGCGGCTACAGCCAGGAAATGATCGAGCGCACCGACGAGACTGTGCGTGGTGCGACTTATCTCTCCAAACCTTACCGCCCGGCCGAGCTGGCCCGAGCCGTCCGCCACGCGCTGGACGCCGGCGGGATGCGCAATACCGAAGTGACGGCCTCGGCTGCCTGAACCTGAGCGACAACCATGAACCCGGAGGAACGAACACAAAGATTGGCCGCTTTCCCGATGACCAATCCGAATCCCGTTTTGGAATTCTCCTCCGACTGCACGATGACTTATTGCAACGAGGCCGGCCGCCAACTGGCAGCCTCGCTCGGGGCCAAATCTCCAACCGCCATTCTGCCCGACAACGTCGAAGCCATCATTTTGGAATGCCTGCTGACCGGGGAGAGTTGCATGAATCTGCAAACGACCACGCAGGACCGCACCATGTCGTGGTCATTCATCCCGGTGCCCGGCAACAGGCTGGTGCATTGTTACGGCACGGACATCACTGAGCGACTGAATTTGGAGGCGCAATTGCGGCATTCCCTCAAAATGGAGGCGGTAGGCCAATTGGCCGCAGGTGTCGCACACGATTTCAACAACATCCTGACCATCATCCAAGGCCACGCCGCCATGCTGACGCAGACGCCGGGTCTGGAGCCGAAATGCGAGGCTTCCGCCCGCCAGATCGCTTCCGCCGCCGAACGCGCCAGCCAGTTGATCAATCGCTTGCTCATGTTCAGTCGCAAGCAGGTCATGCAGCAGCGCCATGTCAACTTGAACGATATCATCGAGAACATCAGGCCCATGCTGCAAGGTCTGGCGGGCGAACATATCGCCTTCGAGTTTCGTGCCGCCGCGGACCTCCCGGCGTTGTGCGCGGATGTCGGGATGATCGAGCAAGCGGTGGTCAATCTGGTCCTCAACTCGCGCGACGCCATGCGGCGAGGTGGGCGCCTGGTCCTGACCACCTCCAGGCGCGTGCTGGAACCGGTGGCCACGGTCTTGAATCCGGAGGCACGCCCGGGACATTTTGTATGTTTGACTGTGGCCGACACCGGCTGCGGCATGAACGCCGCCACCTTGAGCCACATGTTCGAGCCGTTTTTCACCACCAAGGATCCCGGTCAAGGCACCGGCCTGGGCCTGGCCACGGTCTATGGCATCATCAAACAGCATCAGGGCTGGGTGATGGTGGAAAGCCAGCCGGAGCAGGGATCGACCTTTACCATTTTCCTGCCCAGCGCCCTCAAGGCCGCCGCGCCCGCGCCGGACCAGATTCCTTCCGCCATGTCCCCGGGCGACGAAACGATCCTCGTGGTCGAGGACGAACCGGCCTTGCGCGAGTTGGTGGTCAATATCCTGCAACTGTGCGGCTACCGCACCTTCCAGGCCGGCAGCGGCCCGGAGGCGCTCAAAGTCTGGGCGCAGCGTCGCAGCGAGATTGATTTGTTATTGACAGATATGGTGATGCCCGAAGGCATGTCCGGCGGGCAATTGGCGGAGCAGTTGCAGGCGCAGGACCCGGGCTTGAAAGTCATTTACACCAGCGGCTACAGCCCCGGCATGGCGGGCAAGGACATCGCCCTGCTGGAGGGATTCAACTTTCTGCCCAAGCCTTATCCGCCCAGCCGCCTGGCCCACATGGTGCGCGAATGCCTGGACGCCAAAAGGGACGCGCCGGGTCCAAAAAAGTAGTCAGCTCAAATCCCAGCCAGTTCCGCCGCCGGGTAGGTCCAGATTTCCGCTAATGTCGGGTGGTAATGCGGCAATTGGGCCAGCTCACGCGCGGTCATGCGACTATGCATGGCGGCGATGATCTCGTGAATGAGTTCGCCGCCCAGCGGCCCGACGCACGAGGCGCCCAAGATTTCGCCTGAAACCGGATCGGCCAGTAATTTTACGAAGCCGTCCTTCGCCTCCATGATCAATGCCTTGCCGTGATCGTCGAACGTATGGCTGGCGGCGCGGTAGGGGATGTTCCGCTGGCGCGCAGCCTTCTCCGTCAACCCCACCAGGGCCGCCTGCGGATCGGTGAACACGATGTTTGACAGTAGCCGGTAATCAATGCTCCGTTTGGCGGACGGACGCGCGATGTTGTGCGCCGCGATCTCTCCCTGCTCGACGGCGATGTGAACGATCTGATGCGGCCCGGTGCAATCGCCCGCCGCGTAAATATGCGGCGCGCTGGTTTGCATTTCGGCATTCGTGACGATGCGGCCGTGTTCCATTTCAACGCCGGCCTTTTGCAAGTCCAGCTTCGCCGTCGCGGCCACGCGACCCAGCGCGAAAAGAATGTCCTGCGCCACCACCCGCTTGATTCGGCCGCCTTGGCGGAACGCTACTCCCTTGCGGCGTCCCTGGCGGAAACTTTCGAGCAAAGTGACGCCCTTCCAAACGCGGATGCCTTCGCGCCGCAAAACTTTTTCCACCTCGGTGGCAGCATCGACGTCGAAATCGCGCAATAGTTGTTCGCTGCGCTGGAGCAGCGTTACTTTGACGTCGAACCGGACCAGAAACTGCGCGAGTTCAACTGCCACCGGTCCGCCGCCCAAAACGATCACTGACCGAGGCAATTTGCGCAACGACAGGACGTCGGAGCTGGTGAGAAATCCGACTTCCGCCAAACCCGGCACCGTCACGGGCGAGATCGTTGAACCGGTGCCAATGAGGAAATATCTCGACTTGACTGTCTTGGGCGCGGTTCCAATGACGTGATTCAATGCGACCGTGTGCGGATCGATGAATGTTGCTTGCGCGCGGAGGAAATCAAATTTTCCGCCGGTCAGGCTTTGCGTGCGGTCCTTGGCGAAATCGGCGACGACAGCCTTTTTGCGGGCCATGACGGCCTTGAAATCGAAGCCAGCCTTGGGAATCTTGAGTCCCCACGTTTTGGCGAAGCGCGCCAGGTGGAGCACTTCGGCGGTGTAGAGCAGCGCCTTGCTGGGCATGCAACCGTGCAGGATGCAGCATCCGCCCACTTCCTTGCCGCCCTCGATGACGACCGTCTTCAAGCCCGCCGCCGCTGCTGTGCGAGCCGCCGCGTAGCCCGCGCTACCCCCGCCCAGAACGGCGAGGTCGTAGATCGGAGAACTCCCATTGGCGGGCGTTTTTTTCATTTGCTGACGTTGTCTTGTCCGGCAAGACGATCAGCCAAACGCCCCTCCCTGACAAGCTGGATTCTCACTGACGGAAAGGCATGCCAGTTTTCGTAGCGCAGGTTTCCAACCTGCTGTATCGCCGGCTTCCAGCCGGCAGTCTGCCGAAATCAAGAGCGGCCCACTTCTCCGTGCTACACCTGCGGATTGGAAATCCGCGATACAGCAGGTTGGAAACCTGCGCTACGAACTGAGCGCCCGCAACGGGGCTTTCCTCTTCGTGACGGCTGCGAACTCGCGATCATTGGTCGGGAATGCCCTCGCGCTTGGACAGATCATCCTCCGTATGCACGCGGTTGCCCGCCGCATCGATAATTATGGGCGTGACCAAGACCATCATTTCCTTTCGGACTCCAGCGGCTTGATTGGTCATCTCTCCGCTGAATACCAAAGTCTGGCCGTCCCAAACTTTATGCGAAGCACTGAACTCCCAAGTTTGAGCGCCCCTTTTGATGCTCGCCACCGCGGCAGTTTGAATGGCGAACCCGTCTGGTCCGACCTCGACGATGACATCGAGGCTTACGCCATTGTTTGCGTCCGCCACTCCGATGTGCGCCTGTCGCCCGCTCTCGGTCGTGACTTTTGGAGCGGTAAGGATGTCAGCGCCCGTGCGCTGTTCTATGGCGTTGAGCAGTAGGCGAAATTGGGGGTCAGACAGGATGCCGTTCAAAGTGGTGGCGGCGACAACACGGGAGGCGGAAGTGTTGGTTGTGGTTCCCGGCGCCGCTGTGCTCTGTCCCGGGAAAATACCGGGGGGTAAGGATATGATGGGCGGCACAGAACCCGCCTTAAGACCAACGACGCCGTTGCTCAACGGCGTGCTGCCCAAATACCAGTTCATGCCAAGACCCGATTTGTCCTTTTCTGTCAATTCAATGAATCGGGCTTCGATCGTCACTTGCGGTGGAGTCTGGTTGAGCATTTCAATCGCTTGCTGAATTCTCTCCAAATCCTGCAGGGACGCGCGCACCAGCACCTCCCCCAAGCGGTCATTGAAAAAGACTGCTTTGGGCGGTGTCAAGTCCACGCCGAGTGAGGCGAAGTAATTCGCGACCAAATGATGAAGTTCCACGGTGCTATTGTTTCGGCTAACGCTACTCGAACCGAGTTGTGCGCCGGAATTTAGCGTCACCCCAGTGACCTTTTGCAGGGCTTGCACGAACGTCCTGGCATCCACGCGAAACGTTTTGTTATACAACACCAAACCTGGAATCGTCTCTGGAAGCCCAGGCGAAAAAACCACCGCATAATCCTCGACCGTGTAGCGGATCGGTGAATCGGCGACCTTGGTGATGGCGTCCAAGACATCCGCCAGACGAAGATTGCGCAAGGTCGGCGAAATCTTGATCGTCACGTCAACCCCAATGTCCTTTGCCTGGTGTGGCCCGGCCGTGGGATCGTTAGTAGACGACGTGGGTCCTTCCACGTCCTGGTTGATCATGAAGTTGACGCCAATGCCGTCCGGGTCGAGCTTCCGAGACTCGTTTCTCACCTTCAGCAAAGCGTCCTTCAACGGCAAATCGAAGGATACTTCATCCATGATTATGTTCGTGAGTTTGGAAAGAATGAACTGACGCGCTTTGGTGGTATAGACAAGGTTACTGTCCAATGGGTTGGGCGTGGGCAGCCGCCGGAACCCTTCTGGACGCCAGCGGGCACTATCCATGTAACGGGCCTCTTTGATCAAATCCAAGTAATAGGGAGCGCTGTGGTTTGTCGGTTCGTCCTTGATGACTTGAAGGAGGATCGCTTCCGCCTCATCATACTTACCCATTTCGAAAAGGAGCTTCCCGTTCGCAACGCGCGTGGCGATGTCCACCTTCCGCCTTAGTGGCGCAGCGATGTCCTCGCTCTGGCTAATATAGACGAGGTTGCTCGCCAACGCAGAATTGGGGACAGGCAAACCGTACCATTTCGTGGAAGGCCTTGGACGATCCTCAGTGGATTGAGGGCTGCTATTGGAATCAGCCGCAGGCTGCTGCCGCCGCTGCGCCATGTAACGCGCTTCCTTGATCAAATCCAAATAATAGGTTGCGCTGCGGTTGGTCGGTTCGTCCTTGATGACTTGAAGGAGGATCGCTTCCGCCTCATCATATTTGTCCATATGGTAGAGCAGCTTCCCGTTCGCAACGCGTGTGGCGATGTCCACCTTCTGCCTTGGTGGCGTAGTGATGTCCTCCTTCTTATTGAGTCTCGCGCAATAGAGTGACAGATTGTTAGTGACATAGGCTGGCGGTGGTCTATAGTCTGGGCATGTCGAAGACGCGAGATCATGCCGAGATGGAAAAGCGCCGAAAAAAAGCGGCTGCCCTATTCAACAAGGATCATTCCGCTGCCGAGGTGGCGCGCCGTCTCGGGGTGGCCCGGCAGGTGGCCTATCGTTGGAAGGCAGTTTGGGCCAGAGGGGGAAGCTCGGCGTTGCAGAGCAAGGGTCCGGCAGGCCGCAAATCCAAGCTCACAGGGGAGCAAACACAGCGGGTCACTGACGCGCTGCTGGCCGGTCCGAGCGCGCAGGGATACAAGACCGATCTGTGGACTCTGCCGCGTGTGGCCGCGCTCATTGAGGATCTGACGGGCGTTCGCTATCATCCCGGACACGTCTGGCGGCTGCTGGGAGCCAGCGGTTTCAGTTGCCAGAGGCCGGAACGCCGTGCGGTGGAGCGCGACGAGAAGGCCATCCGCCGCTGGCAGCGGGTGGAGTTGCCCGCTTTAAAAAAAAGCCCGTCAGCAGAGGCGAACCATCGTTTTCATAGATGAAAGCGGATTGAGCACCCGTCCGACGCGAGTCCGCACCTGGGCTCCTCGCGGGCAAACTCCGGTGCTCCAGGAGACCTTCAACTGGAAAAGTCTTTCAATCATCGGCGGCTTGGCGCTATGGCGGTTTTATTTTCAAATGCACAAGGGCAGCATCAAAGGCCCCCAGGTGGTGGAGTTTCTCAAGCACCTGCAACGGCATCTTCCCGGCAAAATTCTGATCCTTTGGGATGGAGCGCCTATTCATCGCTGCCTCCTGGTAAAGAACTACATCGCTTCCACCCGTAGGCGCATCGTGCTGGAGCGCCTGCCGGCCTACGCGCCGGAACTCAATCCGGTAGAATATATGTGGGGTCATCTCAAAACCCATGAAATCGCCAACCTGCTCGTGACACAAGCGTGGGAATTGAGCTTTGAAGCTACCGCAGCCTTGCGCCGCATGCGTCGCCGCCCATCCATCATTGCCGCCTGTTATGCCCAGGCTGAACTATGGCCTTAATGTCACCCTATTGCGCGAGTCTCAATAATTTGTGGGTCGTCGAACGCCGCCAGCACGAGCACCGCGCCGGGTGAACTATTCCACGATTCCCGCAACTGCCCCCGCCACGAGCCCTCCTTTTGCGCGTGAGCCGATTGGAACGATCCAAACAACAGCACGATCGTCGGCACAACCAGAATCGTCGTCGCAATCTTTGCCGCCGCGCCGGCCCAACCCGTCAACGGACGCTTCGCGCCGCCGGACATCCGCATCAGCCGCTCCACGCGCTGGCCCAAATTCGAGCGGAAGCCGCCGTTAATGCCGACCCAACTCCATCCACGCGACGCCGTCATTTCCTTGCCCAGGCTGACCAGGCAGTCGGCCAACGCGCCGGGGCCGTCGGGCACCATCGCCGTGGCTTCGTCCGCAGCCAGCTCGGCCGCGCCATGCAGCGAGCCCCGCACCCACCACGCCAGCGGATGCCACCACAGCCAGGCGGTGGCGAAGTCGGCCAGCAGAAACCACAGCGGGTCCATTGCGGCCAAATGGGCCACCTCGTGCGCCAGCACCGCTTCCTGTTCCGTCTCTCTTAATTTCGCCTCGAAGCCAGGAGGTAATCCGATGCTCGGGCGCAGAATCCCAAACGCCATCGGACTGATCGTTTCCGGCATCCACAACAAGCTAACTTTGCGGCGTAACCCGACCGATTTTGCAACAAACGCAACTCGTTCGCACAATGATCGGTTCGCGATCCTTTCGCGCCGCAAACGCAAGGCCAGCAAAAGCACTTGGGCCGCCGCCATGCGTCCCAGAACAAGGACCGCCCCTGCTAACCAAACCCATCCTGGCCACCAAACGGTTGATCGCGCAGGAAGCGGTGGCTGCACGAAATTCGTTGTCAATGCTCCGGCGGCAATGCCAGACTTGATCACCGGGTAGCCGGCAGCGGGCGCCTTTTCCACAACTTGCTTTTGGCCAAAAAGAAAATTTGCCGTGCCTCTGCCGAATCCAGTCCACTCCGACACCGGCAAAAACAGCAGGCAAATGACGACTATTTGCCAGACCGCCCGTTGCCAAGCCGCGGAGCGAAAGAGGCATTGTGCCGCGAAACCAAGCGCCGCCAGGCAGCAAACCTCGACGCCGACGGTCGCGAGCAGATGCGACCAAAAATCTAAGCTCGGCAAAATCATAGCCTTTTCTTCCTTTCCGCGATCAACGCTTCCAGGCGCGCCAGCTCCTCGCGGCTGATTTGCCGCGTTGTCAACAAGTGCGCCACCATGTCCGCCAGACTGCCTTCGAAAAGGCGGTCGATAAAATGGGCGGAGATTTTGCGCGTCACTTCCTCCGCCTGCACACCCGGACGATAGAGGAATTTCCGCTCGTGGATACGGTGTCGGACTAGGCCGCGCGCCTCCATTTTGCGCAGCATGGTGGCGATGGTCGTGTAAGCCAGGTCGCCTTCTCGGGACAGGGCTTGGTGGACCTCCGCCACCGAGACCTCGGCGCGCTGCCAGAGGATTTTCATGATGCGGAGTTGCAGATCGCCGAGCCGATAAACCTTGGATTTGTGCATGACATTACCGAGGTAATACTACCGCAGTAGTAACGTCAAGGGGAAAATGTAGTTTTTTTTGCCGCTGACATTTCCTTCGGGGATGCTATAACCGCTCCGGCACATGCAATCGATTCTCGCTTACGTCCTGGCGGCCGTCGCCGGCGTGGTGATCGCTCATTTCATCAGCCGCGCGCCGGAATTGCGCTTCATGCGCCTCTCCCAGCTCATTCTCGTCCCGGCTTGCTTTGTCGCAGGCGTCTATTGTTCTTCCGAGGTTGGAGGATTGATGGGGTTCGTTTTCTTTATCGCGGTGTTGGGAGTTCTGGTCTTGCTGCTGGCGCCCAACCTGGCCCACCTTTTCGGCTCTGGTCTGTCCAATTTGTTGGACCCGCAGGATTGGACTCCGACCGAGGAGGAAATCGCTTTGCGCCCCATCCAACGTTTGATCGACAAGGATCAGTTCCACCCGGCCCTGGCCGAGCTGGACGAACTCCTCAAAACGCACAAACCAACCTACGAAGCCCTGTTGCTCAAAGCCAAACTCCTCAATCATCTCGGCGGCTGGGACGAGGCCGTGACCACGCTGCTGAGTTTGATCGGGTTGAGCCATTCCACGCCGCAACAATTGGCGGTGATGGATTATCTCGCCGGCCTCGAACAATATCGTCCGGAGCCGCCCGGCCCTGTGGCTACCGGCACACGGCGCATCCAGATTCGGCATGAATTGGTTCTCCTCCAGACCGACGCCGCTGAAGGCGAAGCGCCCCTCCACAAGGCAATCCCGCCCGGCACTTATAAAGTTGAAAGAATACTGCACCGCAACCGCCGCTGGCTCAAGTTGGCCGAGGAAAATTGGGGCAATGCGGAAATGTGTTGGGAAGCCATCGTGGCCTCTGACCGCCCGGCTGGCGCGCCCGCGAAAAGCGGTCTCTTCTGGCGAATCGCACAGATGCACGGCGCCGTCACCAATGCCCTCAAAAGCAAACGCATACCTCGCCGCCACATGCAAGCCGCGGCCCAAAAACTTTACCACGAGGCCAATGAATGCATCCGCCGCGATAACTGGCCCCAGGCCCTGCCGCTGCTACAAAAGGCATCCGAGTATGATCCCGACCGCTACGAAATCGCCTATCGCTGGGTGCAGGCGGTTCGCCAGACCGCGAGCGACGCCGCCACCGCGCAAGTCGTGAGCCAGGTGCTGAAGCAAAGCCTCTGGACCGAAAGCGAGCAATACATGCTGCAAGAGTTGAAGAAGCCCCTGGCTAAGTAACTCGTAGCCGCCGACGTAAGTCGGCGGACCAAAAACAAGAAAACTTTCTTCATCCAAAGATCCGCCGCCTCAGGGCGGCGGCTACGGGACGAATATTCCGCCTTGTGGGCCGGTGAAAAAGCCAGTTAGCATCAGTCGTGGATGCG
>DASYNM010000613.1:0-4101 GCA_036008545.1 Verrucomicrobiia bacterium
TCGAGCGAGTATGGCGGGGATTGGCCAATTTAGGAGCGGTGGACAGGAAGGACTTCATTGAGGCCGGTTGGAGTGTCCCAAAACACAAAGGGTCGCGCATGAAAGAGTCCGCTACGTCGGGATCGCGGCTCAACCAATCAAATGGCGTTCGCGTTGGCACGAATAAGGCGTTCAGGAAGTCTTCTCCCGGCGGTGCAGACCTGCAAAGCTGCGCAAGCCCATCGAGAATGCCAGACCCTGAAAGCACCAGCCCGTCAATCAAATCGCTGTGCTTGAGAACATATTGCTGCGCAGCAAAAGATCCCATGCCATGCCCTAGCAATATCAACGGCTGGTTGGGGTTTTCGTCCTTGGCCGTGAGGCTTAGCCGGACAATGTCTTTTACCATTAAGTCGAACCCGCCGGGGCCAAAGTCTCCCAGCTCGTCTTGCGATCGTGCCGTTCGACCGTGTCCACGATGATCGTTGCCGTAAACAACCAGCCCGGCATGCACCAATTCTTCGATGAATGTCTGGTAACGGCCAATGTGCTCTCCCATTCCATGGACGATCTGGAGGAGTCCGCGAGCGGGCCGACGATTGCTCCAGCGCGCACAAGCGATCCGCAGGCCGTCCGTGCTAGCCATCTCGAATTGTTTGCAAGTCAAAGGTGGCATGGCGGCACTAGAAATGTCCAATTTGCGGAGTCTTCTTGATTGTGTTTTTCACACTGAAAAACGTTATTTGAGCAAAGCCCGGGTTTCTATTGAGCGTTCTACCGAATCCCGACTCTTGCGGCAGAGGTAACGTTGCCTCATCCTTAAGGGATAGCCGACTGAGCAACCGCAAAGTTCCGGGAGCTCCTGAGGCGTTAATGACAGGAACGCAACACTCGCGGTCACGATATACACCGCTGGTGAAGGGCGTGGAATCTGTGAACATAGAAATATCCCCAATTTAGGGGATTCCTTTGCGTTTCAAATCCTTGTACAAATTGCTGCAAGCCTATGACAAGACGCGCGGTCACATGTCGGATATTATTCGCCGCTCGCAGTTGTTTAAGCAGTCAAGTTTTGGCGGTAGTTTCCGCAGTCATGAAAATTACCGGCGATCAATTGGCGCGTCTCGGGACGGTTGCCTTCCTGTGCTGGGCGATGCCCGCGTATTGTCAAGATGCCAAACCCGGCAGTTCAGGTTCGCGGCAAGCCGCCGCGAGCTATGTTCCCTTCGAGGGAAAAAGCAGCAAATGGCATGGATTCGTCCGCTATGACTTCGTCATGGATGATGACACTCTTGGAATCGCGCCGAGTGAGCAGCCGCAAAGCGAAGGGGACGGAATCGGAAATCCGGCGGCGGGACAGCACCGATGTGTCGTGGTCGTTCCAGCCGTTCCGGCCAGGGGAAACCCGTGGTCGTGGCGCGGCTGCTACTGGGACCACCAGCCGCAAACGGAAATCGAGCTCCTCAAACGCGGCTTTCACATCGCTTATATTTCGGCCAGCGCGACCTTGCGACCCGGAAAGCCATGGGACGCCTGGTACGATTTTTTGACACAGAAGCACGGACTGTCGCAAAAGCCGGCGTTCGTCGGAATGAGTCGCGGCGGCGAATTTGCCTACACTTGGGCCGTGGCACATCCCGACAAGGTCGCGTGCATCTACGCCGACAATCCGGGCGGCAACGACGACGTGCTGGCACGGCTTGGCTTGCTGGCCCGGCAGGACGTTCCGCTCTTGCACGTGTGCGGGAGCGTCGATCCGATTCTGAACAAGTTCACGCTTCCCATCGAGGCCATTTATCAACAATTCGGCGGCCGCATTTCGGTGATGATCAAGGAAGGTCGGGGGCATCATCCGCACAGCTTGAGGGATCCCAAACCGATCGCCGATTTCATCGAGCAGAGTGTCAGCGAAACCAAGCGCGAACCGCCGGCCTTCCTGGCGGCAGTTTCCGCACGTCAATACTACTACAGCAAAGACAATCAGTACACGTTTTTCCCCTCCGAGGGAACTTATGTGACCTGCCGGGGGCCTTTCTTTACTCCTTGTTATGAGCGCTACGAGATGACGGTGCCCGATGTGGAGGCGTTTTCGAAGGTCATCGTGCCAAACACTCCGGCGCCGGGAAACCCGTGGATATTTCGCGCCGATGTTCCACAGCCGAACGCGGTTGACCTGGCGCTGCTGGCGCGCGGGTGTTATATCGTTACTGGCGCAATGCCATTTAATCACGATGATCTGGTAGTGGAGCAGTGGAACCGGGTCTATCAACATCTGGTTCAGGCGGGATTGTCCAGCAAGCCAGTAGTCGAAGGCGACGGCGGAGCGGCGGGCGAGGTTCTTACCTGGGTGGTCAGCAATCCGGACAAGGTTTCCTGCGTTTACTTCGTAAATCCGTCCCTGCACAGCAGCACCGCCGGCGCACGGTTGCTGGATAACCTGGCTCCACTGGCGCGGGCGGGTGTCCCGCTGGTCAGCGTGTGCGGCGACCGTGATCCCTGCCTTGACGATACGCGAGAGCTGGAGCGACGCTACAAGGCCGCTGGTGGAAACGTTCAGGTGATCATCCGAGCAGGGGCCAGCCATTTTCCTTTGGCACCGGACGACCCGGCGCCGGTTGTTGCTTTCCTAGTCAAAGGCGCGAATCTGCATCCATGAAGATTTCCACTTTCGTTTCAACGAGTCTGACGTGGAAACTGGCTTTTTCCGGTGGAGGAAGCCGGCGCAATGAAAGGAATCATCACATGAAAATCGGCGGACCAATCGCCGCGGTGCTGGCCGCGGGAATTATTCTAATCTGGGCTCCCTGCGCGGGCGCCGCGACGGGCCAACTTTGGGTCGGAACGGCCAAGGTCAGCATCACGCCGGAGACCGACGAATCGATTCATGATCCCGTCTACATCCGCAGCATGGTGTTGCAGATTGGGGACGAACGGGTGGCGTTTGTCGCCGCAGATCTGGCTGTTTTCACGAGCCCGGAGGTGGAAACGGAGTGTCGTGAGAAATACGGCATCGAAAAGGTATTCCTTTGCGCCTCGCACAATCACACGGCGCCGTCCAAGCCTGGCAAAGGGCCGGAATACAGCGATCTGAAAGCGTTTTTTGCCCGGCAAGCCATTCGGTCGGTGGGCATGGCGGCGACGAACCTGTTTCCGGCGCGTCTTGCGGCAGGACGGAGGAGTTTTCCGCAGTTGGGATTCGTGCGGTTGGTCGTGCGGGAGGATGGCCACGCGCGGGAATCGTGGATGGGGGACGACCAGTATTCGGCGATCAACCCCGACCGGATTCCGTTTGGCCCGGTGGATAACGAAGTGGGCGTCATTCGTATTGACGACACCAATGGGGTACCGCGGGTGATCCTCATGAACTACGCCTGCCACGCGGACGTGGTTTGCCAAAGTTACGCCATCTCGGCCGACTATCCGGGCGCGGCGTGCCGGGATGTGGAGCAGGCGTTCGGCGGCGGCGTGAATTGCCTGTTCGTGAACGGAGCGGCCGGAAACGTGGCGCCGTTGTTTACCGTGCCGCGCCGCAACGGGCCGAATGATCCGTTCAAGACTGACTACACACCGATGGAAAAAATGGGGCAACTGCTGGCGTGGCAGACGATCAAGGTGGCCAAAGGGTTGCGGACGACGGCCGCCCCGACGTCCCTCCAATTGCGAGACGCCGACTTGTCGTTTACCGGGCGGTTCGATTCGTCGAAACACATCGATGTGCGCTTGACAACGATGCTGGTCAACGACGATATCGTCATCGCGGCGAATCCGGGGGAGTTGTTCGCGGAACTGGGGATTGAATGGAAGCAAAAAATGGGACGGGAAGTGGCGAATCCATTTTACTTTGGCTACACGTGGAGCGGCGGGCAATGGCCCGGCTACGTACCGAGCATCAAGGGGGCGGCGCTGGGAGGCTTCGGGGCCGACCAGGATCGCGGCATGATCGAAGTGGGTGCGGGCGAGGCGATCTTCAACAAGCATCTGGAGAACTACTATCGACTGACCGGTTTAATGCGGGAGCAGCCCGGACCTTCGGGATTTAAGCGGGGGCCGAGATGGATCGTCGTGCCGGTCTATGATGAGTCGGATGATCGGTAATGGCGCGGACCTTCATAGGCGTGCTTT
>DASYNM010000614.1:0-8600 GCA_036008545.1 Verrucomicrobiia bacterium
AGAATGCAGATTTCAAGGAGTTATCGGAAGTCATACCACCATGCCACCACAGCCGCACTTGGCGCTACCGCAATAGGAGATCGCCCTCAAGTTCACGCTCGCGCAGGTCCCGCGTCAAACTTCAGACGGCTAAAATGCTTAGCCCGTGGCGGCGGCCTCAAGCATCGCGTCGATGGTCTGGAGTGCGTTTCCCTCCAAGCGATTGCCAACGAAGATAAAGGTCTTTCGGTTCGCGCTTTTTTTTCCGTCCTTGATCAGCCGCGTCCCGGCCTGGCGGGCCTCGTCATTGACTTCCTTGGTCTTGTCGTAGGGTTGAAACGACTTCACTGCATCTTCGAAGGAACGTCCAGTCTTGAGCAGAAAGCGCACGGCGATCAAATCTGGATTGGTTTGACTGTTGGACAGAGCCATCTGCTCGCTAACAGGAGGCATTTCAGTCCGCGAATTGTAAACGTGGGTCACGCCGTGGCGGGCGAGACAATCGAAGTATTCCTGCTTCAGCCAGTGCCTGTTGCGTATCTCGACGGCATAAGGCCAGCCTTGCGGGAGTTTGGCCAGGAAAGCATCGAGGTCGGCCACGAATTCGCGGCCATGTTCGTAGTCTGTCGGATAAAACCGCGAGAACTCAAAAATCAAAACACCGACACGACTGCGGATCGATTCGCAAGGCTGCAAGAAGCCGCTCGCAAAACGCTCGGCATTCAAATAATGATCGTTCGGCTTACCTGCGCGTTGGCCGAAACGCGGCAAGTTCGGATATTTCTTCAAGGTAATTTCGTCCGTGACTTTGAAACCGAACTGGAAATCGTCCGGCACTTGCGCGGCAAGCCCCTCCAAGTGAGGAAGGCTTGGGAAAGTGTAGTAGGCGGCGTCCACGCAAACGGTTTTGAAAACTTCAGCGTATTCGCTCAGGCAATTTTTCTCAAAGCGCGACTTGGCGAATTTGCCGCGCCAGACGTAACGCGATTCGTCGTAAAGCATCCCAAGCCAGCCCGGATATTTCCAGGAGGAGGTGCCGATGAATACGCCGCTCGCCGCCAGGTCGGCAGCGCTCTGCTTCATCCGTTCCCGCTGAAAAGCCATAACCGTGGGACGCTATCCGGTTTGCCGAATTTTGCGAGTCTGCAGATCAGAATTGGCGTTGACACTCATGGTGCCATCAGCTAACAGGAAGCGATGAGTACAATTAAAATCGGAGGGATTTCAGTCGGCAGTGAGCATCCCTGCTTTATCATTGCCGAAATCGGCATCAACCATAACGGCAGCATCGAATTGGCCAAACAGTTGATCGAATTGGCCGAGGCGACTGGCTGCCAGGCAGTCAAATTCCAAAAGCGTACCGTTGATGTTGTTTACACGGCGGATGAGTTGGCCAAGCCAAGGGAAAGTCCATTCGGTGATACCAACGGCAAGCTCAAATACGGGTTGGAATTCGGCAAAAAGGAATATGCGGAGATCGATCGTTGCTGCAAGGAACTTGAGATTCTCTGGCTGGCCTCCTGCTGGGATGAAGCTTCGGTGGATTTTATCGATCAATTCGAAGTGCCCGCCTACAAGATCGCCTCGGCGTCGTTGACGGACGATGGTCTGCTCCGGCACACCAAGGCGCGCGCCAAGAATCGCCCCCTCCTCCTCTCGACCGGTATGAGCACGCTGGCGCAGGTCGATCATGCTGTTGAAGTGCTGGGGAAGGACAATTTGATTCTACTCCACACCACCAGCACCTATCCGGCCACGATGGAGGAACTCAACATCAAGACTATTGGCACCTTGCGTCAGCGTTACGGCGTGCCGGTGGGCTATTCCGGACACGAGTCGGGTATAGTCTCCACGGCGGCGGCAGTGGCTTTGGGCGCTTGTGTGGTCGAGCGCCATATCACCATGGACCGCGCTATGTGGGGGTCGGACCAGGCCGCCTCGTTGGGACCGTCGGGCTTGGCGAAAGTTGTGCAATACGTGCGTGACGTGGAAAAGTCCATGGGCGATGGCGTCAAACGCGTGATCGACCGCGAGGTGCCCAATATGAAAAAATTGCGCCGCAAGTGATGCCTGGCCCAAGCCCCATCAAGGCCATCGCGCTGGACGTGGACGGTGTGTTGACTGACGGATCGTTTTGGTGGGGACCTGACGGTCAGGAATGGAAGCGCTTCAACTTTCGCGATGTCATGGGTATCTCGCGGGCGCGCAAGGCGGGAATAATATTTGGGCTAATTTCGGGGGAAAGAAGCCCGTTAATCTATCGTTTCGCGGAGAAGCTGAACATCAACTCCGTAATCGAAGGATGCAAAGACAAGCAGATGGCCCTCGCGGAGTTCGCCGGCGAACATGTTTTGCTTATGCACGAAATCGCTTTTATGGGTGACGACATCAACGATCTTGGTGCCATGAAAGTAGCCGGCCTGAGCGCGGCTCCGGCAAACGCTCATCCTTCCGTTCTCGCGCAAGCGGCGTTTGTCACCAAGGCTCTCGGCGGACACGGTGCGGTGCGGGAATTGGTCGATCACCTTATGCATGCTGGGTCGCCCCCCTTTGATCCCACAAAAAAATGAGCCGTCTCATTGGCATTATGCAGGGCCGTTTGTCACCCCCTTTGCACGGGCGGATTCAAGCTTTCCCGGCCGGAACATGGCAAGCGGAGTTTGCCCGGGCATCGGAGGCGGGCCTGCAAGCTATCGAGTGGGTTTACGATGTTGAGGATGCCGACACCAATCCAATTGGAAATGCGGCGGGTCTTGAGGAAATGCGCCTGCTTTCCAAAAAGCACGGCATTGCAGTCCAGTCGCTGTGCGCCGATTATTTCATGCCGTTCCCGCTCGTGCGCGCGACCGAGGCGGAATGGGAGACGCGTCTCCAAAAAATGGAATGGCTCCTCAGCCAATGCCATCTCGCCGGCGTGCGACATGTGGTCCTGCCATTCGTCGATAACTCGCGCATCGATTCCGCTCAGGACCGGCTGGATGTGCGCCGACTTTTTCAAAGGCTGAAAGCTACCTTGGATCGACTCGACCTTCAGATTCATCTGGAAACTTCGCTGGGCCCGGAAGAGTTTCGAACTCTCGTGGAAGAGATCGGCAATCCGCGAGTGCGAGTCAATTATGATTCTGGCAATAGCGCATCGCTCGGCTATGCGGCCGGGCAGGAGTGGGGCGCCTATGGAAATCTTATTGGCAGCGTCCACATCAAGGACCGCCTCAAAGGCGCGGGAACAGTGCCGCTCGGTTCCGGCAATGCAGACTTTCCAGCTCTGGCCCGCTGTTTGAAACAAATTGATTATCAAGGCCGCTTCATTCTCCAGGTCGCTCGAGGAAAAACGGGCGACGAAGTGAATTGGGCGCGGCAAAACCGCACCTTTCTTGAGCAACTGCTGGCGACCTAACCAACGTGGATCTGGAACTGCAAAATAAAATTGTCTTTGTCGCCGGTTCTTCACGCGGCATCGGGCGCGCCGTGGCCAAGGGCTTCGCGATGGAGGGCGCGCGCGTCGTTCTGTCCGGGCGTACCGGCGAAGACCTCACGCGCGCTGAGCGGGAGATTGCGCAGGAGTTGCCCAACGCGCAGATCATGTGCTGTCCCGGCGACTTGACGAAACTGGAAACGATTCGTCAGGCTCTGGCCGATGTACGCCAGCGCTGGGGCGCGCCAGAAATTGTGGTGGCCAACATTGGCACTGGTCGTGGACAGCCCGGTTGGCGACTCAACGCTGACGAATTCCTCGCGCTGTGGGAGATGAATTTTTTTAGCGCCGTCAGATTAGCCTCGGAAGCCTTGCCTGGCATGGTCGAGCAGAAACGCGGCGCCATCGTTTTTGTCAACTCGATTGTCGCCGTGGAAAGCACGCCGGCGCCGCTGGCCTACAGCAGCGCCAAGGCAGCTTTGCTTAATTACACGAAAAATCTGGCGCGACAAGTTGCGGCCGACGGCATCCGTGTCAATACTGTGGCGCCGGGCAATATTTTTTTCGACGGCGGCTCCTGGGACAAACATCTTCAGGCGCGGCGCGACGAAGTGTTGGGCTATATCGCGTCCGAAGTTCCCATGCAGCGTTTCGGCAAACCCGAAGAGATCGCCGACGCCGTCGCGTTTCTGGCTTCGGCACGCGCTTCATTTGTGACCGGCGCGTGCCTCGTGGCCGACGGCGGACAGACGCGCAGTTTATGAATACGCTCGATTTATTTCGTCTCGACAATCGCGTGGCCGTCATCACCGGCGGCGTGGGTCTGCTGGGCCGGCAACATGCGGAAGCGATTTCCAGCGTGGGCGGCGTCTGCGTGCTGGCGGACATTCCCGCCGCGCGACCCGAGACCGTCGCAGCGACTTTGTCAAAGGAATGGAAATCGCGCGTGCTTGGTTTTGAAGTCGATATCACCAAGCCGGACGACATCGAGCGCATGAAAAACGCATTGACAGAGCGTCTGGGTGGAATCGACATCTTGATCAATAACGCGGCCAACAATCCCAAGGTGGAGGAGGGTTCGGCGGCTCACTTCTCGCGCCTGGAGAATTTTCCACTTGACACATGGTCGGCCGATCTCGCCGTTGGTCTGACCGGCGCATTTCTTTGCAGCAAAGTCATTGGCCAGGCCATGGCGGGGCGCGGACGCGGCGTCATCTTGAACATCGCTTCCGACCTTGCGCTGATTTCGCCCGACCAACGCATCTATCGCAAGGACGGCCTGCTCGAAAATGAGCAGCCGGTCAAACCGGTGACCTATTCCGTGGTCAAGGCCGGCCTCGTTGGACTGACTCGTTATCTTGCGACCTATTGGGCGGACAAAGGCGTGCGAGTCAATTCTATTTCTCCGGGCGGCGTTTACACCTCGCAGCCGGCCGATTTTGTGCAGCGCCTGGCGTCGCTGATTCCGCTGGGCCGCATGGCGAACGTCAACGAATACCAAGCGGCGGTGGTCTTCCTTTGCTCCGACGCCTCTTCATATATGACAGGCGCCAATCTCGTCATCGATGGTGGGAGGACTTGCTGGTGAATCTCGATGCCGCCCAACTTTTTTCGCTCAAGGACAAAACCGCGCTCCTGACCGGCGCCACCGGCTACCTCGGACGCACCATGGCCCGCGCCTTGTTGACCAACGGCGCGCGCGTGCTGGCCCTGGGCCGCAGCGCACGTCTGCACGAATTGGAACGCCAGTGGCGGGACGAATTCGGGGCCGACCGCGCCGCGGCTTTTCAGATCGACATGTATGATTTGCCGGCGCTTGCAAAACTTCTTGACACCATTGTCGCCTCGGAAAAATCGGTCGATATTCTCGTCAACAACGCCCACGAGCTTGGGACGGCGACCGGGTTCAACATCGCCGGCGG
The DNA here is from genome assembly GCA_036008545.1 of Verrucomicrobiia bacterium. Classification (GTDB taxonomy): domain Bacteria; phylum Verrucomicrobiota; class Verrucomicrobiia; order Limisphaerales; family Palsa-1400; genus Palsa-1400. Next base: position 5,317 of record DASYNM010000614.1, read on the forward strand.
CTCCCTCGAAAACGCGTCGGTCGAACAATGGCAGCGTAATTTGACGGGAGGAGTTTTCTGGCCGGAGCTGGCCATCCAAAAAATCGGCGCCGGCATGAAGAGTCGCGGCCGCGGCAGCATCATCAACATTTCGACCATGTATGCCGTAGTCGCGCCCAGTCCCGCGTTGTATGAGGGAACGGACTTCATCAATCCGCCCGGCTATTCCGCGGCCAAGGCGGCGCTGCTGGCCTTGACGCGTTACACCGCTTCGTTTTGGGGCCGACACGGCGTTCGTTGCAACGCCATCCTGCCCGGCCCGTTCTCGAACGTCGAGGACACGGGGCAAAACAGCGTCAAGCAGAATGATTTTTTCCTCGATCGTTTGAAAGCGCGCACCTGCCTGGGCCGCATCGGCCATCCGAACGAGTTGGTGGGGCCGCTGCTGTTTCTCGCCTCCGACGCCTCCAGCTACGTGACCGGCCACGCCCTGATGGTCGAGGGTGGCTGGACCATTATCTGACGGCCTCATATTCGTGTGCCGTCCTGGTATTGCCAGGAGGGCTTGCGGCGGGCGCGCACGCAACATCGATTCCGTCGTCGGCGCGGCGCGTGAGTCAGGATTATGGTTGGTGGTGAGACGGTCCTCGAGTATCATGGCGGGCCTTTATGCAGGAAGATCGAAAGAATTTTGCGGGTCGGATCCATGCCGGCATCATGGAAACCTTCGGTTTGAGCTCCGGGATGTCCTTGCTGGCCACTCTGTTGATCGGACCGCTCGTGGTTTTTGCCGTCTTCTGGTTCTTCCATTCCGCGCCGCCGCATACCATAACCCTGACCAGCGGACCTCCGGGCAGCAGCTTCGATCTGGCCGCCATCAAGTTCCGGGACCTCCTCAAACAACAGGGCGTGACCCTGAAAATTCTTCCGTCTGAAGGCTCGGAGCAGAATCTCCAGCGCCTGCAAAATCCCTCCAGCGGCGCTGATATCGGTTTTGTCGGAGGTGGCGTGACCAACGTCGTTAATTCCAATCAGATCGTCTCCCTCGGCAGCGTGGCCTTCCAGCCGATGATGATATTTTATCGCGGCACGGCTCCGCTCCAACTGCTCTCGCAGCTCAAAGGCAAACGCCTGGTCATCGGGCCGCCTGGCAGCGGCGATCGCTCCCTGGCCTTGGCGTTGCTGGCGCTCAACGGCATTTCCAACAATGCCGCCGCCACCTTCGTGGATTTGGATTCCGTCGCCGCCGCCAAGGCCCTGAGCGATGGCGCTGTCGATGCCATTTTTCTGATGGGCGATTCCGCCTCGACGGAAGTGATGCGCAACCTTCTGCACAGCCAAAGCATTCATCTCTTTGACGTGACCCAGGCCGACGGCTACGTCCGCCGCGTCACATATTTGAGCAAGCTCGATTTGCCCAAAGGCTCGATCGACTTCGGCAACGACATCCCCGATCACGACGTCGCGCTCGTTGGGCCGACGGTGGAATTGTTGGCGCGGTCCAATCTGCACCCGGCCTTGTCCGACCTGGTGCTGGAAACGGCCAGGCAAGTTTACGGCAAGGCAAACCTGTTCCGACACGCGGGCGAGTTCCCGGCTCCGCTCGAGCATGACTTTCCAATTAGCGCCGATGCGCTGCGCTTTTACAAATCCGGCAAGGGCTTTTTCTACCGATACCTGCCGTTCTGGATGGCCAGCCTGGTCAACCGCATCCTGGTGGCGTTTGTGCCGCTGGCGCTGGTGTTGGTGCCGGCCGTGCGCTTGATACCTCAGTTTTTCCGGTGGCGCATCCAGATGCTCATCTTCCGCTGGTACCGTTCGTTGCTCGCGCTGGAACGAGAGGTGCAAACAAAGCAGGCTCGAACCCATTCTGAAAAATTTCTCTCCCGCCTGGACAAAATTGAAATCGCTGTCAACAAGATGAAAGTGCCGGGCTCCTTTGCCGATCAATTTTACAATCTGCGCGGGCACATCGCCTTCGTGCGCGGGCGCATCCTTCAAGGCGGAGAGACTCAGTAGCCGGTTGCGCGCGTCTCCATTCAAGTAGCCGGCCTCGCGTTTCTGGTCGAAGGCGGGTGGGCGATCGTTTGAAGGGCCGCAAGAACTATCCGAAACTATCCTGGAAATCAACGGCTTACGCGGCTTCCCTTTTCCTGATCCGCCATTTACCAATAGCCACTCACAACTTTCCCCCGGCTTGGGCTCCGATGAGAACGACCTGAAAATATCCGGAAATATCAAGAAAATCAACGACTTACGCGAGCGATTCGCGGAAGCTTGCCATCCAGTTTCTTCGTGGTTCGCCCTCACCCTAACCCTCTCCCCCAGGAGAAGGAACGGCCAGGCGCCGGCCCCGGTTGTGATTATGCGCGTCCGGCAAATCCAGTCGTTGGAATACGGCGAGCGCGGCGGATGATTCACCCTCTCCTGGAGGAGAGGGATGGGGTGAGGACGAGTGTGACAACTGGCTTCGTTTTTTCCATGACTGGCCCCCGACGGAACTTTCACCGCTTGGGAGAAGGAACAGTTTTCGCGCGGCACACGGGGTTCGTCTGCCTTCAAAGAACATGCGCCTGAGCGCTTCATAATTGCCATTATACCACTTCTCCGTGGGAACACAATGATCTATTCTAAGTATAAGTGTGACTACTGGAAGTTATTGTGGGTTTTAGTGTTGCTAATGGCTTTATCTCGCGCTGGGGTGCTGGGAGCGCAGACTCGGCACGCGTTCATTTCCCGGAGCGCGCCATTTGCCGCGCCTGCGAAAGGCCGGTGAAGTGCAGCATGATAAAGATGGGGACAAAATACGCAGGGATGAGCACCAGCGGTAATTGTGACATGGCGCTCGTTGTGACGTTCCCGGTGAGTCCGGGGAGGAAGCCCGAACATATTGTGCCCAATGATACGGCGACAACGAGGTCGAGGATGCCCAGGATATTCCACATCACATAGCTTCGACTGGTCGCGAATGACCGGCGGCGAATAAGCCCGAGCACGATCCACGGCGCGTTGACAGCGACCGCCATATCCCCGAGTCCAGCCGGGAAAGCGAACAATCCCGGCAGCACACCATGTGCGTAGAGCGAGAGGAAGCCGAAGCCGGCAAACCGCCACGCCTGCATCGATGCCGCCAGCCGGAGGTCGGCGCCGAGGATGAACTCCCGGAATGCGTTCCATCCGAAGTAAGCCGCAAAAAACGCCACCAAGGGAACCGCGAAGCCGAAGAAAATCGGCAACGGAGGTGAATTTGAAGATCGGAAAAATGCGCCTCGAGTGCCAAGGAGAAAAACAAGTCCAAACCACAG
>DASYNM010000615.1:0-5896 GCA_036008545.1 Verrucomicrobiia bacterium
CGAATTCAAAAAGAACTGGGATAAAATCCTCACCATTTGCAACGAAGGCGGCACCATCGTCGGCAAGGTCAAGGCCGCCGTCAAGGGTGGCTTGCTGGTCAATATCGGGGTCGAGGCCTTCCTGCCCGCCTCGCAGATCGACATCATCCCGCCCAAGAACCTGGCCCAGTTCATCGGCAACAGTTACGATTTCAAGGTCGTCAAGATCAACCAGGAGCGCCAAAACATCGTTCTTTCCCGCCGCGAATTGATCGAGCAACAGCGCAACGACAAGCGGGTCAAACTCCTGACCGAAATGACTCCGGGCGACATCCGCAAGGGCACTGTCAAGAATATCACCGATTTCGGCGCGTTCATCGATCTCAACGGCATCGACGGCCTGCTGCATATCACCGACATGAGTTGGGGCCGCGTAGGGCATCCGTCGGAGATTCTCAAGGTCGGCCAGGACATCGACGTGGTGGTATTGGACATCAATCGCGAAAAGGAACGCGTCAGCCTGGGCCTCAAGCAGAAGTTGAGCAACCCGTGGGAAAACATCGACGCCAAGTATCAGGTCGGCGTGCGCGTCAAGGGCAAGGTGGTCAACCTGGTGCCGTACGGCGCGTTCGTCGAATTGGAGCCGGGCGTGGAGGGACTGGTGCATGTGACGGAGCTTTCCTGGACCAAACGCATCGCCAAACCTTCGGACGTGCTCAAGGCCGACCAGGAGATCGAAGCGGTCGTGCTGGGCATCAACCGCGAGGAGCAGAAGATTTCTTTGGGCATCCGCCAATTGGAAGCCAATCCTTGGGACAGGGCGCTGGAGAAATATCCCAGCGGAACCAAGGTCAAGGGCAAGATTCGCAATTTGACCAGTTACGGCGCGTTCATCGAGTTGGAAGAGGGCTTGGACGGCATGATCCATGTTTCGGACATCTCCTGGACTCGCAAAATCAATCATCCTTCCGAAGTCTTCAAGAAAGGCGATGAAGTCGAAGCGGTCGTGCTGGAGGTCGATAAGGCCAACCAGCGCATCTCGGTCGGCGTCAAGCAATTGACGATTGATCCGTGGAGCAACATCGACCAGTTCTACAAAGTGGGCGATCTTGTAACAGGCAGCGTGACCAAGCTGGCCAGCTTCGGCGCGTTCGTCGGATTGCAGCACGACATCGACGGGTTGGTTCACATCTCCCAAGTCAGCGAGGAGCGGACCGACAAAATTAAGAACGTGCTCAAGGTCGGCCAGGAAGTGACCGCGCGTGTCATCAAGATTGACAAGGGCGAGCGGCGCATCGGCCTCTCCATCAAAGCGGCCGCCTATTCCAACGAGCAACTCAAAGCCGAGCAGGCCATTCTGGATTCGCTCAAGCCGGGCGAAGACCTGGTCGCGCTCCAGCACGCTTTCGACGCCGCCGACGAATCGGCGCGGCAACAGCAAGGCCCATAGCCGGCGGCCTTTGGCGCCGGTCCGACTGAGGTCGGGTCGGCCTCGCAGCCCGGCTGCCGGAAGTGGCAGTGGCCGGTTGGCAATTAACCAGTCAGCCTCTTGACGTAAACGGGAGCGTGCTGCCTGCCGTAAGAACGCCTGACACGCACAAACCACTTCAGAATTTCCAATTTAGACCATCCTTATCTCTATGAGCACCGTTGATAAATCCAAAGTCATTGACTTCCTTGAGGAATTAAGTGATGAACAATTTCAGCGCAGTGTATGGCTGGCTTCGTCTGGGCCAGAAATTTCATCGCTTACCGAGGCCATTTGTGGCCTTTTTGATGATTCAGGCTTAAGCATCGCCTTAGATAAGGGGAAAATGGTTTTTACAGAAGAAATCGATGATTTGCTTCGCGGATTAGGTCATGCGCTTGGAGCGGTGGAGGAATCTTTACCTCCGGCGCGTTTAATAATTGATCCGAAAATGGTATCCGTGCGCGAGCAAGCAACAAGGCTTTTGCACCTGATAAAGAGCCAATAACCGATGCCTACGAGACTCAGCCTGCTCCTCTACACCACTCCCCTCGCCCTGCCCTCTCCCCGCAAGGCGGAGAGAAGGTGGCCGCAGGCCGGGAGAGGGGCTTCTTGTAAAGCCATTGCCGCGACAGCACACTAGCCTTGATGAAAACGCTGCACCTATACCTGGCCCGCCAGATGTTGGCGACGCTGGGTATGACGGTGTTTGTCTTCACGTTGGTTCTTTTGCTGGGCAACGTCATCAAGGAGATTCTGCAACTGCTAATCAATGGCCAAGCCACACTCGGCGTGGCCCGGAACGCCATCCTGTTGTTGATCCCCTACGTGCTGGCCTTCTCGCTGCCGATCGGCATGCTCACGGCGGCGCTGCTGGTATTTGGGCGATTTAGCGCGGACCAGGAATTGACCGCCGCGCGCGCCAGCGGCATAAGCCTGGTGAGTTTGATCACGCCCGTTCTGTTGTTGAGCGTGGCCGTGAGCGCACTGTGCGCCTGGCTCAACTTCGACATCGCGCCCGCCTGCCGCACAGCTTACAAGGAGTTGCTCTTCTCAGCGCAGACCAAGAATCCCGCCAGCGCTTTGCGCAGCGGCGAATGGGTGCCGTTGGGCGACTACGTGGTCTTTGTCGGTAAGAAGCACAAGGACGAAACCAATTTGGATCATGTCATCGTCTGTCAATGGGACCAAAAGGGAGAACTCAAGAAAAAGGCCGAAGCCCCGACGGGCACGCTGGGGCGCGATCCCGCCCATCACCAGATTACGCTCAACCTTCATGACGCGGCGGCCTGGGAGATGACCACCAATGGCTTTCTGCCCTGCGCTGGCGGCGAGCTGCCGCTGGCGATAAGCGTTGCGTCGGAGGCAAAGGCTTTGTTGACAGTGCCGATAAGCGACATGACGTTCGCGCAATTGCGGCAGCAACTGCATGAATTGGAGCGTCCGCTGGCCCCGCGCTTCTATCGCGACAAGACCGGCGTGGAATCGGCCAAAGCGCGGCGCGATGTGCAGCACGTTGTCAAAGACATGACGATGCCGGTCATGGTCTACATGCACCGCGAGGTGGCGTTTTCCTTCGCGTGCATCGGATTCACGCTCATCGGCATTCCGCTCGGCATCCGGGCGCATCGCCGCGAAACAAGCGTGGGCGTCGCTACGGCCCTGGTGCTGATGCTGATCTACTACAGTTTTATCGTGTTGGCGCAAGCGTGGCAAAACCACCCGGAGCGGGCGCCCTGCGTGATCGTCTGGGTGCCCAATTTTATTTTCCAAGTGGTGGGCGCAGTACTGCTTTGGCAAGCCAACCGCGGCGCGGGGCGTTAGCGCGAATTGTTTCTTTCCTAATCTTAATCCCAATCCTAATCTTAATCGTAATCTCAGTCCGATTCGGATGACCCGCTCGAAGAGGATTAGGATTAAGATTAGGATTACGATTAAGAGCGGGCAATCAATAGTATGCCCCGCGAGAATCTCGAGACTCGGAAAGCGCGCGCGCAACGGATCATGGCCGGATTGGCAGCGGCTTATCCCGACGCGCATTGCGAGCTGAATTACTCCAACCCGCTGGAGTTGCTTATCGCCACCATCCTCTCCGCCCAGTGCAGCGACCGCCAGGTCAACATCGTCACGGCTGAACTTTTCCAAAAATATCGCACTGCAGCCGACTACGCGCACGCGTCGCTGGCCGAATTGCAGAATGACATTCGCCGCATCGGCCTTTACCGCAACAAGGCGAAAAGCATCAAGGCCACGGGCCAACAATTGGCCGAAAAATATGGCGGTGAAGTTCCGCGCACAATGGAGGAATTGACCGGCTTAAGCGGCGTCGGGCGTAAGACAGCGAATGTCGTATTGGGCAACGCCTTCGGCATCAACGCAGGCGTGGTGGTCGATACGCACGTCGCGCGCTTGTCGCATCGGCTGAGGTTGAGCGCGCAAACCGCGCCGGAGAAAATCGAGACGGATTTGCAGGCGCTCGCGCCGCGGAAAGACTGGATGCACTTGAGCCATTGGCTGATCTGGCACGGCCGGCGCCGCTGCTTTGCGCGCAGCCCGGAGTGCCATGATTGCGAGATCAAAGCCGACTGTCCCATCGGCCAAAAAGTTTTAGATCCGAAGCTGACGCCCGAACAACAAAAGAAAATGCGAATGCGCGTTTAGATTCGATCGGGAGGGCGAAGCGCCGCGACGCCCAAATATAAAATATTTTTGACTAGGAATTCAAAATGACCACCGGCTCCAATCCCAGCGACAACGTCTGGCTCCTGTTGCGGCAACAAAAAAACGCTGCCGACTATAACATGGCGCTCGACGAGGCCCTGCTGCAACTCGCGCCGAAGTTGGGGCGACCCGTCTTGCGCTTCTACGGCTGGCTCGAACCCGCCGCGAGCTTCGGTTATTCGCAACATTACGCGGAGATCGAAAAGTTGACTCACTTACGCCCGCTGGTGCGCCGCCCGACCGGCGGCGGCCTGGTGCCGCACGATACAGATTGGACCTACAGTCTGGTTTTTCCGGCGGGTTATTTCTGGCACGGCTTGAAAGCCGTCGAAAGCTATCAGCGCGTACATGAATGGATCCGCAACACCTTCGCCAAAATGAACGTCGCCACCACTCTCGCGCAGATCAGTCAAAAAGAAATCCTAGGACAATGTTTCGTTGGCGCGGAAAAGAACGACGTGCTCTGGCATGGGCGCAAGATCGCCGGCGCCGCGCAACGCCGGACGCGGGGTGGGTTGCTGATCCAAGGCTCCATCCAGCCGCCGCCTATCGGACTGGATCGGAACAAGTGGGAAACGGCGATGTGCGACATCGCGCGCACAAGTTTTTCCGTTGAATGGCAGCCGACGCCAGCCAATGGCGAAATCGAGGAACTAGCCAATGAATGGCGATTAAGGAAATACAGTCAACCAAGTTATAACCAGAAAAGATGAAACGCGCTTTCCGAGAAGATGCAAACATTCGTTGATTTCACAGCAAGTGCATCTCCACCAAGTTACGAACTCGTTGGAAATCCTTATCCTGCGTAGCGATAGCCAGCTTGTTTTCCAGAGCCACGGCGAACTGATAGGCATCGTCGAAATCGAGATCATTCCGGAGGTTGACTTTGCCTAGTGTGGCATAACCGGTGACACTCAACGAGAGGATGGTGAACTGGGACAACGTGTCCGCTGTAAACTTGTCAAACAAATCCGTCCGCTTCTGTCGGAACAACAGCACGCCGATGGAATGGAGCGTGAAGTCGGATATCCAAGCTGCGCCTTTCTCGCCTTGCAAGAACGCCTCGCATTTCTTTCGACCAGCCTGGTTGAGCAGAATTTCCAGGAAGATGTTCGTGTCCACCAAATAGTTCATCGCAGCTCGTTGAGGCGATGTTGTAACTCAACGGCGGTGAACCGGTCTTTCAAATCCTCTAAGCCGCCTGCCCAGTCAAAGTTGAAGCGGCGATTCGCAGGGTGGGTGGATTTCGCCGAAGTTTTTTTCGACAAAAACTCAATGAACGTCTCCACCTGCTTTTGCGCCGCGACGGGCAAGGCTTCGTATTTGGCGATCAATGTGCTTTTGCTCATAACACCACTAACCTACCAGAGGTCGGCCATTTCCGCAATTCAGCAATCATGCGGGACTGACTTATAACCGATTGGACAAAACCACGGTGTCACCAATGTCTCCGTCTTGGACCGTGCAGGGTGGCGAAAGTGAGGACTAATGAGGATGGTGCGCTCAGGATCGCTGATTGGGCGCAGGCGGGTAATACATCGGTATTGCCTTGAGTTGCGTGAATGGCTAGTTTATTGGATTACGCGTGGAGCACAGCAAGACAGACTTAACATCGATCTGCTTGAATATCTTTGAGCAGGCTCGGAACGCCTTGCCCAACGCAATAGCCGAACGGCTAACCTGTAGTCGTGCCGTCCGGAATCATGGCAGCTACCGAACCGTTCTTCT
>DASYNM010000616.1:0-13464 GCA_036008545.1 Verrucomicrobiia bacterium
GGGGTGATGATTTACAAGGTGACGACTGAAGCGTTGGCGGTGGACACATTCTTGTTGAGCTGCCGGGTCCTGGGCAAGGGAGTCGAACATCAGATGCTCGCTCAACTTGGACGCCTGGCGCTCGCGCGAGGGATTGGCAAGGTGGATATTTTATTCCGAGCTTCCTCCAAAAACCAGCCCGCCTTGGATTTTCTGGAGCAGGCCGGTGACGCGATCCGCCAGGAACGCGACGGCGGAACCGTCTTTCGGTTCTCAGCCGGGTCTGCCGCCAAGCTCACGTTTAGTCCGCAAGTGGCGGCCGCTAATCTCCAGACAACCCCATCCAGGATTTCCAAAAGCAGTCATGCGGAATCCGCTTTCGGAACGACGCCCGACTTGCATCGTTGGATTGCCACGGAAGCCTCCTCGGCCGACGCGGTGTTGGCCGCGATTGAATCGAGTGCCCGAACGCGCAATGGCTCGCACGGCAGCTATGCCGCGCCGGAAACCGAGTTGGAAAAGCAGTTATGTGAAATGTGGGAACGCCTGCTGCGGACCAAGCTTGTGGGGGTCCACGACAATTTTTTTGAACTGGGAGGGCATTCCATCCTGGCCGTGCGGCTTTTTGTCCAAATCAGCAAGCTGACCGGCAAGAATCTGCCGTTAGTCACAATCTTTCAGTCGCCTACCATTCGGCACCTGGCCTCGATCCTTCAACAAAATCGGGCGAGCGATTCGTTGCTGGTGGCCCTGCAACCCAGCGGGACAAAATCGCCTCTTTTTCTGGTTCACGGCGCGGGCGGGGGCATTCTCTGGGGCTACGCCAATCTGGCGAAATACTTAGCCCCCGATCAGCCGATGTATGGCATTGAATCACGGGGCCTGCGGGGCATGGAAGAATTCAGCCGGGTGGAGGAGATGGCGGCGCAATACATCGAGGAACTCCGCACTCTCCAACCGGAAGGGCCGTATTATCTGGGTGGCTACTGTTTCGGGGGCATCGTGGCGTATGAGATGGCCCGGCAGCTCCTTGCCCGTGACCAGGAAGTCGCCTTCCTCGGCCTGATCGACGCCGCCGCTCCGAATGGAAGTTATGACCTGATGCCGTGGTGGCGTCCAAGCTTTCTGCCCCGGTTCGTCAAGAATTCATTTTACTGGCTGGTGGACTTTTCCCGATTGCAAGCGGAAGAGCGGCGGGATTATTTCCGGCGCAAAGCCCGCGCCTTGAAAAAGAAGCTATGGCCCGGATCGCGCAACGGAGAAACCAACGGGCACAGCGTTGATTTGGACGAACTCATCAACGTCTCCTTGTTCTCCGAGGAGGAACTCAAGCTTTGGCAGGTTCATCTGCGCGCCGACCATGATTACGTGCCGCAGGCCTACCCCGGGCGCGTCACCCTTTTTCACACGCTGGGACAACCATTGTTTTGCTCGCTGGATCCAGAACGCGGCTGGGGCGAATTGGCCAGGGGCGGGGTGGCCGTTCAACTGAGCACGGGCGCTCACGAACAAATATTTGCGGAACCTCACGTTGAGCATTTGGCGGCACAATTCAGGGAATGTTTGGCGGCAGCCCGATCAAACGCAAGCCAGGGACATCGACAGGTGGCTGCAGTATGAAGTTATTGGTCTATCTTTTCCGAACAGCCCGCAGCGTCATGGTATTGACCGCCGTCACGGCGCTGGTCAGCGGCGCTTGTTACGCCGGGCTGATTGCCGTGGTGAACAGCCAGTTGGATCGACCCGCGACCATCCGCTTCTCGCTTATGGCCTGCTTCATCGGGCTCGCCTTGGGCAAGATTCTCACCACCATGATCTCCCAGATGATCCTGGCCCGCTTTTCGCAGGGCGCCATTGCCAACTTGCGCCAGGATTTGGTCCGCAAAATTCTCGCGGTGCCGTTGCGCCACTTGGAACAGATTGGCGCTCCGCGCATCATGGTCGCCTTGACCGATGACGTGATGAGGATCTCCGAAGCCCTCCTGGCCATTCCCACGTCCGCCATGAACGTCGCCATCCTGCTGGGCGGAGCGGCGTATCTCGGCTGGCTTTCGCCGATGGTATTGCTGGCTACGCTGGGATTCGTTTTCTTTGGGGCCTTGATTTACCGCCGGCTATTCGTGAAGGCATTCCATCATTTGAAGCTGGCGCGCGAAAAAGAAGACACCTTGTTTGGGCATTTTCGGGCCTTAACCGAAGGCATCAAGGAACTTAAACTGCACCGCACGCGACGCGGCGTATTTTCCTCCCGCAACATCAAGAACACCACGGAACTGTATTCCCGCCACAACGTCGCGGCGGAAATGAACTTCATCCTGGCGCAGAACTGGAACCAGTTGTTGTTCATCACGCTGATCGGCCTGATTCTCTTTCTGTTGCCCGCAGTGCAGATGGTCAACCCGCACACGTTGCGGGGATATGTTCTAGTTACGCTCTACTTGATGGGACCACTGGCAGGTGTGATGGGAACAATGGCGGTCTTCGGCCGGGTCAACGTCGCCTTGGAAAAAGTCGAAAACCTCGGCGTATCACTCGCGACTCATCCCGACGAAGAAATGCCGCATAGCTCTTCAGGGAATGTATCCGGCTTCGAAAGGTTGGAACTAGCGCGAGTCACTCACTCCTATCACCAGGAAAAAGAAGACCGCAACTTTATGATTGGACCTATCAGTCTCGATTTCCGAAGTGGCGAACTGGTTTTTCTAGTCGGCGGCAATGGGAGCGGAAAATCCACGCTAGCTAAGATCATAACGGGTCTATATCCCCCGGAATCAGGCGCCATTCTTGTTGACGGGCGCGCCATCACCAATGAGAACCGGGACGATTACCGGCAACTGTTTTCCGTCGTGTTCTCGGATTTCTATCTGTTTGACGATTTGCTCGGTCTGGATGCCGTCAACCTCGACGCCCAAGCCCGTGACTATCTGGTGCAACTTCACCTCCATCACAAAGTGAAAATCGAGAATGGCGCGTTTTCCACTACCGCGTTGTCCCAGGGCCAGCGCAAGCGGCTGGCTCTATTGACCGCCTATTTGGAGGATCGTCCTTTCTATCTCTTTGACGAATGGGCGTCGGACCAGGATCCTTTGTTCAAAGAGCTGTTCTACACCCAGTTGCTCTCCGATTTAAAATCCCGCGGCAAGACCGTGCTAGTCATTACTCACGATGAAAAATACTTCCACCTCGCCGACCGCCTGCTCAAACTTGAGGATGGTAAACTACTTTCGAAATTAGACGATGCCCGACTGCTAGATGCGGCTCTGCAAGCCTGACCTGAGAACGACTCCTTGAGTTGTTTCTACGGCGTCAGGCAAAGAGCGCGAGGTTCAGATCATCTGATTCGTCTGCGCCCAATGGATGGCGTGCTGTACCAGCGCGCTGCTGCTTTTCAGATTCAACTTCAGTTTCATGTTCTCGCGGTGGGAGGCGATGGTTTTCACACTCAGATGCAACGCGGTGGCGATCTCCCTCGTGCCGAATCCGCGTCCGATCAGTTGAAATACTTCCAATTCCCGATCACTCAAGTCCTCGATCGTATAGGGACTATGTTTGCCGTTGCCTATCCGGGCGAGCGCCGTTTTGGTCATGGATTCGCTGAGATAGATTTCGCCTGCCAGAACCTGGCGGATTGCCTGAATCAGTTTCTCGGGCGAGGCGCCCTTCATGATGTAGCCACGGGCGCCCGCGCGCAAAGCCCGTTCCGCATACAACGATTCCTCGTGCATGGAAAGGATCAGCGTGTGCAATTCGGGAAATCGCATCCTGAGGTCCTTGAGCACGTCCAAGCCGCTGCTGGCTTCCAAACTAATATCGAGCAAGACAAGATCGAGCTGTTGCTTTTCGATGATTTGGAGCGCCTCCTGTGCCGACTCAGCTTCGGAACATACCATCATGTCGCCCTCACTGCTGATTCGTCTCGCGATGCCTTCGCGGGTGATGGGATGGTCGTCCACTATCATGATTTTGCGTTTTTTCAAACTAGTCCGGTCACCGGAATTGTCATCGATTTGGACTTTTGTCATGCATGACAAACATAGCGGGGGAATGCGGCGGCGGCTATGGGGTATTTACCCCATAGCCACTGTCCTGGACTTAACTGATACTTAATGGGCGTGAATAGAAACAAGCCTCGCTTGCCGGGTACTCACTTGTCCAAACGTCCGACAAGTAATGGCCTGCAAACCTACAAGTTGGAAGATGATGGACAAACTTGCCGCGGGCTCATCGACTCGATGAACGAAGGAGCGCTCACGTTGACTAGGGAAGGAGCGATTCTTTATGCTAATCAAAGTTTCGCCAAAATGGTCAAGCGCCCGCTGGGGCGGGTGATGAATGGCTCCTTTTACTGTTTTCTCTCGACTAAGGACCAAAGGGCGCTCCGACTGCGCCTGAGTCAGCCAGCCAAATCCGCTTTCAAAATGAAGGCGCTCCTTCACGTCGATGCTGATTTGCAACTGCCGGTGAAAATCTCAGCTCGGACGCCGGCAAAAAATGCCTCCAAACGGGCGAGCCTCTGCCTGGTGGTGACCGACATGACGGAAGCCCAAGGTGTGCTGCACCTCCAGCGCAAAGTGGAATTGCTCCGAAACCTGGTCCGCCACTTTACGCAAACGCAGGAAGTCGAACGCAGACGGGTGACTGGGCAATTCCATAAAAACGTTGCTCAACTTGCCTACGCCATCCTGGTTCGCTGTGGCACGCTGGCCAAAAATCTTCCAGCGCGGGAGAACGCGTCAAAGGCAGAGTTGATGAAGCTCTGCGATCTTTCCAGCCAGATGATCGAGTCCATTCGGCGCATCTCGCGCGATCTGCGGCCCAACGCGCTGGACGATCTTGGTCTGATCCCGGTTTTGCGCGCGGACTGCGACGAGTTCGGGCAACGGGAGCGCATCGGCTTAAACCTGGATGGAGTGCGGATGATCGGACGCCTGCCCGGCGAAGTCGAGATCGCTCTCTACCGCATATTTCAGACAGCTTTGCTGAATGTGCAGCAGCACGCTCACGCCCGTCACGTGACGGTAGATCTCACCAGGCAAGGAGCTTTCGTGCAGTTGGCGATCAAGGACGATGGGATCGGGTTCGACCCGGATAAACCACCGCGCGGACGAAATGAAAAAGGCGGCTTCGGCCTGGCCGAAATGCGCGAGCGCGCTGTCTGCGTCGGGGGAACTCTGAGTGTCAGGTCCGCGTTGCGCACTGGCACGGAAATCGAGGTGCGCATTCCTTTGCCGTCCGCCGGGATGTCGTCAAGCCAATCGAATAGAGCGTTTTAGAAAATTATGTGGCCGTTCGGAGCGAGCGGCCTGGGCACATTGGCAAACGGTCAAACTTAGCCTCGCGTGTTCAACTTCCGGGCTGCGCCGTTAGCCACCTTGGCCCGCGACGGCAGGGGAACGCGCACCTCGATTTTCGTGCCTGTGCGACGCACGGATTCTATTTTGAAGGCGCCTCCCACTGAGATCGCTCGCTCGCTCATGCCGGGCAGACCGAAGCCGCCCTTTCCTTTCCGTCCGACCGGAGATTTAACCGGATTGAAGCCGATACCGTCGTCGTGGACCGTCATCTGAACGACGTGGCCCTTCTTCGTCAAACACACTGTCACTTGGCTGGCGCGAGCGTGTTTCTCCACGTTTTGCAAGGCTTCCTGGAGAATCCGGTAGAGCGTCAACTCGGTGTTGATGGGCAACCGCGGGGTCAACTTCACGCAGACCATGTTGACGGTCACGCCGGTCCGATGCGCAAACTCCTTGCTGGTGTCGCGCAGGCCAGCGACCAGGCCCAGGTGGTCCAGCACGCTGGGCCGGAGATTGTGCGAGATGCGTTCCACCTCCACGATGGTCTTCCCGATGGTCGCGTGCAGTTTCACCGCCTCTGCCTTCGCCGGCTCGTTGCGCACGGGAAGTTTGTCCACCAGCACTTGGCTGCGAACCAGGACGCTGCAGAGCATTTGAGTAATTGTGTCGTGCAGTTCGAGGGCCACGCGCGCGCGCTCGAGTTCCTGCGCCTGCACGACGCGGTGCGTCAAGACCCTCAGCTTTTCCTCATTGCGCCGGGCCTCGGTCATGTCGGTCACCACCATGCCGATGGTCGTCTGTCCGGAACCATTTCTTACCAGTGGACGAACCGAGATTTGGGCCGGTATTTGCGAACCGTCGCAGGCCTTGATCAGCACCTGGAATTTCGAGCCGGATTTGCTGAGCCCTCTCATGAGCGGACGGAGCATGGCGCGGTCTTCGGCGGAGAGAAAGCGGCGAAAAGAACCGCCCGTCACCTGCTCCAGCGGGCATTTGACCATTTTGGCAAAGCACTGATTGGCGTAAAGAATCGTTTTGTCAGCCGACAGGGTGAGCGCCCCTTCGTTCATGGATTCGATGAGCAGCCGGTAGGCGTGCTCGGCGCCTTCGAGCGTGAACACTTGGGCGCCTTGTTTGGCCGCGACCACCACCGCATCCACTTCACCGGCGCGAATGGCGCGGAGCATTTCCTCCGCCTCGGCCAGCCGCAGGCGGAGTTGAGCGAGATCGCGGAACGACGTGGGGGTAGCGTGTTTAGCCCGGCCAGTTTTCAACGCGCGGTCTTGCCTTTCGTGTCTAAGTCCAACCCGACGAACAAGCCGGCGCTGTTGGACAGGTTGCCAATGAGCCGGCGCACCGGCCGGGGAAATTCCCGGACGAGCGTCGGGGTTGCGACGATCTGCCCGTCGCGCGCGAGGATGGGCTGCTGAAAGACGTCGATCACTTCCAGTTCGAAGTTGCCCTTGAGTTCGGCTTCGCACAGTTGACGGGCGCGCAAGACGGCCTGGCGCGATCTCTCGGTGGCGCCCGCCACGTAGAGCCGGAGAACGTATTTACCCGTGGGCCGGGCCGCCAGCGCCTTTTCAAAAGCTTGGTTCGCGCGGCTGGTATTGGTTGTTTTCACCGGCGATGTTCTCGGTTAACGGTTAAGGGTTAAGGGTTCGGGCGCAAATCCAAGCCGACCAGCACGCGATTGGTATCGGACAAGTCGCCAATGATTTTCCGCACTGGCTGCGGCAATTTACGCACCAGTGTGGGTATGGCCAGGATCTGGTCGCCTTTGGAAAGCTGGGGCCGCTCCATTAAATCAATGACCTCGATTCGATAGCTGCCGTTGAGGTGGCTCTCGCAAATGGTCTTCAGGTTCGAGAATGCCGCCAGCGATTTGGGCGTCTGGCCGGCGACGTAAAGACGCAGTTGCCAGAGTTTGGCCGTCGGGCGCTGCAATGCGGAGGAGAGGCGTCGGACCTTTCTTGCTTTCGTCATTTGTGCCTTGGTTTGGAGTTGCCGCGCGCGCCGACCGCCAGTTTTACATCCGCATGGCGCAGGCGGGACAATTCTGTCCGTTCGGCGGTCAGCACGCGCGTTTGTGTGCCCACTTGTTCGTCCACGCGTCGCAATTCGATTTCTTCGCTTTCAAATTCGGAGCGCAGGGCGACGATCTGTTGTTCCAAGGTCGTGCGTTTGCGTGCCAATTCGCGCTTGCGCCGGGCGGCTTCCTGCTGGCCGGCCAGCGCTTCGGCTTTTTCGCGGGCCGCCTGCGCCACGCGGGAAGCACCCGTCAAGACGCCGCTGGGGCCGATGTAGGCGTCCACGAGATCAATGCCCCGGTCGGAAATCAAAAATTCGCGGACTTGGTTGGAGTGCGACATGCCGCGAGCTTTGAGCACGTAAAGCACGCGATTGCGTTCGCCATTGCCTTCAAAATCCTTCAACAACAACCAGGAGTCCATGAGCGAGGACATGGCGATTTCACTTTGTTCCAGCGCGCGTCCGCCGTGCGTCAGACTGGTAAAGAACGAGGTGACTTGGCTGCCCTTCAAAAAGTCCATCAGCCGCGTGACCATGCCCTTGGTTTCGAAGTCCGTGCCCGCGGCCAGCAGGCTGGTGATCGGGTCCACGATGACGACGGCGGGTTGAAACGTGGCGATCTCCTTGAACATGGTGGCCAGGTGCATTTCCAGGCCGCAGAGAGTGGGCCGCGCCGCGTGAAACCGCAGCATGCCGCTCTGAACCAACGGTTCCAGTCGCAGACCGATGGAACGCATGTTGCGGGTGATCTGGTTGGGCGATTCCTCGAACGAGAAGAAGAGCACCCGATCCCCGCGCCGGGCGGCGGCTTGGGAGATGCAGGCGGCCACGCTGGTCTTGCCGGTGCCGGGCGTGCCGGTCAGCAAAATGCTGCTGCCGCGAAAGAAACCCCGTCCGCCCAGCATCGCGTCGAGCCGCAGGATGCCGGTGGAAATTCGTTCATTGGAGACCTTGTGGTTAAGCCCGAGCGAGGTGATGGGCAAGACGCTCAGGCCCTCGTCGCCAATGAGGAAGGGAAATTCGTTGGTGCCGTGCAGCGCGCCGCGATACTTGACCACCCGCAGATGCCGCGTGGCAATCTGGTCATGGACGCGATGATCGAGCAGGATGACGCAGTCGGACACGTATTCCTCCAGCCCATGGCGCGTCATGTGTTCGTCGCCGCGCTCAGCCGTGATGACGGCGGTCACGTCTTTGTCTTTGAGCCAGCGGAAGAGCCGGCGCAATTCGGCGCGCAAGATGGCTTCGTTAGGCAGGCCGGCGAAGAGCGCCTCCAGCGTGTCCAGCACCACGCGCTTTGCGCCGACGGAATCAATGGCGTGATTGAGCCGGACAAACAACCCTTCCAGGTCATACTCGCCGGTCTCGGTGATTTCACTGCGCTCGATATGCACGTGGTCAAGCACGATTTTCTTGCGCCGGACCAGGCCCGCCAAATCAAATCCGAGCGACAGCACGTTGCTTTTCAACTCGGCGTCCGTCTCTTCAAAGGACATGAAAACGCCCGGCTCGCCGAATTGCACGGCGCCGCGCACCAGGAATTCCGCGGCGAAGAGCGTCTTGCCGCAACCGGCGCCGCCGCACACCAGTGAGGACCGCCCGCGCGGCAGCCCGCCGCCGGTGATTTCATCGAGACCTTGGATGCCCGTGGGACATTTGGGCAATTGAGCCAGCGGGAGGATGGGCTTATGACCGTTGGTTTTCATTCAGGAGCGTCCTTTCATGAACGCAGGGCGAAAACAGCGCTGGCGACTGCACCAACATTCGCGGCGAACCGGTCGAACTCGAGATCGCCTTTGGCCTCGCATAACGTCCAGAACCGCTCCAGGACAGCCCGATAGTTTTCCGCCGGCACGACGGTGATTCGTTTCATAGATACTGGAACGTCACGAACAAATGGTGCTCAATCACTATTTATAATGGAGCCGGTTGCCTCATTCTGTCTATGGGGTGAACACCCCATAGACACGAAACATGGTATTGAGCTGGACTAACGTGAAAGACTTGTCGATGGCGGAGCAGACCCGTTTAGACGGCACGAGAGAGATTGATAGGCGACAATAAAATCTCCCCAGGCGCTCGTTTGCACCTTGAGTTGATTCTGCAATCGGCGCGTCAATACTGGATCTAATTCGCTTTTCTCCCAAAGAAGGATGGCCAGGGTGTTCAACAGCCGTTCACGAGGATAGCGCCCGGCTTCTATTCTGAATATTGACGCCGGACCAAAAACCATCGCATTAACCAGGCGATTGCGCCACGGATTTGTTTCCGGACATTTGTTCAAAGGACTCAAGGCATAGGCGCGGGCTGAGACGAAAAGTTTGCCGAGGCGCTGACTTTCCAACCAAAGCCAGATTTGCAGTCCAAGGGCGGCGAGTTCTTCGTACTGATGCTGAAGCGTTGCGGGCGAGGCGAGGGTGCGATGGGGATGCAGTTTGAACTCCAGCCCTTGGGCGTGGTGAAGCCGCGCTTGAGGCAGCCAGGGCAGGTTTTCCTTGGTGACCAGCTTCAGCAATCGCTCGTGCCGTTGCCGGCAAGACCAGTGGTATTGTCCAAAGGCGGTGAGAATAGCGTCTCCGAAAGCCAGTTGAGCCTTGGCGAGGTTGCGTCCGACGAAATCGGCGTCCGCCTCCGTGAAAGGCCGATGCTGCAATTTTTCGCGCGCGAACAGCAAACCGCTGCCGCGGTTCATGAGGAGCCTGGTGGCTTCAGCGGGCGGAATGAGAAGCGCTTCGTGGTGGTGGGCGCAACCGGTCAATTGACTCTCATCCCCCCAAAGCCATCGGTGGCCCATGACGAGATCATAGTAAAACATGCTCGCGGAACTGCGCCGCAATTTGTCCGTTGAAATTATTTTGAACTCCACCTCAACTTTCGCCGTTGCAGCAAGATCATGTGCGAGGTGATGTAAACCGTCGCGGTAGCGTCGCCCATTGAGCCAACGGTTGCCGCGAATGAAGACATAAAATTCCAAATCGTTGTAGGGCTGGTCGCCGGTTTCTGTTCTCAGCACGCCGCCTTCGCCACGTCCATAGCCGCCGCCCAGGATAAGCGCCTCCAACTTGTCGGCGGGGACAACCTCACGGACTCCGGTCAGGAACGCCTGGCTAATTCGCTCAAGATGGCGTTCCAGTTTTTCGTCGCCATCGAGCGTGAAGCGAGTTGCGCTGCTTGAGCGAAAGGCCTCCGCCGGTTGGATTTTTTCTTCGGCAAATAAAGGTGCGGCTATCATGGGAGCGATTCGCCCTCGTTGGCCTGCGACATGGGTTTGGATGCGATCCACAAAGGTGGACTGATCGAATTGTCCTTCTCGCGCTGGCGATAAGCGCGCCAGCCATCTCGGAAGCCAGCCAGACGGGCGCGACGTTGTTGCCAGCGAATCAACAGCGCGTGCGGCCACTCGCCTAAACGGTTGTGGCACGCGCAAAAGGACAAATCGCGCCGCGCGTCGTTCAGCCAGCCGAGCAGAACGGTGCGGGGCCAGGTGAAATCGGTCCGCGCGCCTTTCCAGACAGCGGCCAGGGCGCGCGCTTCGCCGAAGCTGCGTTTGTAGGCTTGCGCGGCGGTATAATTGTGGGAATGCATCACCACCGATTCGGGGCAGTAAGACACCACGTAGGCTTGCTCCTTGCACCAACGAGTGTATTCGTCGTCTTCCGAGTATTGCAGGACTTCCAGAAAACCTCGTTTGGCCCAAACATCCTTGCGTAGGCCGCTGCTGGCCATGCTGAAAAAGTGATCCCACTGCGATGACTCTCGTTGCGGGCCGAAACATGTTTCGTAATCGCGCGCAAAAACAGCCCGGCAATCCAGCCGCGGAATTTGCCGGCCGAACACCGCCGCCGTGCGCGGGTCAAATAATGGCTCGACCAGCGGACGCAGCCAGTGACGGCCTTGCGGTGTGGCATCCGCGTTCAGACAAACGGCGTATTCCGCTCGCGCCAATTGCATCCCTTGATTCAAGACGCGGCTCGGATTGTATTCGTGCGGGGCGATTTGGATGAAGTGGCGCGGAAGAGCGCGCCGGATCAAGTCCACCGAACCATCGGTGGAACCGGAATCGATGACGATCAATTCCCAATTCCTGTATGCCTGGGCCTGCACGGCCCGCAGAGTATCTCCGAGCGCCCACGCTTCGTTGAATGAGCGCAAGATGATGCTCACCAAAGGATCATTCTTCCGCGCCCGAACATGACCTGGCGTTGGCGTGAATCCAATGTGCTCTGCGTCCGAGTTGGAGTGGATTTTCATCGGTGAAGTGAATCGCTTTACGCTTGGAATGATGCCGGATAATTTAGACCAAACCATCGTTACTGCGCCAGCGTAATGGATCCGGCGTTTGTTTTGCCCACGAAAAAGCCCCCGGCATTGGCCGTGTCTTGCAACACGGCTCCCAGGCCGTGGGTAGTCGTCGGTCCTGTGCCATTGCCAAAAACGACTGTCAATACTCCGGTTTTGGGATTGATCGAACCGGTCAATGAGTTTGGGGGCGACGTGCCGGCCATTTTAATAAGCGCGTTCCTGGTGTTGACTTGCACGTTGAAGGAAAGCTGGGGCGGCAGTTGGTCCGCGCCGGAAATGTTCAGTTGTCCGTTTGGCATCACGATGGCCGCAACGCCGGGAGGCGGATTGGTCCAAGGCGACCACAGCACCTGAATGTTGTTGCTAAACCCATTGGGATAGGCCGGAGATGTCGTGGAAGATTTTCTGATCCAAGCGAGGCTTCCGGCGGGCGATCCGTTGGCCACGTTGATCCAGCCCAGCAACAAACCAGTGTGATTGTAAAGATTGGCATAGACCGGAAGATCGCCTGTTTGCGAAACCGCCACCGTCTGATTGAATGAGGTGCCATCCGCCAACGCGCCGCTGAGCGTGACCATGCTGTCGTGGTTGTTGATGGCCGCGTAGCCGTAGCCAGCCGGCGAACTGCCCGCCCCATCGGCCTGCGGAGGAATGAGCATCGTGTATGCGCCGGACTGAAGATTGCGGCTCGCCAGTTCCGCCTCGAGGTCCGCCGTCCACGAACCGCCGTTTGTGCCGGAGACGGAGCCACTCAATTGGCACGGCACGGTGTTCCAGTTCAAAGCCATCTCCAGCAGGAATGGCCCTCTGTGATCGATTTGCGAGACGGTCAGGCTGGCCTGGCCAGCCACATTGAAGCCGCCGCTGACCGAGTAATTTTGTCCGCCAATCGAAAGCTGGCCGCTGTATGCGCCCAGGGAGCTTACATTCAAATGATTGAGCAGACCGGCCGTTTCCTCCGCCACTCCCGTGGCCTCGACGTAAAAAATACCATTGTACTGGCCGGTGGCCTGGAGAAATTGATTGGTCACGAAATTGGCCGTCAATACCATGTTGGATTGCATCAGAAATGTGAGCGGATTGCCGGTAAAGGTAACGCTTCCGGTCGGGACAATCCCGCTCCAGTTGGAAAACAAATTATTGACGGCGGGCACGCCCCTGAGCGTGTAAGGTTTGCCCACGACCAAAAGATCGCCATTAAGCCCGGGCGTGATTTTGCCCGAGCCATTGATACCCAAAGTCAACGGCGTTGTGGTGACATAAAAGACACTGACGTTGCTGGTTTTGGAAAAGTTGCCGGCCAGATCGATGCTGTAAAAACGAATCATATTGGCGCCCCCAGCCAGCGTCAGGTTGGTGGCCCAGTTGGTAAACGCGTTCGCGCTGGAGACAGGGTTCCAGCTTCCGCCGTTGAATTGACAGAAGACATCCCCCACCCCGACGTTATCATGCGCGGTTCCCCGCACCAGCAGTCCCGGCGTGGCAACTTGCTGGGCAGGCGGGGTGACGGCCACCGTTGGCGGCGTCACATCCGAGAAGGTGGCGATCAAAGTGAGATTCGACTCCATGGAAAAATTCAATTGTCGGGAAGTCGTCAAGACCGTGCCGGCGGCGTTGTTCCAGCCGGCGAAAGCAAAACCAGGCGCCGCCGTGGCGGTCATGCTGTAATTCTGCCCAATTTGCAAATACTTGCCGTTGTCGTTAGGATTTACACTCCCCGCACCTTCAATCTCCAGCGTCAAAGCCGCGCTCGTCGCCCCCAAGACATTCGCGACCCATCCGGCGATCAGATTGTGTGTTTTGGTGGTGGGATGCTGGGAATCCCAGAATACATAATCGGCGCCCGGCCCGGTAAAGC
>DASYNM010000617.1:0-5912 GCA_036008545.1 Verrucomicrobiia bacterium
GACTCACCAACCCCATGAACTCATGGGTCTGGTCGGCCTGGCTGTGCTCAGCGTTCCACCGCAGATCGTACAAATAACTGGCCGAAACCAATGTGTCTTCAATGGAGTGATTGAAGGCCGCTGATGGAATAATCTCGGTGCCCCAACTGCCAATAGGGTGCGCAACGACACCGTTTGGGAGGACGTAGTCGTGAGGAAGGGTCAAGTAGTTGTCATCATAAAAACCCCGCAAGGTGGCCGAAACCGACCAAGGCTTGGACGTTTCCAAGGGGGTTAAATTAGGAGCATATTGGGCTTGCACGGACGCCGCGCTCAAAGCCGCCAGTCCAACAGAAGCAATAACTTTATTCATAAGATAGTTTTATACATGTCCCCAATTCCACGCAACTTCAACAGAGTTTAGTTCAACGATAACGATTTCTACGGATAATTCGCGTTTTTGTCAAAAGAAAATTTTACCTTTTTTTTGAACGTTTTTTAATCACGGATTTGGCGGCGGCATCCGCCAACGCGGCCGGTCACTCAACAACATCTGGTCGGGCAAAAAGGACATTGGAGCATTGGTGAGTGGAAAGCCCGTCGGCACCTCGCCGTGGCCCTCGCACTCGACCACGAAGTGGCCCCAGCTTCTTTGATTAGCCATCATTTGTGTCAAGAATCGGGAATCCGTCGTGCGCTGCGTCAAATATACAGCCTTGATCGGTTTCAAACTGTTGAACTGATTAAACTCGCGGTCATCATCCAGCGGCAGCCAACCGCATGGACGGTCTCCATACCACGCGACGGCCGCAGGGATATCGCTGATCATGAATTCGACCGGGCGCATAAACCGCGCGACCGTCTGAATGAACAGCGGCGAATAAGGCGTATTGAGCGCGGGCCTGGCGCCCACCACCAATGAGATCAACAATGGGGCCGATGCCACCAAAATACAAACAACGACCGCCGCGCCACGGGCGTCGAACGTCACAAGATGCAATTGATCCAACAAGGTATAGAACAGGGCCACGCCATACATAAAGACTAAAGGCGCCAGCAACGCAAGCAAATTTTCGGAATTGATTTCCGATGAATCGCCGCTCAGATGAGTTTGCCCCGCGGCCTGCACCACAAAAAGCAGCGCCAGCGAGCACACGACGAAAATTCGCACCCGCCCCAGAGCAGGATCGCGAAAAGGAACCAGCAGTCCAACCAGGAAAAAGGCTGACACCCAATTGCCTCCCAGTCGGGGCAATTGATTGAGCCACATTTCCCGCGCGTTGGAAAAAAATTTATCCACCACGTCCAACGGAGCCATCCGGCGCAGGCCGCTTTGCGGATCGAAGCTGCGTTCCATCGTGTCCTCCTCAAAGGGTGGCGCTTGCTCCAGCAGCGCGTAACTGGCCGTGCCAAAACAAGTGCCGCTGAGGACGACATTGCGCGCAATCCACGGGCCGAACACGAGCAGAAAAGCCGCGCCGGCGACCGCGCACAGAGTGGCCCTCCGTTGCAGTGCAATGCAGCCGATGAAAATCACCACAGGAATGATCATCCACATAAATGCGTAGCGGCTCAACGCGCCCACGCCGATGCACACGCCCGTCAAGCCAGCCAGGGCCACCGATCCGAATCCAGCGCGCCGCGCCCGCTCGCGCTCTTGCAGGTGGACCAAACACAGCACCGACGCCAGGAACACCAGCATCAGCCACAATGTTGACAAGCCAGAAATTGTAAACTTCCAAAACAAGTTCGAGCCGGCGAACAGCACCGCCGAGAGCCACGCCACGCGCGCGTCGAACAACCGCCGCGCAATTTGAAACAGTAGGAGCACCGCCACAAAGAACAGAACCTGGTTGAAGACGGCGATCCACCGTTCCGGTGCTAAATACCAGTTTTGACTAGCGACGAAATTAAACGGCAACGCCGCCATCAACCCCGCCAATAACAACGGATACGCCGGCGGCGTGCTCAAGTCCGGCACGGGTTTGTCCAGAATAGCCGCCGCCTGACCCGCCGCCGCCTCCCGCCGCAATAAATAGATGGACAATGGACGAATCGTTTGCGTCGTGTATCCTTTGCCGCGCGAGAGATTGCGCGCCAGTTGCGCCGTCTCCATGGCTTCTTCGCTGGAGAAACTTTCGTAGGCCAGCGCGTCGAACAATACGGCCACGGCGACAAAAGCCAGGACGGCTGCCGCCGCTTTGACGACTTTGGCGCCGGCCCCTTCCTCCCAGTGGTAAATCCACTCCTGCAACGTCACTTAGACGTCCTCCAACTTGTAGAGGTGCAATTTGCGATGCAAGGTGCGCCGGCTCATGCCCAGTTTCTTGGCGGCCTCGGTTCGGTTACCGCCGCATTCCTTGAGCGCGCGCAGAATCAACTCCTTCTCCGCCTGCGCCACTGTCAAATTCGCCAGCGCTGGCAAGCGGGATGGACTGCTCCCGGGAGCGGTGGCGCGCAGGCCGGGGGGCAAATCGCGCAGCCCGATTTTTTCTCCCCGCGTCAGGACAACGGCGTGTTCGATGGCGGTACGCAATTCGCGCACGTTGCCGGGCCAGGCGTAATTCATCAACGCTTCGAGTGCTTCCGGGGTGAAATCGTTCACATTTTTACCATTCTCCAGCGCAAATTCCTTCAGAAACGCCTTGGCCAGCAACGGAATGTCCCCGGGCCTTTGCCGCAGCGGTGGCAGCACAATTTGCACGACCGCCAGGCGGAAGAAGAGGTCCTCGCGAAATTTTCCCGCCTTGACCTGGTCTTCCAGGTCCTTGTTGGTCGCCGCTATCAACCGCACGTCGGCGGTGAGCGTTTTGTTGGAGCCAACTCGCTCGAAAGTGCGTTCGCCCAAAAAACGGAGCAACTTGACCTGCACGCTGGCATCAATTTCCCCGATCTCGTCCAGAAAAAGCGTCCCGCCCTGCGCCTGCTCGAAGCGCCCGATCCTTTTTTCGTGCGCGCCGGTGAAGGCGCCTTTTTCGTGCCCGAACAATTCGCTCTCCAGCAACGTGGGCGAAAGGGCCGCGCAATGCACGGTGACCATCGGCCCTTGCGCGCGGGGACTGAGTTGATGCAGTGCCTTGGCGACGAGTTCCTTGCCAGTGCCGCTTTCCCCCAGCAGCAGCACCGACGTGCGGGCCGGCGCCACTTGCCGCACCGTGTCAAATACTTCCTGCATGGCCGGCGATTCACCGACGATATGTTCCAAACCGAATTTGCTCTGCAACTGCTGGCGGAGCGAAACATTTTCCACCTCCAGATGCTGCTGGCGCAAGGCCCGCGCGATGCGCATCTCCAATTCGTCGATCTGCAATCGTCCCTTGGCGATGTAATCGTCGGCCCCGCGCTTCATGGCCTCGACTGCCAATTCCTCCGAGCCGTAGGCGGTCATCAGAATGCAAATGGGCGGTTTGGGCAGCGACTTGGCCCGGGCGATGAGCTTCATGCCGTCCTCCTGTGGCAGCCGGAAATCTGTCAATAATACGGCGAATTCCTGCTCCTCCAGCAACGCCGTCGCCGCCTTGGCGTCCTCGGCCACCCACACGTCGTAATGATCCTCAAGCGCCGCCCGCAAGCCGTCGCGCGTCGGTTTCTCGTCATCGACGATCAGCAGCATCGGTTTGGTTTTCGTCTCGGAGTTCATCGGTTTGGCTTTCGTTCGTCGTGCCCGTCAACAATTTGGGCTGGCGCTCGTGCAATGGCAATCGAATGCGGAATTTGGTCCCCTGGCCCACCCGGCTCTCCACCTCGATGTGCCCGCCGTGTTGGCGCACGATGCGTTGGACAAACATCAAGCCCAGGCCCGTTCCCTTTTTCTTCGTGGTGTAGAATGGTTCGAAAATGTGGTTGATCTTGTCCTCCGCAATGCCGCCACCGGTGTCGGAAACATCCACCCACACCCAATCTCCGGAGCTGCCGGTTTGGAGCGTCAGGACGCCGCCGCGCGTCATGGCTTGCATGGCGTTTTTGACAAGGTTGACCAGCACCTGCTTCATCTGGCCGGCGTCCAGCGGCGCCAGCGGCAGATGCCGCGCCAGCTTCTCCTTGAGATGCAACCCGCGATTCTCCCATTCCGGCCGCAGCAGTTCCATCGTCTCGCGCGCCACGTCGTTGAGCGAAACGGGCGCCAATTGCGACGGCCAAGGCCGAATCGCTTGCAAAAATTGGGTGACGATGTAATCCAGCCGCGTGATTTCGCCCTTGGCCACCTCGGTGTAATGCTCCATCTTCCGCGCGATTTCCTCCACCTCGGCGTCCACCTTCGCCTCTCGGCGCGCGAAGCGACGCAGCGGCGCGCTGACCGCCGGGTGGCGCAACTTTTTGGCTTCCTTTGTCAATAATTGCAAATGAATGTTGAGCGCGTTGAGCGGATTGCCGATCTCGTGCGCCACACTGGCCGCCAGCAACGTCAAGGAATGGATGCGTTCGCTTTCAATCGCCTCGAATGTCTGTTGCCGCGCTTCGGTCGCATCGTGCAAAATCAGCGCCATGCCCGCGCCACCTTGCGTCTCTCCATCCAGCGGCGCGGCATAAACGCGCAGAAAACGCGGACGCGGGTAGGAGACTTCAAACTCGTGATGAGTCGCCCGCTGGCTGCCGCTGGGGCCGGGCGCGCTGAGGCTTTCCCAATCCAATTCCGGCAGCAATTCTGCGATGGAGCGCCCCTCCACCTGCTCGGGGTGCCAGTTGAGGAGCCGCGTCACTGCCTGGTTGAAATAGATGACTTTGCCATTCTCATCCACGACCAACACCCCGTCCTCGATGGCATTGAAGAGGGTTTCCAGGAAACGGCGTTCCCGCACCAGGCGCTGGACGACCGTTTGCAAGCCCTCGGCATCCAAGCGCCCGATGCGGCCGAGGACACGATCAACAAAACTGGTTTTAGCCGCCGCCATAATTGTCTTAACACATCAACAAAACTCCAAGGGTCATTTTGTCCCACTATTAAGAAGCAACAAGACGGGTGACGCAAACATTTTTGTGTGCGTTCGCCAGAGTTGCAACACATTTTTTTGGCAGAATCGTTTGAAATCGCAGGATCACATCCCCTCGCCCCGCAGCGCGGGGAGAGGGTTAGGGAGAGGGGCTGGAACAAGGAAACCTCCTCTCCCTGCCCTCTCCTCCACAAGTATGTGGAAGAGAGGGAGAAAGACAACGTCGCCCAAAAAGTAAGATGCACTCGTTCGCCAATGAGGACAAAAGCAAGAAGGCCGAACCCAAGCCCAACGAACCTTCGACCGCAGAGCCGGCGAGCTGAATGGCCCGCTACCGGTTCTGCTCGTTTTATTGCGATGCTGGCGCATTACGGAAAACGCTCGATTTTCGCGCCGAATCGGCCATATTGCCCCAGGAAAACAGTTAGGCGGCTGGAGGACATTATGACGCGAAAAGAAATTGAAGATTGTTGGCAAGACCCGAGTAATTACAAGTGGGGTGCAATTTACTATTGCAAGGCAGACCCGCGACCGATTGTGCCAAAGCGTTACAAATGGATGGGGTGGACGGTGAATTTCGCGCGCCCGAGCGCAATCCCATGGGTGGGGCTTGCGCTTGCGATTCTGGCCATTCCTGCATGGATCGTGATTGCCAAGGGTGCTGCGACCAGCATCGTGCTCGTTACCGAAGTCGCGGCCATCGCTGTCGTATTTTTGCTGAGTGCGTGGTTGTCTTCGCGCACGGAATGAAGCCCGACCCCAAATGGACATCCCTTGCATTAACCCTTGAATCTGTTATGAAATCCCCGCCTCAGGCTGGCCGGTTTTGATTCGACCCCGGCTGGCTGGTTTTGAAGTGACCGGTAACAGCGCCGCAAAAAATATCATTTGACCCTCACGTTACGTGATACCCGAGAGTGCAAAGCAACCGCGGTGGCCATGGTGGTCTCCGCGGGGAAAAAGCGATGGCTTATACAGTCAAACAAGTGGCCGCGATGTCGG
>DASYNM010000618.1:0-10364 GCA_036008545.1 Verrucomicrobiia bacterium
CGCAAAACCCTCGGTGACCGTATCAACGCCCCCCAAGGTCAGGAGCGCGACTGGTTTAGTGAAAAACTTCGGTTTCATTTTCTTCCTTCAACCTTTAGGTCGCCAAGCCACGGGTTGTTCACGCAGGGTGCTCGCTTCCGCAGACGGCACCTTTCCCCGAATTTCGAGTTCTCGCTCGCGCAGGGCATCGAGCATTCGCAGCTTTTCCGCCACGGGCCGCGCGGCCAGACCGCGTCGCATGGCGCGTTTGCTTTGGAGAATCTTTTGCGGGTCAAAGGTCATGGATATATCGCGCAAGAATTATTGGTCAAGAACCTGACTTGAGTCAAGATGGCTGCGGGCCGGCCAGCAGCTTTTGTTTGCTTTTCCCCAGCGGCGCGTCAAACATGATGCCCTTAACAACAATTAATTCAGTCATCTTATGGAAACAATAGGATTTGTCGGAGTGGGCCGGATGGGCGCGAATATGGCCCGCCGCTTGCGCGAACAAGGCTTCACAATCACCGCCGTCTATGATGTCCATCCAGAGGCCGCCACGGTGCTGGCCCAGGAATTGGGCTGCACCGCCGCCACCGAGCTGAAACAAGTCACCAAGCTGTCGGACGTGATCATTACCGTCGTGACCGACGACAAGGCCATGAAGAGCATTTACACCGGCGGCCTGCTCCAACGCAGCCGCGGCAAGCTCTTCATCAATTGCGCCACCGTTTCGCCGTCGGTTCACGTATGGGTCGAGGAGAAAGCGCAAAAAACCGGCGCGCAAACGTTGGAGGCTTGCATGGCTTCGAGCATCACGCAAGCCCGCGAAGGCACGCTTTACCTGATGTGCGGCGGCAGCGAGGCAGCCTTCAACCGCGCCAAACCGATCCTGGAAAAGTTGTCGTCGTCGATGCGCTACATCGGCCCCGCCGGCAAGGCCGCGCAGGTCAAGGCGCTCGTCAATATGGTAATGAATATCAACACCGCTGGGCTGGCCGAGGGCCTCGGCTTGGGCGCGGCGTTGGGCCTTGATCTGGGCTTGCTGCGCGAAGTCTTTTCGCAAACCGGCGCCAATTCGCGCGTGTTGCAAACCGATGGTGAGGACATGCAAAACCGCGAGCATAGCTGCTTTTTTTCAGCCGCGCACGCGGCCAAAGATTCCGGCATTGCCCTGCGCCTGGCCAAAGAAAATGGGCTGATCCTGCCGCTGGCGGCGGCCACCAAGAAACAGTTCGACAAAATGGTCATAACAGGATTGGGCGGCCTCGACAAATCCGGCGTCGCCGAGCTGACTTTCAAAGGGCGGGCCTTTGCATAAATGACCGCCGCCCTCGGGCCGATGAGTTCGCACCGAATCCAAAAGGACTGGAGGTCCCGTCTCAAGTCCGCCGTGCCTTTTGGGTTGGGCCAGGCCAAGCCGAAACATTTTCGCGACATGGCCGGCGTGGTTTGGAAGAACCGCGACAATCTTTCCTACGCCTGGAAAGTCTTGAGCCAGGGCGTTTGCGACGGCTGCGCGCTCGGCGTGGCCGGTTTCCACGACTGGACGATTGACGGCGTCCATCTCTGCATGACGCGGCTGAATCTACTGCGCCTCAATACCATGCCCGCCTTGGATCCGCGCCTGCTGGAAGATGTTTCCGCGCTGGCGAAAATGGACAACGCGCAGTTGCGCGAATTGGGACGGCTCCCCTACCCCTTTCTGCGCGTGCGCGGCGAAAAAGGATTCCGGCGCATTACCTGGGACGAGGCCTACGGCCGCATCGCGCGCCGCATTCGTGTCAGCGACCCGCGGCGAATCGCTTTTTTTCTTACCTCACGCGGCATCACCAACGAAGTCTATTACATGGCGCAAAAGGCGGTGCGTTTCATGGGCACCAATAACATCGACAACGCGGCCCGCCTTTGCCATTCCCCTTCCACCGGCGCGATGAAGCACGCCCTCGGTGTCGCCGCCAGCACGTGTGATTACAAGGATTGGTTCGGCACCGGCTTGATTATTCTCTTTGGCTCCAATCCGGCCAACGATCAACCGGTTGCGACCAAATACTTTTTGGAAGCCAAAAAGCTCGGGACAAAATTTGTCATCGTCAACCCGTATCGCGAACCGGGCCTGGAGCGGTATTGGGTGCCCTCCAATCTGCGCAGCGCGGTGTTCGGCAGCGATTTCATGGATTACTGGTTCCCGGTCGCGCAAGGCGGCGACATCGCCTTCCTTTACGGCGTCATCAAAGTGATGCTGGAAAACGGCTGGCACGACGGCGCTTTTGTGCAGGGGCACACGGAGGGCTTCGCCGAATTGAAAGCAGCGTCGGAGAAACTGGACTGGCCGGCGTTGGAAAAACAAGCCGGGCTGCCCCGCGCCAGCATGGAGGAATTTGCGAAGTTGGTGCATGACGCCCCGACCGCCGTGCTGATTTGGAGCATGGGCCTGACGCAACACGTCGCCGGAGGCGACACCGTTTCCATGGTGCTCAACCTCGGGCTGCTCAAGGGCTACGTCGGACGCGAGCGGTGCGGATTGATGCCCATTCGCGGCCATTCCAGCGTCCAAGGCGGAGCGGAAATGGGCGCCTACGCGACTGTTTTTCCAGGTGGCGTGTCCATCGACGCCCCCAGTGCTGCCCATCTGTCGAGTCTCTACGGGTTCCCCATCCCCGATTGGCCGGGCCTACACGCGACGCGCATGGTCGAAGCCGCCGCTGACGGCGATCTGGATTTGCTCTATTGCCTGGGCGGCAATTTTCTGCGGACGCTGCCCGATCCCGGCTTTGTCGCCCGCGCCATGGCCAACGTGCCGTTGCGTGTCCACCAAGACCTCATCTTGACAGATCAATTGTTCATCGAGGCGCGCGAGGAAGTGATTTTGCTCCCGGCCAAAACCCGCTACGAGCAGGACGATGGCGGAACGGAAACCACGACCGAGCGCCGCGTGGCGTTCAGCCCGGAGATTCCGCGCCAGGTCGGCGAGGCGCGCGCGGAATGGAAAATCCTGCGCGATCTGGCCGCCGCCGTGCATCCCGAAAGGGCGGCCTTGCTCGGATGCGAAACCGGCTGGGCCATGCGCGAGGAGATCGCGAAAATCGTCCCCGCCTACGACGGCGTGCAACACCTGCGCAAGACCGGCGACGCCATTCAATACGGCGGACGCCGCTTGTGCGAAGGCTGGAAGTTTCCCACCGCCAGTGGCAAGGCCCATTTCCGCGCGGTAGCTTTGCCGCCACAGTGCGTTGATTCGACGCAGTTCACCGTCTCGACACGGCGCGGCAAGCAGTTCAACACGCTAATCTATGACAACATCGATCCGATCACCGGGGCGGCGCGCGAAGCGGTTTTCATCAGCCCGGAAGACGCGGCGGATCTGGACGTGCGCGGCGGCGACGCCATTGCGTTGATCAACGAATGCGGGCGCTACGAAGGCCGCGTTTTTCTTGCGCCCATCGCGCGCGGCAATTTGCAAATCCACTGGCCGGAAGGCAACGTGATCCTGCGGCGCGGCGTGTACGATCCGGTCGGTGGCGTGCCCGATTACAATGCGCGCGTGCGCGTGGAGAAAATGTGAGCCATGAAAGGCGGCCCGATTTGGCGCTGGGAAAAAGGCGGCCGCCCGCGGCGCTGGCCGGATGAGTTGGCGCGCGAGGAACCGCTGGAAATCCGCGTGGACGATCGCTCCATCGCCGTTACGATGCGAACGCCAGGTCACGATGAGGAATTGGCGGTTGGTTTTCTGGTCAGCGAAGGGCTGATTCAGCACCGTGAACAAGTGGTGAACACATCGCCACACCCCCGTAACGCGGCACGAAACGTGATCGGCGTTTTTCTGGCCGACGGCGTGAAAATTGATTTCAAACAACTCACGCGCCACACTTTTGTTTCCTCAAGCTGCGGCCTCTGCGGCAAGGCAAGCATCGAGTCGGTCCGCCGGCATTTCCCGGCGATACGCGGCACATTGCGCGTAAAGGCGGAGACGCTACTGGCGCTGCCGGAGACGTTGCGCGCCGCGCAAACGACCTTCGCCCGTACCGGCGGACTGCACGCGGCCGGCCTCTTCGATTTGGACGGCAAACTGCTCCTTGTGCGTGAGGACGTCGGCCGGCATAACGCGGTGGACAAAGTCCTGGGCCGCGGCTTTCTGGACGGCCGTTTGCCCTTTGATCGGCACATTCTTGTTGTCAGTGGCCGCGCCTCATTTGAGATTATGCAAAAGGCGCTGGCAGGACGGCTCCCCGTTGTCGTGGCCGTCTCGGCCCCGTCCAGTCTGGCCGTTGAATTCGCACGCGCGAGCCGCCAAACGCTAGGCGGATTCGTGCGCGGGGAACGGATGAATATTTACGCGGGACATAAGAGGATTATTTGGACGAGATAGCAGACGCGTTCGCGCCAAAGTCTCGTGAATTCATGTTGCCACTTGCACAACTTATTGGTCGTGCTTGAACACAAACTGACGTGTGCCGGCGGCGTCGAACGCCGAGGGAATATTTGCGTTGCCTGGCTCGTACCCGGAGATCGTCAGGGTGTCACCTTCGAGGCGGTAGATCGCATAAGATTTTTTTCCGACGTACTCAGAATCAGAACACTCTGTAATGACACCGGCCCATTGTTTGGGAGTGGTGCCCTCCCGAATCGTGAAAGTTGCCTTGAGCCAATCGTTGGCATCGGAGCCGTGGAACTCGATTGTCTGGCCGGAGAAGGTTAACGAAGCCGGACCTTCCCGCCCTGGCGTTACTTCATGTCCCTTCCACGACCCTTCGAACGCCGTCGGCGAGGCCCTGAGCGGGGCCGGGCTTTCGGCCGCGGTG
The DNA here is from genome assembly GCA_036008545.1 of Verrucomicrobiia bacterium. GTDB lineage: Bacteria > Verrucomicrobiota > Verrucomicrobiia > Limisphaerales > Palsa-1400 > Palsa-1400. Next base: position 4,779 of record DASYNM010000618.1, read on the forward strand.
GCGGGTGGGGTTGACGCGGAGTTTGATGCAGATGGAGTCGAGCATCCCGTCGCGAACATGGCTGCCACAGGCAGGAAAATTAGAATCAATTTTTTCATAACCAAAGTTCTTGCATTGACACCGAACTACTTTAGTTTGGCAAAAATGAGGTTCGCTTCCTCCAGGCTTTCCTTGGAGCCGATGTCAAACCAAATTCCCGGCACGCGCCAGGTATAGACCGGCGTCCGCTGATACAACCATTGCACCAACCGGCCCGGCTGATCGGGGTTGTTCTTCTCCGCGATGTATTGATGAATCATTGGCAGGACGTTCCTGGGGTAGTAGTAAAGCGCGATACCCGTCAGCGTGCTCGTCGGCGCCTTGGGTTTTTCCTCGAAAAACGTGATCTTGCCCTCGGCGTCCAGAGTGATGGAATTGTATTTCTTGATCTCTTCCAGACTTCCCACGTCATAAACCGCCAGCACGGGCGCCTTTTTTTGCCGGCAGACCTCGCCAAATCCTTCCAGGCTCTGGCTGAATAAATTGTCCCCCGCGACCACGATCAAATCGTCGTCCACCTTTTCCCTGGTCAACACCAGGTGCATATCGCCGATGGCGCCGAGCTTGTTGCTGTCGTCGGTCGAGTGGTCGTTGACGATGGTGAACAGGAGTTTGGACTGTGCGCTGCGATAGCGGTCGGACCAATGCTGGAAATGCCCGGCGAATTTTTCATTGGTGACGACATACACGCGGTCGATTCCGCCGATGGGCGCGATGTTGTCAAGCACATACTCGATCATGGGCTTGCCCGCCACCGGCAGCAGCGGCTTGGGTTGCGTGAGTGTCAATGGGTAGAGCCGCGTGGCGTAGCCGGCGGCCAATATCAAAACCTTCATATCTATTACGGCTGATCCTCGAACAGGCTGGGCGCGGTCCGGCGCGCCAACGCCTGCGAACGCTCCAAAATCTCACGGCCCGATTCGCAATTCAAGGCGAACTTGGCCAGTTCATTCGCGTCGTCCATTTTCAGGCGACGGATCAGGAATTTGACGCGCGGCAGTAAGGGCGGGGCCATGCTCAACTCGCGCACGCCCAGTCCCAGCAAGAGAGGCGTCAGGCACGGATCGCCCGCCATCTCGCCACAGACGCCGCACCAAAAGCCGTGCCGCTCGGCGGCCTCGGTTGTCCATTTGATCAGCCGCAGCACCGCCGGATGGGTCGGCTCGTAGAGATGGGCGATGCGCTCGTTCAAGCGATCGACCGCCAGCGCATATTGAATCAAATCGTTGGTGCCCAGGCTGAAAAATTTCACCCGCTTGGCCAGCATGTCCGCCGAAACCGCTGCGGACGGTATTTCGATCATCACGCCAATTTCCAGATTTTCATCGAACGGTATTTTCTCCGCGCGCAACTCGTTCTTATATTGCTCGACCAAGGCGTTGGCTTGATCCAGTTCGCAATGATTGGAGACCATGGGATACATGATCTTGACATTGCCCTCCGCGCTGGCCCGCAGGATGGCCCGCAATTGGGCGCGGAAAACTTCCTTTTCCTCCAGGCAAAAACGAATGGCGCGCCAGCCCAGAAACGGATTCATCTCCACCGGCAATTGCAAGTGGGAAAGAAATTTGTCGCCGCCGAGATCCAAAGTGCGAATGATGACCGGCGCGGGTTTCAATGCCGCCGCCACTTTCCGGTAGGCCTCGTATTGCTCGTCCTCGGTGGGCAGCGTGTCCCTATTGAGAAACAGATACTCAGTGCGAAACAATCCGACCCCTTCCGCCCCAAATTCCTGCACCGCCGGAATATCACTGCTCTGCCCGATGTTCGCCGAAAGAGTGATCTGCAATCCGTCCAGCGTGATGGCCGCCAGAGTTTGAATGGCGCGCAACTTCACCTCGATGGAAGCCTGCCGCCGGACCAGTTGTCCGTATTGGAAAAGCGTCTGGTCGGTGGGGTTGACGACAACCGTGCCGTTGTAGCCGTCCAGCAACACGTGCGCCCCATTTTTGATCTTGATACTGGCATCCTTAAGCCCGACCACCGCCGGCGTTTGCAGCGAACGGGCCATGATGGCCATGTGCGAAGTCTTGCTGCCGATATCGGTCCCGAATCCCAGCACCAGCTTCCGGTCCATCACCGCCACCTCCGAGGGCGACAAATCGTCGGCGATGATGACGCACGGTTCCTTCAACTCCAGCAAGGCCTGATGCTGGAGATTGCCCAGCAAATTGTTCATGATGCGCGAGGTCACATCGCGCATGTCCGCCACCCGCTCTCGCAAATAGGCGTCATCCATGGCGCTCAAAGTCGCGGTGTATTTCTGCGCGAACTCGTGGAAAGCCGCTTCGACGTTGATTTTTTTCTCATGGATCAGCGCGTTGACCGAATCAATCAGCATCGGATCATCCAGCACCAGCAAATGGGCGTCGAAGATGCTGGCTTCGTGGGCGTTGAGGGCCTGGCTGACCTTGTGTTGGACCTCCTGGATTTGGTGGCGGGTCAGGACCAGGGCCTGCTGAAAGCGCTGCACTTGCTGGGGCAGATCGGCCTCGGCCACGTCGTAGTGCGGAATGTGGGTCTGGGCCTTGTGGAGCACCAACGCCTTGCCTTGACAAATGCCGGCGGAAACAGGAATCCCCTTGAAATTCAGCTCTCCCGTTTGCGCGTCATCAGTCATAAACAACACTTAATGCGTTCGCCGCTGTTTGAACAGCCATTCTTGGGTAAAACTTCCGTTACGATAGCGTCCCTGACACGCCAAAGCAAATCCTTTCCGGCGCGTAGGTCCGTGCGAACGGTATTCTTGGCAATCTCCTTTACGAAAACGTCCTGCGCGATTAATCATTGTTGGCAATATGTTGACGAATTTCAAGCGCCGCTTGGCCTCAACTTTCATTCTGGCCATAGCTGCCTCGGCTTCGGCCAAGGACACAAATGTCACCTTATCTCTGGACGGCAAAACGGCGTTGGTGCTCCAAGCCCCGGCGGCGGCCAAGGTCACCTCCTCCAACGGTTACGTCAATATTCGGACCGACAAAATGTCACTCCACGTTTGGGTCGTGCCCAATGCCAGCGCGGCAGGCGAGGCCGTGCCTCGCGCGGCCGAGTTGATCAGGAGCGAGTTCATCAAGTTTAAAACAACTACGGTCGAAGACATGATCATCGCGGACGCGCCTGCCAAACAAGTCACCGGTTCGGGCAACGAGGCCGACGATGGCGACCCGGGCAATGCGGAGGTGGTGTTCTTCGTGGTCGGCGGCCACGTATTTGCCGGGTGCGTGCATGGAGAATTCGACGATGCGGCCCGCGCCCGCGCACCGATGCTGGCGGTGTTGCAAACCGCACACGCCCCGCCCTGAGCTGCGAATTCTGAGAAACATTATGTCGCGCGGATTTCTTGCGGTCGAACACCCGCCAAGGTCATGACGGCCGTGGAGACAGCGCTTGAGCCGGCTCAATTTCTCAATCGTGAGTTGAGCTGGCTGGAATTTAATCAGCGCGTGCTGGAGGAGGCGCGCGACCCGTCCAATCCCGTCCTGGAACGCCTCAAGTTTTTCTGCATCACCAGTTCCAACCTCGACGAATTCTTTCAAGTGCGCGTGGCCGGCCTGAAACAACAAATCGAAAGCGAGGTCACCACCCCCGGCCTCGACGGCAGGACGCCTATTCAATCGTTGCGCGCGACCCACGAGCGCATCAGGCGCATGGTGCATGAACAATACGTCTGCTGGCGCGAGGAACTTGTTCCGGAGCTGGCGCGACACGGCATCCGCTTTATTGCCCCGGCACAATTAGGCGAGGCCGATCTGAAATGGCTGGAAAATTTTTATCGCAGCGAGGTGCGTCCGGTGCTCACGCCGCTGGCCATTGACCCCAACCATCCATTTCCGCAATTGCTGAACAAATCGCTCAACATCATCGTGCATTTGGAGATGCAGACCGGCGCGGAGAAGCTGCGCCATCTGGCCGTGGTGCAGGCGCCGCGCGTCTTGCCGCCCGTCGTGCGTTTGCCACGCGCGGAGGGTGGCCGCGATTACGTTTTTCTGGGGCAAGTAATCGGGCATTTCCTGGGCGACCTTTTTCCGGGCACCCACATCATTGGCTACTGGCACTTTCGCGTCACGCGCAACAGCGAACTTTACATCGACGAGCAGGACAGCGGGAACTTGCTCAAGGCCATCGAGAAAGAATTGCACAACCGGCGCAAAGGCGACGCCGTGCGACTGGAGGCCGATCACGATTGCCCCGCCGCCATCCGCCAGGCTCTGCTCGGCACTCTGCGCTTGACTGCGGACGACTTGAATCTGATGGACGGGCCGCTCGACCCGGCGCGCCTGATGTCCATTTACGAGGAGGATCATCCCGCCGAGTTGCGCGACGCGCCATTCAGCGCGCCAGCAAGCCCTGCCTTGCGGGGGAGCGGCGACATTTTCGACGCCATTCGCCGGCAGGACATTTTGCTGCACCATCCCTATGAGAGCTTCGACGCCGTGGCCGGGTTTTTGGAGCAGGCCGCCCGCTGCCCGCGCGTGCTAGCCATCAAGCAAACACTTTATCGCACCGGCGGCGATACGCGCATCGTGGGCGCGCTGATGGAAGCGGCCAGCCACGGCAAGGAAGTCACGGCGGTGGTGGAATTGCGCGCGCGCTTCGACGAGGCCAACAACATCCAATGGAGCCGCAAGCTGGAGGAAGCCGGCGTGCATGTCGTGCATGGACTGGTCGGCTACAAAATCCACGCCAAAGTGTGCCTGGTCGTGCGCCAGGAGCCGGACGGCATCCGGCGCTACGTGCATTTGAGCACGGGAAATTACAACTTCACCACGGCGCGGCTTTACACCGACGTCGGACTGCTGACCTGCCAGCCGGACTTCGGCGAGGACGCCACCAACCTGTTTAATTTATTGACAGGTATCGGGCATTATCAGCCGACGCGGAAATTATTGTTGTCGCCATTCGCCTTGCGCCCGCGGATGATCGAATTCATCGAGCGCGAAGCCGCCCACGCCCGGCGCGGCCGCCCCGCGCGCATCATCGCCAAGATGAACGCGTTGGTCGATGGCGACGTCATCCAGGCGCTCTACCTCGCATCGCAAGCCGGGGTGAAGATTGAATTGCTGGTGCGCGGCATTTGTTGTTTGCGTCCGCAATGTCCCGGCCTGAGCGAGAACATCACCGTACGCAGCATCGTGGATCGTTTTCTGGAGCACAGCCGGCTGTTTTATTTTGAGAACGGCGGCCACGCCGAGATGTGGGCTGGCAGCGCCGACTGGATGCCGCGCAATTTCATCCGCCGCATCGAAGCCGTTTTCCCCATCGAGGACCCCAAGTTGCGGCGCCGCCTTAAACAGGAGCTGCTGGCCATCCCGCTGGCCGACAACGTCAAAGCCTGGCGCCTCAATCCGGACGGTACTTACGAGCGCGTGCCGGCGGATAAGTCAGCGCCCCTGCGGAGCCAGGTTGAATTTATGAACCGTGCCCTGCGCGCCGCCAAGCAGCCCCGCCGCAAGTCATGACGCCCATCTGTAAGGGGAAAAATCCTTCCAGCCCCGATTGAATTGCCGGGTAAACACGAATCAGGGTTCGGCGATGCCTTACTCAAGC
>DASYNM010000619.1:0-3206 GCA_036008545.1 Verrucomicrobiia bacterium
GCCGTGAACGTCACGACCGTGTATTTCTTGCCATTCATCGATTTTGACGTCGCGATGGCGTTATTGCTGGCGGCCTCCTTTAAGAAACCATAAGGGGTCATCCACAGGTCCACCTGTTGAGCCCACGAAGTGTTCGCGCCAATAACCACGGACTGGGTCGGACCCGGAGGCAGCCCGCCGCCACGGCGATTCGGGGGGATAGCCGCGAGGACTCTGTCGACGCGCCACGCCGGCGTTTCGTAGTTGATGGTTCGCGTGTAAGACGTCTCCGCGAATCCCGGCCAGGACGAACTTGGGTTCACAGCCTGTCCGAAGGCAAATTCCGTAGCGGTTCCGGAATATTGGAGAGTTTTCAGATTGTCCGCACCCATGGCTTTGGACACATTGCTGAGAATTGTCTTGGCATCTTGCCCGAGCGCAGCAGGCACAGCCCACGCCACAGCAGTCGCCACGGTCGCCAGCAGTACGAGAGTCACGGATTTCTTGAGCATAGGCCCTCCTCGTTGCGCTCCTTTTGGAGCGGGAAGTACATCCGGCGCCCGACCCATCCCGCAGCCCAAGCGGCCCATGGTCCCGGGGCGATAGATGCTGCGAGATTTTATCCCACGTGCAGAAGCCTTTCGACACAATCTTTCAGCAAAACAGACGGATGTTGTGCCTGATCGTATCCTGACGTCGAAGTCTGCTTATCTAGTTTCCCTGCTAAAAACTAAGTTCTCTGGCGACATTCGTCGTCGTTATATAATGAATTGTTCGTAGGCAGAACCAATCGCAAACTCCGGGCCAAGGATATAACGATAAGGAATTCACACGAGGAGGGTCAGATGAATCGTCTCTGGGTTTCATCGAGCGCTCTGGCGCTGCTGATGGCGGGTTCGTTGTCCGCGCCATCTTTCCTCGCCGCCCAGTCGTCGGGCGCCGCCACCAAGGCTGACGCGAAGACTGCGTCCAAGCCGGATACCAAAGCGGCCAGCACCAAAGACTGGACCATGCCCCGCTTGCCCGACGGCAAGCCGGACCTTCAAGGATATTGGACGAGTCTCAGCGTTACACCCATGGAACGCCCTGCCAAATACGGAAACCGAGAGTTCTTGACGGAAAAGGAAACGCAGGACGCCTTCAATGCGGGCATACAGCACGAGTTTGATGGCGCAGGCGGCACCGGCGACGCGGAGAACGATCCGGAGTCGGCAGATTACGATTTCAAAACGTACGGACTGAGCCCTTGGCAGAATGGCATCCGCCCCAACCATCGCACCTCACTGGTTGTGGATCCCCCTGATGGCAGGATTCCCCCATTGACGCCGGAAGCCAAGGCCAAGCCGCGGCAAAGGGCCAACTTCGACTACTACGTCGTCCCCGCAGCCGGCGAGAATTATCAGGGGGCGGTGCACGCGGATGTTCCGAAGGATTTGGGTCTCGGCACGTCTTGTGTCAACCAGGGTGGCGCGCCACCGATCCTCCCTACGGGGTACAACAGCAATTTTCTGATCGTGCAGACCCACGACGCTGTGTTCATTGAAAAAGAGGTTGGGACGGAGTATCGCGTCATTCCGCTGGACGGAACGCCGCATGCCGCAGCCGGCATCCGCCAGTGGCACGGCGATGGGCGCGGCCATTGGGAAGGCGACACGCTGGTCGTCGAAACTACTAATTTCCGGCCAGAGAATGTCTATCGCAACGCCAATCCGAAGACCTTGAAGATCACCGAGCGCTTCAAGCGCGTCGACAAGGAAACGATTGAGTACTCGTACACTGTGGATGATCCCTCAACTTGGACAAAACCCTGGACGGCCATCGTTCCGTTGAGCTCAGTCGCTGGGCCGCTATTTGAGTACGATTGCAGCGAGAACAACAATGACGCTGTGAACATTCTGGCCGGGGCTCGCAAATCCGAGGCGGCCGCAAAAGAGAAGGCCAAGGCTCCTGCGGGAGTGCCGATCTCGCAAAAATAATTGGACTTCTTCCGTGTGATGTAGAAACCGGCGGCTACTCCAAGCTCGTGTTGGAAGAAAAAGCCTACCTTTTGTCGAGACCTTCGTTTAGCTCGATGCGGGTGCCCATCGGGTCGGCGATGAAGGCCAGTCCGAGTCCACCTTCGCGCACGCTGTAAGGTGTATCGAATTTAATTCCATCAGCTTCGAGTTTCTTGCAGAACGCAGCGAGATTCTTGATCTCGAAGCCGATATGGTCGAGCGCGCGCCCTTTGGTGCCCACTGCTTTGGACTCCTGTTTGGAAAATCTGAAGTTCACGCCTGAGAGAATGCTTTGCGCCATCGGCGCTGAGGCCAAATTGCCCGGAGCGGGGCTGGTGAGCTCCGCCCTGTCAATTTTTACGCCGAACTCCTTCGCGTACCAGCGTTGCAGCTCCGACCAGCCGGAGCCTTCATTCGGGCCGGGATCGGCAACGAAGAAATGAATTTGGTCGAACTGAATCGGAATAGCGAGGGTGGTCCGTTGGATAATTTCGATCTTTACGCCATCGGGACTGTAGATATACCCGCCGTAGATCCGGCCTTGCGGGTCTGTGCCATTGCTGACGACCTTCATGCCCTCCGCTTGCATCTTGGCCACCAGCGCCACACCGTCTTTCACCAGAAAGCCAATGTGATTGACCGTTGACCCTTCCATGCCTCCGCTGGGGTCCGCCTTTGTGAAAAGAAAGATGGCGCCGGGATACTTAACGCCTTCAAAGGGGCCGCTTTTTATGGCCATACCGCCAAGCTCCAGATAGAATTTCTTGGCAGCCTCCACGTCGTGCACATTTAAGTGCATGTGGCCAACCGTCACGCCCATGTCGTTTGGCGGATTAAGCTGAGCCAGCGACGCCGTTGCAGAAAACAAAACCGTTGCCACTATCCCGAGAGCAAGCAAAAAACCTCTCATGGAATCCACCTCGTTTTCGATTGCGGGTAACTGAAGGTCCTAGGAGGCGGAAACGTAGCACTGTTCGGAAGGAGAAGCAAGAATTCGGGCCGAGAGGTGCGGTTCAGTCCACTTGAGAAATAACTGCACCATCGAGTTTGCCAGAGTTTTCAGCTGAGGCTATTTTTCGCCTTAGCCGGGAGTGCAGACTGTTGGGTTAATGTTGCCTTTTGATTTGCTCAGGCCGGCTCTCGGGATGGAGCAGCTTCCAAGGCCCATATTGATGTCGAAATACGGGCTAGGGCGAGAACGCAAGCAGCACATTGCCGGGGATGCCTCCG
>DASYNM010000620.1:0-16820 GCA_036008545.1 Verrucomicrobiia bacterium
CTCCTTAACATCCTGACAGGCGGATAACGCCGCCGCGACCGCCACTGCCAGTTCCGGTCGATTCAAACGAAAATGCTTCGGCATGACCTCAGCATCGGCTTTGTCTTACAATAGTGCAACCACAAACTGTAAATGGTATTAGGCATGAGAAAGCTTTTCACGTCTTAGTACTGACAGAAAAAGCAGGGCTTTTTTAGGGCGTTTTGGCAGAAAAACGGCCCTGCACGCAACAGAAAATCGAGTTTGCTTTCGTGTTTTTGCGTATTTTAAAGATTTTTTCCGTTGCAAGCCATTGCAAGGCAGCAACTACCATCGGCCGAGAGACCTCAAAAAAAATCATACCAAAAAGCCTACGGTAGGTTTTTTGGTTTTCGGGGTTCTAGTAAGATTATCATTGTGAAAGTGGAGAAACGTAAAGATAGCGAAGACGGCGAGGCAGTCGCGCGGCAAGCAAACCGCAACCGCGAATGGACGCGAATTTACGCCAATCTTGGGGAGCGCGACCAGCCCGCAAAGCGGGCCGCTCTTATGTTGTTCCGACCGCTCGGTCGCTGCGGCGTGCGTCTCGCGCCCCGCTCCGGCAGGAAAGAAACAAGCCGGGATGTGTTCGGCGAGACGCCAAACACGGCGGTCGAGACAACCGCGCTCCCCATGAATCGGATTTCAGAGCATTCGCGTCTCTTCGCGTCGATTCGCGGTTCCATGCGTAAGTCGTTGATTTCCACGATAGTTCTCGATAGTTTCAATGGTCTGCGTAAGTCGTTGATTTTCCAGATATTTCCACTTATTTCCACACCTCTCTTGATCAAACCTGAAACGTCGCGATCTCAGTGCTGGTGTTCCGGGCGGGTTTCGGCGGACTGGCGCAGCTTGCCTTCAAGCTCCAGCAGGCGAAGGCGGCGTTGCGCGGCGAGGGCTTGCGGAGATTGCGGATACTTGCGAATCAATCGCTCCAAAACCTCGCGCGCGGCGGGGAGATTTTGCGGGAAGCGCAGATGCCACGATGCCATCAGCCCCAGCCACTCGGCGGCTTTGCCCGGCGATTTGCCCGGCATCGCCAGCAGCAACTCCATTTGCTCCAGCCCCATCTCGACTTGCTCCAAGCCCTCGGCCCAAAGCCGCGCCAACTCTTCGCGCGCGGCGATGTCGTCGGGATTGCCGGTCAAACGTTCGACGCACTGCTGGCTGCGGGCGAAAGCCTCCTGGCGCGACAGGTTTGCGAACGAAGGCGCGCCGTCTTCGCGGTTGGACTTGTGCAAGGTCGGCATACGAATCGTCTTGACAGTTTCCCGCGCGAGCCATTCTTCACGCGTAGCCGGCAATTGGTTGATGCGCAGCCGCGCCATGCGGTCGAGGTGCGACCGGGGATGGCGATGGCAAATCTCCTCCAGCGCGGCGCGCGCGGCCTCCGGGTCCTGCGCCAATTTGAGTTGCCAGTCGGCCAGGCGATGGCAGGCGACGGCCATTTGCGAAGGCGTCGTGCCAGGATGTTCGCATGTATCGTGAATAAGCTTTTCAGCGCCCGGCAGGTCGTTGAAATGATTGGCGTAAAGTTCCGCCAGCATCAACCAGCCGTCAAAATCGTCCTCGCACGATTGCAATTCATCGATGACGGCCTGCTCCGCCTCGGCGTATTTGTCGAAGTTCATGGCGGCGATGGCGCGGGAATAAATGGGCGCCGTTTTCGCTTCGGGCAGCAAGGCCACGATTTGCTGGAGCATGGGCAGCAGCCAAATGGTCGCGCCCAAGCCGGCGAAGCGCCAGCCAAACGACCAGGTGATGAGCACCGCCACCGGCACCAGGACGGCGGAGCACGTCACCACGCAATCTCGAAATTGACGCGGGTCGGCCATTTGCGGCCGCAAGACCACCAAGAGCCAAGCCACGGTGATTGCCGCCCAGTAGGTGCCGACGACGAACAAGCCGAGCGTGGCGACTTGCTCCATCATTTGCGGCCATTGCCCGTTCAGCTTGGCAAAGTCCATGTCTCGCATCAGAGGCGGCAACCAATCCCAGGCGTCGGCATTGAAGACTATCCAGATCAGGAACGGGATGAGCAGACCCTTGAACATCCAGTTGCGAAACCAGCGGCGCAATTTGGGGACTTGCTCGGGAGGCAGCCGTTGGCAGAAATCCCACATAATCACGCAGAAACCGCCCAAGCCCACGAAAATGGCGATTAAGCTCATGGCGACTTATTCCAATCCATTTCCAGGAAGAGACTCAATTGCTGGTATTGACAGCGCATGGGACTTATTCGGTTTGGCTATGCGACTCGTTCAAGAAACTTTCGACACGGTCCATGACCGCCGCGTCGTTAAATTGCGCCAACACTTCCGACTGGGCCGTTTCGGCCATCTGGCAACGCAGAGCCGGGGAGATCAGCAACTCTTGCACGCGCGCGGCCAATTGCGCGGGATCGCCAGGCGGATAGGTCATGCAATTTTCTCCGTGGCGCAGCAATTCGCAAGCCCCGCCCGAAGACGCGCTGATGACGGGCAAGCCGCAACCCATTGCCTCCAGCGCCGTGAACGGGAACGGCTCGGCCCATTCTGGCGTGTGCAACAAAACGTCATGGCGCTTATAGACCGCCGGCAAGTCGCTGGTGGAGTTGGAAACATTGAGAAATTCCACCGGCAGTTGATTGGTTACGGCGAACGAACGCAATTCCGCCATGTAGCCGGAATCGCCGCGGCCGTAGGTGCTCAGTGTAACTTTGAGTCCCGCCTTGCGCGCGATCTTGAGCGCCTTCAGTGCGGTCATTGCGCCGGACTCTTCGTTCAAGCGAGCCACGAGCAACAATTTGGTTATCGGCGCATTGGCCGGTTTGATTTCACCAAAACAAGCGGGGGAAATGCCCGGATAAATAACGCCGGCATGGCGCACGAGAAAGCCCACTCGTTCGGCCAGGTTCTTGAGAGCCTCACTGCAAAAGTAGATGCGATCGAAACGGAAACCGCCGATGGAGTTGGGTTCCACGGACGCCAGCTCCTTGGCGCCGCCGAAAAGCGCCGGCACACGGTCGTAGCCTTTCATCAGGCGGGTGGGCGCGGTGGCGTCCAGGCGTCCGCGCTCGCCGCTCATTTCCAGAGCCTTGCGGGAGGACGAGGTGAGCAGCGGCAGGGAAGGGGCGTTCCAAAAACGCAGCCACGGGTCCTCGCGGACGTCGCCCGAAAGCCAGTGATCGAACACGTCGTAAACTACGGGTAGTCTGGTGTTATGTAACGTGAAGAGCAGCGACTTGGAAATCCCATGCAAGCTGAACACATGCACCAAGTCGGGCGCAAATTGTTCGATCGTCTCCAGCACGGCCTGGTTGTTATGCAGTTCAAGCGACTTGAGTTCCAAGTAACCGGTGACGGCGGGGTGGCCATAGACGCCGTTCAGCATCAGACGGCGATGGACCTCCTCATCGCGCTGCTCGGTCTGCAATCCGTGGCTGGAAGTGAGAATGAAAACCGTATGGCCACGCATCCGCAGCGATTCCGTCACGGCTTGGCAATGATGGTCGAAAGTTCCGGCGTGGAGCGGCGGATACAAATTCGTTATAGCCAGAATCTTCATGCGCTCTGCATTGGAGTATACAGAATTCCGCCTATTTGGCGAGTACGTACCGCAAGGCAAAACTAATGGCTAATCTTGATCGCTGTTCGGATGAATCTGCGCTGGGAGGAAAGAGAATTAGGTTTGTCATACAATCAGGAACGACTCGCGCCACAAGGCGGCTTGACGGCGGGTCAACGTGGCAACAGGCTTCCTCTTAGTATGAAAGCTATTCGCGTTCTCCAATTCGGTGGCCCGGAAGTCATGCAATTGAAAAATGTCCCCGATCCCGAACCGGGTCCGAGCCAGGTCCTCATCCATGTGCGGGCCGTTGGCGTGAATCCGGTGGAAACTTATATCCGCGCCGGCCGATACCCCAACCTTTCCCTCCCCTTCACTCCCGGCACGGACGCCGCCGGCGAAGTCGCCAAGATCGGCGCTTCGGTGCGCCACGTCAGCGTCGGGGCGCGCGTTTATACCAGTGGCAGCGTGACCGGTGCCTACGCCAACATGACTATTTGCGAGGCGGCCGATGTTCATCCTTTGCCGAACAATGCGTCCTTTGCCGAGGGCGCGGCGTTGGGAATTCCCTACGGAACCGCCTGGCGCGCGCTCTTTCAACGGGCGCGGGCCGTGCCGGGCGAGACCGTCCTCGTGCATGGCGCCAGCGGCGGGGTCGGCACGGCGGCGGTGCAATTGGCCCGCGCGGCCGGATTGAGAGTTATCGGCACGGCCAGTTCGGATCGCGGCGCGCAATTAGTCCGCGACCTGGGCGCGCGGCACGTCTTGAATCATGGCCAGCCCGATTACTTGACAGATGTGCTCAAGATCACCGAGAACCGTGGCGTCGATATCATCCTGGAAATGCTGGCCAACGTGAATCTCGGCCGCGACCTGCAAGTCTTGGCCAGGAATGGCCGAGTCATCGTCATCGGCAACCGCGGCAAAGTGGAGATCGACGCGCGTGAAGCGATGGTGCGCGACGCTGAAATCCGCGGCATGATCCTGTTCAACGTCTCCGCCGCTGAGAAGGTCGCCATCCACGCCGCGTTGCGGGCGGGCTTGGAGAGCGGCACGGTCAAGCCGGTCATCAGCCGCGAGCTGCCGCTGGAAGATGCGCCGCGCGCCCACGGGCTCATCATGGAGCCGGGCGCCTCCGGGAAGATTATTTTGCTTCCGTAAACGGTCGGCGGAAAACCCTGCTTGTACCTCCCTATCGTTGCCGTTCACAACATTTTAAAGTACGACGTGGTGCGATTTTTCGCACCTTTTGGTAGGGCGAGACTCTGTCAAGCCGTGACGTTTTCCCACGCGATCGAGTTACGGCTCGACGGAGTCTCGCCCTACCAGCGCCAAAAAGGATGTGGAAATAAGTGGAAATATCGTGAAAATCAACGACTTACGTCGAGCATCAGAACTATCTGAAACTATCTTGGAAATCAACGACTTGCGTGGCTTAGTTCGACCTTGCACTTGCCAGGGCATCGCCGCGAAAGATTGTCGGCCACGCAGGCAAATGGTCACTAACCATTAACTACGCTTCAATTTCCCTTGTCTCCCTTTTCAAAGATCAGGCGCGTGAGCGCCGCCCCTACCAGAAATTGATTTGCGCCCGAACAACAGTGAGCCGCAGGCTCCCTCAGCCGCAACCTTGTGGGTCGGGCGGTGTTCGGCTAACATTACAGCAATGGCTTCGCCTACGGACCCGGATGCCGCGCTTATGCTCCGCGTTAAACACGGAGACCTGGAAGCTTTCGAGCAATTGGTCCAAAAATACAAGCACCCCATCGTTAATGTCATTTACCGCATGCTCCATGATATGGACGAAGCCGAAGACCTGACCCAAAATGTCTTCATTCGCGTCTTCCAATCGGCCGGGCGATACGAAGTCTCGGCTAAATTCTCGACCTGGATTTTCACCATCGCGCGGCATTTGTGCCTGAACGAAATCCGGCGGCGCGGGCGGCATCCGGCGCAATCGCTGGAGTCCAGTCAGTCGGACGATCCGGAGCAGGCGCCGCGGCAATATCCGGACGCGAAAACCTTCTCCCCACCGGAATCCTTTCTGCATAAGGAATTGGAGCAGAAAATCCAGCAGGCGCTGGCGGAACTACCTGATAAGCAGCGGGTGGCGATCGCGCTTTGCCAGGAGGACGAACTTTCCTACGAGGAAATCGCCGAGGTCCTGGGCTGTTCCCTTTCGGCCACCAAGTCTCTGATCCACCGTGGCCGCGAAACGCTCAAGGAGAAACTCAAGCCCTATTTGCGCAGTGGCGCCTGGGACGAAAACGAGACCGAAACTCTACCCGAAAAGAGGTGTTTATGATCAAAGACGTTATGCAAGACGCAGAATATCAAAGACTCAAAGAAACCGGTTGGCGCCGGCGCTTAACTGCCACCGAGCGCGCCCGGATGCGGGAACTGCTGGCGGCGCACCCCGAATGGCAGGAATCCTGGGAGCAGGAGGCGGCCTTGAACGGGCTGCTGCGGCGAATGCCCACCGCGGCCCTTTCCACCAATTTCACCGCCCGGGTCATCCAAGCGGCCCAGCGTCTGCCGGCCAAGCCGGCCTGGCGTCGGCGCTTGGAGATGTTGCCCTGGCTTCCCGAGAGTTGGGCTCCGCGCCTGGCGCTGGCCACGGCCATGGTTTGTTGCGGCTTATTCACCTGCCACGAGTATGAGGTGTGGCATCGGACCCGCGTGGGGCGGGAGCTCGTCAGGGATAGCGTGTTGTTGCCATCCGTCAATTGGCTTGAGAACTTCGATACCATTGACCGGATGAACAAGGTGAAGGTTGCGGACGATGAGTTGCTGGCAGTCTTGCAATAACGACCCATGCGCCTGGCTCCCATCCAACATGCCACTCTGATCCTTCTGGCCCTGGCTTTAGCCACGATGGGTGGACCGCCTCCGCCCAGCGACTCTGGCCCGCCCGTGCCGCCGCATTGGTACCAGCACGTCACCAACGGCGTAACGCTGCATCATTTGACGCCGGTGGCCTATTTTCGCGGGCTGCTCGGCATGACGCCGGCGGAACGAGAACGCGTACTGGCGGACAAATCGGAGGAAAAGCGCCAGCAAGTGTTGGCCAAAGTGCGCGAGTACGAGGCACTGCCGCCCGAGGTGCGCGAGGCCCGGTTGATCCAAACCGAACTGCATTGGCGCTTGCTGGTATTGCTGCCGCTGGACCCGGCGGAGCGACAGGCGCGTTTGCAGGAAATCTCGCCAATGTATCAGCCTATGATCATGTCGCAACTGGCGCGATGGGATGATTTGCCCGCCGACGTGCGCAAGGCTCTCTTGGAAAAGGAGAGTTTTCTGCGCACTTACATCCAGTGGCAGGGCCATTCAGCGGCCGCGCAGCAGGACATATTAAGCAAGATGCCAGCGGAACAGCGGGCGCGCTGGACTGAAGAGTTGAACAAGTGGCAGGTCTTGCCCGAGAACCGGCGGGAGGAGTTCACCCAAGCCTTCCGGCAATTTTTCTATTCAACGGAAGAGCAGCAAAGGCAAACGATTCAGACGTTGTCCGAAACGGAACGCCGCCAGATGGAAAAGGCCTTGCACTCCTACGCCGATCTTCCCCCCGTCCTACAGCGGCAATGCGTGGATTCGTTCGGCAAATTCGCCGCCATGTCCGCAGAGGAACGGAACCATTTTCTGCAAAACGCCGCCAAATGGGAGTCGATGACCGCGCAGGAGCGGCAATTGTGGCGGACGCTGGTGAACGAACTGCCGCCCATGCCGCCCGCGCCTCCTGGCTTTTACGAGTCGAAGCTGCCCCCCATGCCGCCGGGCTGGCCTGGACCGCCGCCGGCATCGACGCTGCGGGGCGGTGATCCTGGCGCGACCAATTTTGCCAAGGCTCCCAACGCCGCGAAATGAGGGCTGGCTTCGGACCTGCGTCTCTTTCTCCGCCTCTTTTCCTAATCCTAATCCTCTTCTTGCGATGGGTCGATCAGCCAGGACGAAGATGAAATCGATGCAGCCTGTCATCCGCACGTTCTACTTGGCATCACCATCCGGCCTCGGCTAAGTTGTGCGAGTGACAGGTCTTCTGAGATTCGTGGGAATACTGAACGCAGCAATCTGGTGCGGTTCGGCCATTTTTCTCACCATCGGTTTGCCGGCACTATTTTCTCCGGAAATGAAGAAACTGCTGACGCCTGCGGGAGTGGGGTTCGCGGCGGAGGCAGTGGTGGCGCGTTTTTTTTTACTGCAATACTGGTGCGGAGCCATTGCGCTGGCGCACTTACTCGCGGAATGGCTTTATGGCGGGCGCCCGGTGCGGCGTTTGAATCTGGCTCTGGTGCTGTCCATGCTAACGGTGGCGCTGGTCGGCGGATTGTGGGCGCAACCGAAAATGCGGGACTGGCACGCGACTAAGTATTTCGGTAAAACAGTTGAACTGCAAACGCAAGCCTCCCGCGACTTCGCTCTCTGGCACGCGGTTTCGGAATCGGCCAATTTGCTCGTCATGGCGGGGTTGATTCTTTACCTATGGCGTGTCAGTCTGCCTCCGGTGGGTCCGCGCTTTGGCAGTCTTGGCAAAATCCGGGGTTGACTAAACTGTGGTTCCTACTTAAGTTTGGTTGGGTAAGCTAACGGCGTCAGTTAAGGGCGCGAGTGAAAGAGAAGAGAAGACAATTATGATTTCAAATGAACGTCCGTCGCATCAAGGCGGGTACCGGTCTTACAGTGCCGGTCCACCCAAGCCTCCGGTGAACGAGGACACGCTAAAAACAGAGAAAATCCAGATCGAGCGGAAGACTTTTATTTTCACGTTGAAAGAGAATCCTCGCGGCCGTTTTCTTCGCATTACCGAAGATGTCAATGGCCGACGTGACAATGTGATCATTCCGTCCACGGGTCTGGAAGAATTTCGCAAGGTCTTGGAAGACATGGCCAAGGCCTCTGCCGAAATGCCGGTCAAGACTGCTTAAAGGGAGAAAGGGAGGGGTCCGCCACGGGCGCGTTTTTTTCGGGAGGCCGGGTCCGGCCTGCCTCTGGGTTCTCTATTCTGTGCTCGAAGAGCTTTTGGGCGCGCGTCGCCGCGCTTTTGCAACACCGACGCGTGGTGCGTCTCCCCACAAACTTTCCAGATCATATTTCTCCCGCACATCGGCCCGCATGATATGCACGATGACGTCGAAGTAATCCAACACCTGCCAGGCGGCGCTGGCATCGCCTTCCACGGCGCGCGGGCGCAGATGGTGCTCCTCGCGCAATTGGTCGATCACCTCGTTGACGATGGCGCGCAGATGCGGCTCGCTGCCCCCTGAAACGATGACGAAATAATCCGTCACGGACGAAAGCTTGCGCACGTCAAGTATAACGGCAGTTTCGGCTTTTTTGTTTTCGGCCAGCTTGCGGCAGAGGAGGGCCAGTTTCTTGGATTCCATTTTGGTGTAATCTAGCGCAAAGGCATCAAAGATAAAGCCGATTGTTCGCCAGCGCCTCGGCCACGGCGGGCGGCGTCAAGTGCTCGATGGATAAGCCCGCTTTTATGCGTGCCCGGATCTCCGAGGAGGACACCCCTAGCGGCACGCCGCGCAAAACGCGCCCGCGAAACGGCGCGGCCAATTCCAAAGGCGCCTCGCCCGGGCGGGGAATGACCAGGAATTGCACCAGGCGCGCCAGTTCGCCGGCTTCGCGCCAGAGGTGCAATTGCGCGGTTTGATCCGCGCCTATCAAATAAAACAATTCTGCTGCGGGAAACTTCTGTGCGTAGGCTCGCGCGGTGTCGATGGTGTAGGAAAGTCCGCCGCGCCGGATTTCCTGGTCATCGACTTCCAGCGTCGTATCGCCAGCCAGGGCCAGGCGCAGCCAGCGCAACCTCTCCGCCTCTGGGGCAGGCCGGGCCTCCGGCTTGAAGGGGGATTGCGCGGCGGGAATGAAAAACAGTCGATCCAAGCCCGCTTCCTCGCGCGCCGCCCGCGCCACCAACAAATGCCCCAAATGAACCGGATCAAACGATCCGCCAAAAAGTCCGATTTTCATGCGATCTGGGTTACTTTCAGCAGCATCGGTTAATTCCGTCAAATCGCTTCTGCGTCACTTGCAAATAAGCGTGGACGCGCACTTGTTTAGTCTCCGCGCAGCCGCAAGCCCGCTCCTGCGCACGATCGACGGCGGCTTGGCCGGACCATTCCCGCGCCAGCAACAACGCCAGCAACAGCAGGCTTCCCAGGTCACGCGGCCTGGCCTCGGCCACGGCGTAGGTAGGAAGCCAGACCGGCGCCGTTTCACTAAGGCGCGATATTCTTTGCCGCGCCAGCAACAGAATCCACTCACGCACGCTGAGCGTGACAATGGCCAGAATCATCAGCAGAAAACAGCCCGTTACCGCCGCGTCCAGCAACCAGTTGAAGTGCAATCGCGGATTGGCGGCATCAACACCAGCGGCGGCCAGGAAGCCGATTTTGGGGCTTGGATGCCAAATCTTTTCGGCGCCCGCCGTAATCGTGACTGTCAACAACCAAATTAACGGGACCAACGTGATCCAGGCGTAGATCGGTCGCCCGGAAGCGGAGTCTTGCAGTTGCATTTTCAAGATGACGGTGGTGGCCAAACAAAGGGCGATGGCGGCCAGCAATTGGTTGGCGATGCCAAAGAGCGGCCAAAGAGAATTGATGCCGCCCAGCGGATCGCGCACGCCTTGAATCAAGAACCAGCCCCACGCCGCGACGATCAGAAAACTCGCCAGCCAGGCTGGGCCTGTCCTCCTGGTTTCGCCCAGCGGTTTCCAGATTTGCCCCAGCAAATCCTGCAGCAGGTAGCGCCCGACGCGCGTGCCCGCGTCCAATGTTGTCAAGATAAACAAAGCCTCGAACATGATGGCGAAGTGATACCACAAGTCCAGCCCAACCCCGCTCACGACCCCGCCGAAAACCGCGGCCATCCCGACGGCCAGCGTGGGAGCGCCGCCCACGCGTCCAAAGAGCGTCTTCTCGCCGACGGTGGACGCCAAGCTGTCCATTTTCTCCACGCTGACGTCGTACCCAAGAGCCGAGACCTTGGCGACCGTGTCAACTGGCGCGCCTTTCATATTCATGCTGAAATAAACGCCCGGTTCCAGCGAGCAGGCAGCGATGAGCGCCATGATGGCCACCAGCGATTCCAGGCACATCGCGCCGTAACCGATGGAGCGCGCATGTTTTTCGCGCGCGAGAATTTTGGGCGTCGTCCCGCTGGCAACCAGCGAGTGGAATCCAGAGATCGCGCCACAGGCGATGGTGATAAAACAAAACGGAAATAACTTGCCGGCAAAAACTGGCCCCGTGCCGCTCGCGCCGAATGGCGTCAGGGCCGGCATGTGAATTTTGGGCAGCAGGACGAGGATGCCAAGTGCCAACATAAAGATCGTGCCCAATTTCATGAAGGTGCTCAGGTAGTCCCGCGGCGCCAGCAGCAGCCAAATAGGCAGGACGCTGGCGGCGAAACCATAGACGATCATGCCCCAAGCCAGCGGCTCCGCCTTCACGGACAACATGCCCGCCCAAGCGGGGTGCTGATAAACCCATTGCCCGCCCCATACCGCCAGCAATAACAAGACGACGCCGATGACTGAAGCCTCGAAGACTTTCCCCACGCGCACGCCTCGCATATAGCAGCCCATAAAAATCGCGATGGGAATAGTGGCGCCCACGGTGAACACGCCCCAGGGACTTTCGGCCAATGTATTGACCACCACCAGCGCCAGGACGGCCAGCAAAATAATCAAAATCGAAAGAATCGCCAGCAATGCCACCAAACCGGCGGACGAATTCAGCTCGTCCTTGACCATTTGCCCCAGCGAGCGTCCATCGCGTCGCAGCGAACAGAACAAAATCACGAAGTCCTGCACCGCTCCGCCCAGCACCACGCCGATGAGAATCCACAATGTGCCGGGCAGGTAACCGAATTGCGCCGCCAGCACCGGCCCAACCAACGGCCCCGGCCCAGAAATCGCCGCGAAGTGATGGCCGAAGACGATCCATTTATTCGTTTTGACAAAGTCTTTGCCGTCATCATGCACCTGGCAGGGAGTGGCGCGGCGGTCGTCAAGCAATAGGACGCGAGCGGCGATCCATTTGGAATAAAAGCGGTAGCCAATGGCATAACTGCACAGCGCGGCGGTCAGGATGTAGATGGAATTAATATCCTCCCCGCGACGCGAGCATAAAACCAGAAAGGCCCAGGCGCCAAGCGCCGCAACCACCAGCCAGAGGAACCGGGCAACGATATTCTTCAACGGAGGCATGATAGACTGGCGGCGCCGGGATTCAACTTTTCAATAAGCCCCCAGCTTGGCGCGCGGTGGGAGAGCGCCTCGCGACATCGACGCCCGAGACACTCGTTTCCGCAACATGCGCAGCAGCCAATACACGGCTGCGGCTGCGATCAAATGCTTCAGCGTGTGGCCGCTGATGCATCGCGTTAGATTGTAAATCTTCGCGTCCAGTGCCTCGGCAACTTTCGCCAAAGCATAAAGGCCTGTTACGACCAACAAATCCCCGCTGCGCGTATAACTGGCCGGAAATACGAGCACGAGCCATCCGATGAGGAAGATCGAAAAATACTGCGCGGCCAAGTAGGGCAGGAGGTTCCCCGTCCAGCGCCACCAGGCGACACTCCCCGCGCCCGCCGCCACCAATGGCCAGAGCAAGCGCGTCCCGGCGCTCACGGAAATCCGCTCCGCGATCATGGCCGAGAGCAGCGACATGAAAGCCAGGGTCATCGGCAGCCGATCCCAGGCCAGCGTCGCGTCGCGCGGCGACCAATGATAATAACTGGAGCCGAAACAGGTGGCGCAGACGCCCAGGAAAAACACAACATAGGCGGTTCGTTCGCGCGACTCGATGAAATGATCGCGCCCGGCCAGAAACCAGAGCCCCATTAGGCCGCCCAAAAGGAAGCCCGCATTGGAGACCACATTGAGGCAGTTCGGAATGCCGGCCAAGGTGCGGCCATCGGCGAATTGGTGGTAGGACTGCGGCTGGCGAATCGCCGGCAGGAGGAACGCGGCGATAGCTCCTCCCACGGCGACAGATGCAAACACCCAGACACGAGGACCAAGTCGTCCGGTAGCCGGCAGCCGCGGTAAGGGACCGCGCAACTGAAATGTCTTTAGGGGATCGAACAAGGAGGGAGTGATAATCCACCCGGTGCCAGTCTGCAAATTAAGATTTGATGTCGCGCACCTGGAAAGCGACGCAGCCGATGATCAACAGCGTGAGGTTGAAGCCGAAGAGGATGCTCAGCGATTGAATGATCTCCGGCCAAGGCACACGCTGCTCGAACATCTTAATCCAGTAGTCCATGTGGTAGGTGAAAAACCACTGGCGTAAATCGTGAAAATAGGGCATTTCCTGGAGAATCTTGCTTGTCAACCAGAATGACAGCGCCAGAATCGTCGCCGCTGCCGGCTTGACGTTGAAACAGGAGAACATCAGCGCCAGACCCATGACCGTTGCCGCGTCAGCCGTTAGAATGACGGTTGCGATCGCATAACGGCTCCATCCCTCCGTTGGATCGAAAAGACTGAAAAGCTCAAGCCCTGCATTGTTCATCGGCAGCCAGGCGAACAATCCTCCGCTGGGGAAGAGACAAGAGGCAATGGCGACTCCAAGCGCCCCCAATGTCAACGCCAACACAAAGGAAAAAACCAGCCCGGCCATCCATTTCACCAGCGCCAGACGGAAGCGGGAAATCGGACGGGCTAGAATCATGCGCAAGGTCCCGTCCTCTGCCTCCTTGGCCAGCAAATCCCCGCCGACCAGCGCCACGTAGAGCGGCATCAGCAACGAAGCGACAGGAATGAGCACCGCCAGCGCCATGGTCAAGTTGGTGATGAATTTGTCGCTGCTGTAGCCGAGTAACTCGAGGCGATGGACCAATTCGCGCCGTGGTGCCTGCAAGTATCGCACAAGCAGCAGTATGGTGGCATGGGCCAGCAGGAACGCGCCGAAGCCAATGTAAGTGCGTTTCTTGCCGAACATCTTCCACAGCTCGTTGCGCAATTGGTAGTAAATCATTTTTTCATCAACGCCAGGTAAAAGCTTTCCAGCGTCTCCTCCTCGGGCGCGATTTCAAAAACTGGTTGACGCCGTTCCACGAGACGCTCGACCACTTGGTCGGTGCCGACTCCTTCCGCTGGCAGAATGAATTTGCCGTCGCGCTCCTGCGTTATCAGCCCGGACTCGCGCAAAATTTTGGCTGCTTCGGCGAAATTAGTCGTGCGCAGCCGCACCCAACCGCGCGCCTGGCGCGTTTCGGCGATGGCGCCCTGGAAAACCTTGCGCCCCTGATTCATCACGGCGATGGAGAGGCAGACCTGCTCGACCTCCACCAGCAAATGCGAGGAGAGCAAAATAGTCAGGCCCAACTCGCGATGCAGACGCTGGATGGTCAGACGCATTTCGTGAATGCCTTCAGGGTCGAGGCCGTCGCCCGGCTCGTCCAGAATCAACAACGCGGGCTGGGGCAGAAGCGCCTGCCCTAGTGCCAGCCGCGCCCTCATGCCGTGCGAATACGTTTTCACCTTGCTCCCAATCCGCGCGGTCAGTCCCACCCAATCCACCACTTCCTGAATGCGCCGCTTCGGCGTCGGCGCTGTGTAAGAACTGAGAATCTCCAGGTTGCGCCAGCCGCTCAAGTCGTTGTAAAAAGCGGGAGCCTCAAAAATGGCGCCGACCTTTTCCAGGGCGTTGTGGCGATGAAGCGTGACTTCGTGTCCACAGACCTTGACCTCTCCCGCGGAGGGCCAGACCTGGCCGAGCATCATGCCAATGGCCGTGCTTTTGCCCGCGCCGTTGTGGCCGAGCAGGCCGAAAATTTCGCCGGCCGGCACTGTCAACGACAAATCGTCCACAGCCGTGTTGCGCCCAAATTTCTTGGTGACGTTGCGCAGTTCGATCATTGCGAGCCTGCGATGATGAGGAGGTTCTTGATATGGCCGTCGGCGTAGAGGTAATTGACCGCGTACTTTGAGCCAAGCACGGCGTGAAAGCCCTGTTTGTCAAATACAAGCGGGATTTTAGTCTGGGCCAGCGAAAGGTTCATGATTTGCAAATGGTCGGCGTTCTGGCCGTTGAGCAGGCTGTTCCATGAATAGCTCGAACCGGTTTGCTCGAAAAGTTGCCGCTGATCCGAGGGGCAGCGCAACACCTGCTTCGAGCCAAGCTGTCCGGCCAGCACAATGTCGATGGTCGGCAGATCGTTGGATGCGCCAACCAACGGGCGGTCGTACATAGTCGGCATGATATTCTTGCTGTCGTCCACGTAAAGCTGGAGTGCGAGGCCAATTTGATGGAGGTTGCCCTGGCAAACAGCCACGCGCCCGCTTTCCTTGCCGCGGCCCAGCGCCGGCATGAGCGTAGCCGCAAGCAGAGCGATAATGGCGATGGTGACGAGCAATTCCACCAGCGTGAAAGCCCGGGCCGATGCGGCGGAGTTCCGCATCAGTTTCCTCCGCGGAACATCCGGCCCGACTCCATGTTTTTCTGAATTTCCTCCAACAACGGCGCCAACTCTGCCTTGGTCTCAGC
The DNA here is from genome assembly GCA_036008545.1 of Verrucomicrobiia bacterium. Classification (GTDB taxonomy): domain Bacteria; phylum Verrucomicrobiota; class Verrucomicrobiia; order Limisphaerales; family Palsa-1400; genus Palsa-1400. Next base: position 15,072 of record DASYNM010000620.1, read on the forward strand.
CGAGCTGCTGCTATAAACCGAGCTTAAGCCGATGCTTGTGACTTTCTGCTGCAAATCCTCGCTCAAGACGGGCGGGGCGTTGGTATCGTTTGGATCGGGCGGGTTGCCAGGTTGCTGGGGATGGTCGCGCTGCTGGCGCAGTCGTTTGATGGCGTCGTCAATCGCCCTCTGTCGCTTGGCCTGTGGTTGTTGTTCAAAGGAGGCGAGCATTTGCTGAAAGCCCGAAGGCAGCGTGGCGTCCAGGAATTGGCCTTTTTCCTCTTCGGTCATTTCGCGAAACCATTGGGACCAAAGCCGATCGACACGCGCCTGCTGCCGTTCTTCCGGGGACAAGGCGTTGATCTTATCAGCCAGATCGCGCAAAGCCTTGGCGCGCGCCGCGCCGGACAATTTGGACAAATCGTTGCCTTGGATGTATGCGCGCAGTTTTTCAGCCGTCATCTTGAAGTGATCGGAGAGGGCATAACCTCCTAGAGCCACCAGCCAGACCGCCATCAGGGCGGCCACGGCGAACATCACGGGCCGATAGCGCGCATTCATACTGCAAAAGATAGCCGTGCCTGCCCCGCAAGGCAACCGTTCCCGCTACAATTCGTCCTCGCGTTCGGTGTAGAACAACGCATAAGCCCGCTGGTAATCGGATTCCTCGACCAAAATCTGCGTCGGGCGGTTGAGGTCGTCGTCGTCCGGGGCGGCGGGATCGACCGATTGCTGGCGGGCGGGGATGCCGTGCTTTTCGAGCATGGCCAGCAAAAGCTCGGCATTGACCTGCGGGCCGGTGAAAAAGAGCTTCATACGAGGGCTGGGGCGCTGGAATTGCGCAACTTTTCCCGGAAATGCTGTTTCATAATGAGCAATCGTGTGATATTGAGTTTAGCTGCATGAAAACGCTCTTGAAAAGCTCTATTGAGCTAAGGAGGGGTTGGATGCTGGTGGCGGTGCTTTTGACCCTATGTTGCCGCCATGTGTCGGCGCAGTCGGTCATGATCTCCACTTACAATCAATTCCTTACCGCTGTCAAAGACCCCACCGTCAGCGTCATCACCAATTTTCAAACCAACATCACGATCCTCTTGTCGTCGTCCGGTCAGACCATACCGATCAACCACTCCGTCCTTGTTGATGGCGGCACCAACGCCGTCGCGATCGATGCGCAAGGCCTGACCCGCATTTTCACCGTCGCCACGAATTGCCTGCTGACGCTCAACAATTTGCAATTGCTCAACGGCACCAGCACCAATGGCGGGGCCATTTACAATAACGGGACTTTGATTATCAGCAATTGCATCATCGCCGGCAACTCGGCCACCAACGTTACCGGCGTCAATGGCACCACCAACAGCAGCGGCAACGGCGGCAACGCCAGCAACGGCGGCACGGCCGAAGGAGGCGCCATTTATAGCCGCGGTCCTCTCAGCATTTATGACTCCGTGGTGGGAACCAACAGCGCCCTCGGCGGCAACGGCGGCACTGGCGGCGGTGGCGGCGACAGCTTGCTTTTTGGCGGCAACGGCGGCAACGCCGGCTCAGGTGGCAGCGCCTTTGGAGGCGCGATTTACAGCACTGGCGCCAACAACGTCTTCGTCTCCACGGAATTCCTGGACAACAATTGCAGCGCCGGCGCCGCTGGCAGCGGCGGATCGCCTGGCACCGGCTCTTTTGCGGGAGTCGGTGGCGAAGGGGCGTCCGGCGGTTCGGGCGCAGGCGGCGCTGTTTATGTGACGGGTTCAGTTTCGGTTTTGGTGACCA
>DASYNM010000621.1:0-5888 GCA_036008545.1 Verrucomicrobiia bacterium
CCGGCGTGTGCGCAACGTCACGCCCACCGCGGCTTCGCGTTATATTCTTGGCTACACCGCCGCGCTGGACATCAGCGATCGGAACATCCAAAATTCCGAAAGCCAATGGGCGCGGGCCAAATCATTTGACACCTTCACGCCGTTGGGACCCTACATCGAAACCAAACTGGACCCGACGGATTTGACTATCCAGTTATTTCAAAACGGGCAACTCCGCCAGAATTCCAACACCAGCCAGCTTATTTTCAACTGCGCGCAGCTCGTCAGCTTTGTCTCAACCAACATCACCCTCCTGCCCGGCGACGTCATCATTACCGGCACGCCGAGCGGCGTGGGACCCATCGCCTCGGGCGACAAGCTGGAAGTGCGCATCCAGGGGCTGGCGCCCTTGGTGAATTCAGTCAAGTAACAATTGTCTCTCGGAGCCGAGATTGCCCATTGGCAAGCTTTGACATAGCCTGCCATTGGATTAAGCTAGGGACGTGAAAGCAGAGACCATCAACATTTCATTGAATCCAGAGTTGGCTGAATTCGCGCGGGCGGACTCGGCGGCGAAGGCGTTTGATTCCATGAGCGAATACATGCGGGATTTGATTCGCCATCGCCGCCAGGAGCAAATTGAGGCGGACGTGGCCTTTTTGGAAAAAGCCATCGAAGGTGCGCCGCTGGGCGATCCTTCGGGCAAGGAAATGGCGGCCATCTACGCCGACGTCAAGGCCCGGCGAAAGAAGAAGCGTGAAGGTCGTCATTGACGCGGGGGTCGTGTTTTCCGGCGCCGGATGGCGGGGCGAAGCGCATCGTTGCCTGCTGGCCATGGCGCGCCGCCGGGTTATTGCCTACGCCACGGAGGACACCCTCCAAGAATTGAGGCTGCTGTTTGCTGATCGCGGCGACCGCACGAAGCATTCGCACGCTACCACATTGTCCTGGTATCAGGAAAATGTGAGGCGAGTTGAACCTGCGCCTTTAGGAAAACAACGGAGCCGCGATGTGAAAGATGACCCCCATTTAGCCTGCGCGCTTGGAGCCGGAGCCAAGATCATCGTCACAAGGGATGACGACTTGCTGGCGCTAGGAAAGCCCTTTGGAATCCAAATCATCACGCCGCGTGAGTTGCTCATTCGATTATCAAAGCCGCTTTAGTGGGCTCAACGCAGTTCGGCTGTTGAAGGATTCTTGCCAATGACGGGCTTCAATGCTATCCTTGAGTTATGACCACCACGGTGGAAGCCATTTACGAAAACGGGACGCTGAAACTTCCCTGCCTTTTGCCGCTGGAGGACAAGGCGCACGTCCTTGTCACCATCCAGAGCAAAGCGGGCGTAGAGGAGGCCGCGGAACGCGAAGCGTGGTTCAAAAAGTCCGAGGAGAATTTGACGAAGATCTGGGATAACCCGGCGGATGACGTATTCAATGAGCTTCTCAATTAGTGAGGTCGTTCTTCTTCCGATTCCATTTACTGATTTGTCCAGCCGCAAAGTTCGGCCGGCTGTCGTCATCGGCCACAGCAGTTTTGTGGGCGACTTGTTCGTGGTTCCGATTTCCTCGCAGTTGCAGAATGTGGATTTGGCGCTGCGGGATTGGCAGTCTGCGGGACTGAATGTTCCTTGCGGAATCAAGTCTCAACTGGCCACGATTGAAAACAGGTTGGTCATTAAGGCTGTTGGCATTCTCTCACCTCGCGATCAGGACTCATGCAAGAACCGTCTTCGGGCATGGCTCAGATTGTGATCTATCTTGAATGACGGCCCGCATCGGCTGCATACTCTCCGAGCGACCCGTGGGTTTTGCTCAGCGGTAAAGCGACGGTTAACAAATAGGCCGCGAGGCCAAACGAAGATTCATTTATTTTATGCGTTGGAGCCAGGCCTTTATTCCGACTCTCAAAGAAACTCCGGCGGAAGCCGAAATTCTTTCGCACAAGCTGCTCTTGCGAGCCGGCTTGGTGCGCAAGCTCACCGGCGGCCTTTACATCTTTCTGCCGCTGGGCGTGCGCGCCTTGCGCAAAGTCGAACAGATTGTGCGCGAGGAAATGAATCGGACTGGAGCGCTGGAGGTCCTCATGCCTGCCTTGCAACCGCCGGAAATCTGGCAGCAAAGCGGTCGTTACCAAACCGCGCAGGGCGTCCTATTCAAGGCGCGCGACCATGCCAAGAAGGAATGGGTGCTGGGGCCGACTCATGAGGAAGTTGTCACTTCCCTGCTGGCGGGCGAGTTGAGTTCTTATCGCCAGTTGCCAAAGAATTTTTACCAAATCCAAACCAAGTTCCGCGACGAAATCCGCCCCCGCTTCGGCTTGATGCGGGCCAAGGAATTCGTGATGAAGGACGCCTACAGCTTCGACACGACCGACGAGGCGGCGAATCTCAGTTACCAAAAAATGTATGACGCCTACGCGCGCATTTTCCAGCGCTGCGGCCTCAAGACGATGGCGGTCGAGGCAGACACAGGTGTGATGGCGGGAAAATTTTCGCACGAGTTCATGGTGCCGGCCGAGACGGGCGAGAATGAAGTGGCCTGGTGCGAACAATGCCATTACGCCGCCAACGTCGAAAAAGCCTCGAGCCGCGCGACCCCCACCGAGACGGCCTCCGGCGGCACACCGGAGAAATTCGCAACGCCGGGCGTCGCGACGATTGATGATTTGGCACGCCCGCCCTACAACGCGCCGGCCACCAGACAGATCAAGACGCTGGTTTACATCGTGGAGGACAAGCCGGTGTTGATCCTGATGCGCGGCGATCATCAGTTGAACGATGCGAAACTGGCCGGAGCATTGGGCACGGCCACGTTTCGCCCAGCCGAGGCGGAGGAAATTCAGGCAGCGTTGAAAGCCCGGCCAGGCAGTCTTGGAGCAGTGGGAGTGAAGGATTTTCCTTTGTATGCGGACGAGACGCTTCGCGGCGCCGCCAACATGACGACCGGCGCCAACGAGGACGGCTTTCATCTGCGTCAGGTCGATATCGAGCGCGACATCACTGTCAAGAAATGGAGCGATTTGCGCCTGACACGCGTCGGAGAGCCATGCGCAAAATGCGGCCAACCCCTGCGCATCCAGCGCGCCATTGAGGTGGGCCACGTATTCAAACTCGGCACCAAGTACAGCGAGGCCTTCAACGCCTGTTTCTTGGACGAGGCTGGCCAGAAGCATTTCGCCATCATGGGTTGTTACGGCATTGGCGTTACGCGCACACTCCAAGCCGTCATCGAACAATGCAATGATAAAGACGGCATCATCTGGCCGCTCAGCGTGGCGCCCTACACAGTATGTTTGACGCCCTTGAGCGTTGCGCCCGACAGCGCTGTGATGAAGCTGGCCGAGAAACTCTACGCCGATTTGAGCGCGCGCGGAGTGGAGGTCATTTTGGACGACCGCGATGAACGTCCCGGCTTTAAGTTCAAGGATTCCGAGTTAATCGGCTTTCCAATACGCGTTGGCATCGGGGAGAAATCCCTGGCCAAAGGCGAAATGGAATTGAAAATTCGCGGCGGCGCGCTGACGCAGGTCAAGGTCGAGGAGGCGTTGGAGAAGGTGCTTGAGAAATTGAAGCCTTAGGGTCCGATACAACGCCGGACCAGAGGAAGGATTCCAGTTGGCCCAGTTGCTTGTCGCCCTCCAGAAGCGTGACACGCCACGCGACGATTTGGCCAAAGTTTTTATAGTCCGCCCCCTCGATCCTGAATTCGGACCAACTGCTGTAATGGCCGTTCTTGACAGCGGGTTCCTCCATCGTGACGCTGTGCAAATTGTCTCCCAACAGGCAGCGCATTTCGGCCCGCAATTTAAGTTTTGTCCAATCTGTATTCTTCGCCTTCCACTGCACGACCAACCGCGCGCCGCCGCGGAGCTTAGGAACCCGGCGCAGGTGGAACTGGTAGGCGTCCCGCTCGTAGAGGCTGGGCGAAAGCGCATGACGGCCATGTTCGTCCACAAGCTGGGACAGCACTTTGAGAACGCTCCCCTCCCCCGCCTGCAAGACGGGTGCGAGCAACAGCAAAAGCGCAATAAAAAACCGGCGCATCGCCAGCTATTCTGGACGTGCGCCGGATTATATCAATGCACAACTCAAGCAGGCGCGGTGGCGGCCTGCTGCTCTTCCTTCTTCCCTTCCTTTTTCTCGGAAGGCTCCTCTTTCTTGGCCTCGGCGGCGCCGGGCTGGGCCGTTTGAGCCGGGGCTTCGGGAACAGGCACATCGACGAATTCCAAAATGGCCTGCTGCGCTGCGTCGCCCTGGCGCTGACCAAGACGGACGATGCGCGTGTATCCTCCACGGCGCTCTTTTTGCGTCGGCGCTATCTCGTTGAAGAGAATTTTGATGGCGTCCTCGTCCTGATGCAGCCGGGCGGAAGCCAGACGGCGGTCGTGCAGAGTGCCGTTCTTGCCCAGCGTGATCATTTTCTCTGCGACGGACCGGGCGGCTTTGGCTTTGGCCAAAGTCGTGGTGACGCGTCGATGTTTGATCAGGCTGCAAACCAGGTTGGCCAGCATCCGGTTGCGATGCGTGCCGGTGCGGCCCAGTTTGGCGGTGCGTTTAAGGTGGCGCATAAGAACTCCGTTATTCGACTTTGGCTTCCTCCTTGGGGGCTTCCAGGAGGGCGGCATCAATGTTCATGCCCAGGGAGAGGCCAAGGCTGGCCAGCTTCTCCTTGATTTCGTTCAGCGATTTCTTGCCGAAGTTGCGGTATTTGAGCATCTCCGCCTCGGTCTTCATGGCCAACTGGCCGACGGTGGTGATGTTGGCGTTGTTCAAGCAATTGGCCGCGCGCACGCTCAACTCGATTTCGTTCACGCTCATGTTGAGCAACTTCTTCATCTTGGCCTTCTCGTCGTCCTGCTTGGCCTCGGTTTCTTCGAATTCCACCGCGTTCTTGTCGTAGCCGACGAAAACGTCCAGGTGGTGTTGCAGGATGGCCGAGGCCTGAGTAAGCGCGTCATCGGGCGTGATGCGGCCGTCGGTCCAAATCTCCAACAGAAGCCGGTCGTAATCGGTGCGCTGTCCGACGCGGGCATTCTCGACCGCATAGCGGACGCGTGTGACCGGCGAAAAGAGGGAGTCAATGGCGATAACCCCGATGGCTTGATCGGGCTTTTTGTTTTCATCGCCGGGGCAAAAACCGCGCCCGACCTTGACCTCGAGTTCCATCTCCAGCTTTTTCTTCTTGTCGAGCGTGCAGATGAGTTGCTTGGGATTGACGATCTCCAGGTTCTGCACCAATTCGATGTCGCCGGCGGTCACCGCACCTTCCTTGTTGACAGACAACAGGAGGGTCTGCGTGTCGCGCGTATGGGAACGAAAGAGAACCTTCTTGAGATTCAAGACCACGTCGGTCATGTCCTCAACCACGCCGTCGATGGTGGCGAATTCATGCACCGCGCCATCGACTTTGATGGAGCTGATGGCGGCGCCTTCCAGCGAGGAAAGCAGCACGCGCCGCAGCGAGTTGCCGATGGTGTGGCCGTAACCGGTTTCAAAGGGTTCGGCGATGAATTTGGCGTAGGTTTCCGTGGCGGTTGTATCTTCTTTGATCAACCGTTTGGGCATTTCAAAACGTCCTAAACGTACTGGCATAACTTTCCTTTCAACAATTTTAATCTGGCTTCTCCGCCGTTCCCGCCGACGAAGCAGCCCGTGTAATTGTTTTGTCCCGCCGAAGCGGGACGGTTTTTGGCATTAGCGGGAATAAAATTCTACCACCGCCTGCTCGTTGGCGATGGGCTGGATCTCGTCGCGGGTTGGAATCCGCATGACGGTGCCTTTGAAGGCTTCTTTGTTCAAGGACATCCAGTCGGGCACAACCTTGCTGGTGGACAACTCGAGATTCTTGGTGGCCAACTGGCGCGAGACATTGGTTTCGCGCACTTCGATGACATCGTTAACCTTCAGGCA
>DASYNM010000622.1:0-5046 GCA_036008545.1 Verrucomicrobiia bacterium
GCCGCATGAAAATGCTCGTTAGCCAGCCGCTCCGGCGAAATGAGCAGGATATCGACTTCATTTCGCCCCAGAGCCGTCTCGACCGCTTGCCACTTATCCTGATTCTCCGAGTTGATCGTGAGGGCACGAACCCTCATGCGAGTGGCCGCGGCGATTTGATTTCGCATCAACGCCAACAGCGGTGAGATCAGGATGGCTGGCCCCATCCCTTGCTCGCGCAGCAGCTTCGTGGCAACGAAATAGACAAAACTCTTTCCCCAGCCGGTTTTCTGTACCACGAGCAGCCGCCCGCGACCATCCACCACGTGGCGAATCGCCTCCTCCTGACCGTCGCGAAAAGTGGCGCTCGGCTGCTGCGTGCCAAGACGCAACAATTCGAGAGCGCGTGCCGGGTCATATCTCATTTGCTCATTGCAGCGTTATGCGTTTCAACTTGCAAACGTTTTCGTGCGTCCACTTTGCGCTGTGGAGTTAGGGCCGAGAACGATGCGGGCGAGAGGGAGCCGGCGTGAAGCTTCAATATTTTATGGAAAAGCGCTGGCCTGGCGCGGGCTGGCTTTCCCCATCAGCGGCGCCGTATTTATTTTGGCCTCTCCTTTTACCACCTTGTCAATGCCCGTTCTTTGGTCCGCTTCCAGGAGTTGCAAGGGCGCTTGGTTATTAAATTTTCGTTCCACGATCTCGTCGATTACCAAGTCGGGCCTTTCCCGCTCGAGCATGGCCCGGTCCCATTCCCGGTGGCCCAGGTAGATCGCTTGGTTGAAATGGTAGCCAACGAAAGGTATCCAGGCGTCAGCAAAGGAGTCGCGGAAGAGGATGACCTTGCCCCGCGTGGCTGGGTTTTGGGTGACGATGATGGCGGACTGACGGTCCTGGATGTGGTGTTGCATGGATTGCAAGGGCTTCAAGGGTTCTTGCGGGCGGAAATCTACACCTTCGGTTTCCGGCATGTCGTCCTCTTGTCCGATGCAAATGGCAAGATCCCCGCCCCGTCGCACCATGGGTTTGCGGATGAAGCAATCTAGGTCCAGTGGTTTGAGATCGGGGATTTGCGCTTGCAGCGCGTTGATCAATCTCTGATAGGCCACGAATGCTCCAAAATTGTTCCAGTGGGTGTCGGTCTTGTAATAGGTTGACCCATGGGATTTGGCGGCAATCAAGTCTGGCCGCAAATCCAGAACTGGCACCGTCGAGTGCTGGCGCATGTAGGCCAGGAATTCGTCCAGTTTTCCAGGCTGGCTGTTCTTGACCACCCATTTAGGGAGGAATTCCGGGTAGATGGTTTCTTTGTTCGGCGCGACGACGAAGATATATTTTCCGCCCCGTTGCGCCAGCCAATCGCGGCGCGCCTCTAACAATTTCTGCCAGCTTTGCAAATCCTTCTGAGTGAATTGCGCCTGTCCTGTGTAATTTTCTACCATCCCTTCCTTGGCCCAGTAAAGCCAGCCCTGTTCTCCTTGAAGAGTTGTGGTGACAGGCGACTCCTTGAAGATGCTCCATTTCCAGTGTGTGTTCCAATAAACCAACCGGTTGCGGAACCCGAAGTGGTCTTCGTAGAAATCACCAAATGCCGCCAAAAACGGGCCTGGAGCCGTGATGTTTCTCGGGAACTCCGCCGATTTGCGGTTTTCGTTAGGTGTGGGTCGGTGGTCCAGCCCCCACAGCCAATCCGAAGTCGGGAGCCAGATTACGCAGAGGAAACTCATGATGAGGACTGCGTTGGCGACTCGGCTGATTTTGTTCGTTGCCGACATAACTTAAAACCGAAAATAAATGAACGGGTTGTAGGTGCCGCCGGCCAGCCAGGCGGCTGAAATGATCAGCATCGCCAAAATCAAAGCCAATTGGGCACCGGAGCCGACCCCTTGGACGGCAGAACCCCAAGCGCGCGGCAGCTTTTCCAGCTTAACTGCGGCCCATGATTTCACCCAAGGCCAGACCGGCGTAGCCAAAATCAGGCCGGCGATGATCGCGAAGGCGGCTTGGTGATTGATGCGGCCGACCAATGGTGCGGGGGCCACGCCGCCCAAGCGAATGCCGGCCATGTTGCATAGATAGCCGACGGCCACCCATAAACTTGGGGCGCGAAACAAAACCCAGCCCACTAAAACAACAACCAAGGCGTAACAGTGCCGTAACGGCCTTGGAATACGATCGAGGTTGCGGCCCGCCTGGCCGTGTTCCATCACGATGAAAGCTCCGTGATAGAGGCCCCACAACACGAAGGTCCAACTGGCCCCGTGCCAGAGGCCGCACAGCAAGAAGACGATGACGAGATTAAATTTATTGCGTTTCTCCGAGCAGCGGTTTCCCCCTAGCGGTATGTAAAGGTAATCGCGGAACCAGCTCGAAAGGGAAATGTGCCAGCGACGCCAAAAGTCGCGGATGGATTGCGCCACGTAAGGGTGGTTGAAATTTTCCATGAACTCGAACCCAAACATCGCTCCCAAACCTATGGCCATGTCGGAGTAGCCGGAGAAGTCAAAGTAGATTTGCAGCATGTAGCAAATGGCTCCCACCCAGGCCGTGGCCATAGTCATGTCGCGCCAATCGGCTGACAAGCCGAAGATGGCATCCGCCGGCACCGCCACGGCGTTGGCAATGATCACTTTTTTGGCCAGCCCTTCGGCGAACCGCCTGATCCCGTAGGCGAAACGTTCGCTGGTTTGCCGACGACTGGCAATCTGCGGGGCGATGGCGTTCCAGCGCAGGATCGGCCCGGCGATGAGTTGAGGGAAGAAGAAGATGTAGAGGGCAACGTCGGCCGGGTTCTTAGCGGCAACCCATTTTCGCCGGTAGATATCCATCACGTAAGAAATGGCGTGGAAGGTGAAGAACGAGATGCCGATCGGCAGGCGGACGTCCTGAACCACTACCGGCTTAACCCCAACGATCCCAAGTATGGCATTCAGGTTGTGGACGGCAAAATTGGTGTATTTGAAGACTCCCAAGAGTCCCAGGTTGAATACGAGCGCCACTCCCACAGCCCAGCGCCGACGCCGTTGGTCGGTTTCCATTTCCACCCAACGTCCCAAGAAGTAGTTGATCACGGTGGATGCCAGCATCAGTCCGACAAAACCGACTTCGCCCCAAGCGTAAAACAGGATGCTGAAGGTCAGCAGCCAGAAGTTGCGCAGCCGCAAGCCGGGCAATAGGCAACCGGCCAAGACTATGGGCAGGAAGAGGAAGAGGAAGATAGGCGAGCTAAAGACCATAACGGGTGCGCTATTAATCGAGACGAATTCGTGAGCGTGCCGTCTCGTTGCGATGAAGGCTTTGCTTCTTCATGATATGCAACCCTCTTTCTGCATGGGATCGTCCCATTTCTGGGCAGTACGCATCTGTTCCCGCTCCCTCTGAGGAGCAGTTGCTCGAAGACGTGTCGTGGCATGTGGCCACCTCTGTTTATTATCGGCAACTGAGCGGCAGGCTTAAGAGGCTGTTGGAAAACCTATGGCGGTCATGGCACATGCGATTTTCTGCAAGTCATCAGGATAGTGGTAAGATGTCCGGCGATGAGGGCAACTGAAGCCCAAACTGAGACCGGCTCGGTTGCCCGCCGCCATTGCCTCGTTCCTAACAATGTCTGACAACAATGAATATCATGCGCGCCGCACGCACTTGATTGCTTCTAATTCAAAGTGTCTTCGGCGCAGGACCAGGCACCCAAGTAAGATTCCAATAATAAGTCCAAAGGTCTTGCAGGCGAATCGTCTCGTCGTGGCCGTCGTAGAAGCTGGAGACAATCAAGCCGGGCAACGTGGTCGCGCCAAACGCCAGCTTCTTGGGCGCGGCACCCGCGGACCTGCTTCCATGCCGCGCGATGCAAACTCGAGTCAGCCCGGAGGAGCCGATTCCGGGATTATCAATCGGGTCATAGAGGCTGGTGGCCGGGGTATCTGTGACGTCGGGATATAAGTTGATCCAGGCGCAGTCCATAAAGACTGGCGTCACGGCCGGCCGGCCGATCTCTGACTCCTGGTTAAAATTGCGCGGGTCCTCGCCGTAAAGTTGGCCGCTTTCCAGCCATTTGTTGTAGCCGTAGCTGGAAGCGTAAATCGGCGTGGAAAGCGTCCAGTGCCAGGCGCGGTCGCTCATGCCAGGAGGATTGACGGTACCGGGAGGATTGATTCCCATGTCAGGCGCGCTAGGGCAAATGATCACGTTGGTCGATTTGCCATAGTAACTCAGCATGGTCCCCATCCAATCGCCCTGGCTGAAATCGGGATTGTTGGTGATCGGCCCGATGAACGTGCCAGTGTCGTCGTAATACATCCTGCTGGCCAGTTGCAGTTGTCTCAGATTGTTGATGCACTGAGTCTGCTGGGCGTGCAGCTTCGCGCTGGCCAGAGCCGGCAGCAGCATGGCCGCAAGGATGGCGATGACCGCGATGACCACCAGCAATTCTATCAGGGTGAATGCGGCTTTTGGCCCCGCACTCACCCTCGATTTACGCGAACATATCCTCACGGAAACTACCTCACTGCTCAATCAAGTAGAACTGCTGGGTGACGCCCGGGGTAACGGCGTTGGTCAAGACGAAGTTGCCGTTGGTGTCATAACTATTCGTGGCAATCGTGAGCCAGGGCTTCACGGCCAAATTGGTCGTGGTCAACAAATAATATGTGCCGCTGGCCGTTCCGCCAGAGCCGCTCAGGACGATGTTCCCACTGGATAGCTGTACGCTGGAGATGGTCGGTCCGGTCGCGGTCGCCGTCATCACGCTGATCGCGCCGCTGCTCAATTGTGTTGTGTCCCACGCGAGTCCAGGCCCTGGCGCAGTGGGGGTAATGGATGCGAAGGAACCCGAGTAGCTCGCCGCATCGAACACCTGGAAGCTGTCGCCGGCAGCCAAGTTAGTTCCGCTGATGTTTTGCAGACTCAGCGTGCCGCCGTAGGCAATGGCCCCGTCCGCCTCGACCACGTCATTGGAAGCACCATCGAGCTTGATCAACGTCGTCCCATTCAGGGCGATGTTGGTCGTGGCCGAAAGTGTTCCGGTCGGATTGGAACCAGTTGTGATTTGGATGGTTGTGTTGGTGCCGC
>DASYNM010000623.1:0-8664 GCA_036008545.1 Verrucomicrobiia bacterium
CTCCTTAACATCCTGACAGGCGGATAACGCCGCCGCGACCGCCACTGCCAGTTCCGGTCGATTCAAACGAAAATGCTTCGGCATGACCTCAGCATCGGCTTTGTCTTACAATAGTGCAACCACAAACTGTAAATGGTATTACTCGTAGCTGCCGCCGTGAGGCGGCGGATTTCTGGCGAACGGGTCTTCGTCCGCCGCCTTACGGCGGCGGCTACAAGCGTTCGCACACTTTTCAAACCTGTTCAAGGCGTGGGCTTTTCGACCGGTTTTTCCACCGGCAAACGGAAGGCGTCGGGACGTTCGCGGAGGACGCGATGCAACCATTCCTCCGGGTAGCCGACATCCGGATATTTGCCATCATCAGTGCGGATGTAACCGTCGTTGTATTTCGTAATCAAATGCTCCGCCAACGCCCGCCATCGAGTGACCGTGGACTCAGCGTGCGTGACCGAGTAGTCTGTCAAGTAACGAGTCGCCAGATTGGTGTCAGTTCCGGCCAACTCGACCGCGGTTTTCTCCACCGCCGGCTGGAGGGCCAGCAGATTCGACTCGACGTCCTTCTGCACCGCCTGAACCTCGGTCACCATGTAGGAATATTTCGTGTAAGTGTAGTTCGCGGTCATGTTGAAAACCCACCACGCGGAGTCCCAGGAGAATTTCTCGATAGTTCCGGCCGCAAAGCTTGGCGGCACTTTGTCAAGACTACAATAAAACGGCGAGTAGCAGGTGGTATAGGTGTCGTCCATGCCGAACCAAAGCACGCCGCCAACGGGGTCCGGCAGCCAGGAACGCGATTGCGACACGCTGGAAAAACCAGTCTGTTGCGTGGAAATAGGGCGTTCCCAACAGTAATCGACGCCGTCAACTTTAAACGTCAGCGGCCTCCAGCGCCGCGGCAATCCGAACGGGCCCGCGTCGATTCCTTTGGTCATGTCCAGCTCGGTTCCTTCGTAGTGGTCGCGGATCAGACCGAACACGTCGGCTACCGCGAGCTTCTTGTCCGGCGTAACCGACACCGGGTAGGGCTGCGACCCAGGCTTGGAGCGATTATAATCGACAGAAAGGTGCAGCGACGGCGCGGCGCGGCGCAAAATACTCCACACGCGGGAATCGCAAATCTTGCGCGAAAATGGAGTGGCCGGACAGTAGGCATCGCAGAAGCGGAACGGTTGGCCGGATTTGGGATCGTACCAGCCTTTGCTCACGGCGAAACTCTCCACGTTCTCCGAGAAGAGCCAGTTGATAGGGTCGTTTCTGGGAATCTCGGCCAGGCGAGGATGATTGGCGTGGCAAGATACCTGGCCGTCAGGAATTCGTCCAGCAGCCCAAACACCGCCTTTTCCGCCCGGCCCCGTGCCGACGATCTCCAGAATCCACGCCTCTCGAGGGTCGGCGATGGAAATGGACTCGCCCTCTGACTCATAGCCGTATTCGGCCACCAACTGGGTCATCACCTGGATGGCTTCACGCGCCATGCGAGCGCGTTGCAAGCCCAGCACCATCAGATGGTGATATTCCAGGAACGCCTGGGGATTCTCACACTCAGGCCGTCCGCCGAAGGTGCTCTCGGCCATTGCCACCTGAAACTCATTCATCAAGCCGTTCAATACTTTGTAGGTGTGCGGAACTTGGGGAATAGTACCGCGCGGTTTTTTGTCCTCCGGATTGTGGGGGCCAATCACAATCACTTCGTCCGGCTTGTGGTCCATGGCCGGAATAATGCCAAGCGTGGCAAAGGCCCCGGCATCGTCGCAATTGTAAGTGATCATAACCGATCCGTCTGCCGAGGCCCCGCGCGTAACGAGCACACACGTGCAGGCCGCCACCTGCAAGGCTCCAATCGCGCTCACCGCCACGACCAGAGAAAGCATCAGCGTACGAGGTAACCGGCGACGAACGCAGGATAACCGTGGCGTCGGACCCGAGTTTTCAGCGGTTGGATATTTCATCGATTCGCGCTCCGCAGGCAAGTGGGTGTTCGCAATTGTTCAGACGCACGTAGCATTCTCGATGGTTATGGTGCAGATCGCCTCTGCGAACTCAAGTCCGAAATGCCATCAGGCTTTCCAAAGTGCGAATCTCAATTCTTGCGAGGACCTCATATCACGGCTTTCACACTAGCCAGTTGATTGACTACACCATCGAACCAAACCCGGATGCTTCCGACGACAGGAATGCGCCGCCGCAGAAATTCACTCTTGCCCTCTCCACTTCCGACGTGGTGATTTTGGGCTGGAGACTCGAAACCCTAGGCAAAAGACTCTGCGAAAACAAACTCGCCATGGCCCGTATTCCATCGAAACGCTACGCAGATCTTGACCGATTCAAGACTTTTGTCGCCTCGATCAAAATCACGCCGGTTGAAAAGAAGTGAATCAGCAATAATTGTTTTATGACTTCAATGTGTTGTGCAATGAAAGAGCCAATCGTGTCAGCCGCTTCATGGCTTGAACATGCTTTGAATACTTTGACGATGCGAGCCTTGCGAATTCGTCAACACTGTCAAATCCGCCGTGTCTAAACAAGTCAACGGATTCTCTAAAGTCCTGAAAGCACGTAGCAGGACTCCCCCACGTCGCTTGAAATATGAATTTTGAACAAATAAAGGCAGTTCGGAGGATTCGTTTTTCAGCGACGCCCCCCGTCGCGGCAGCGGAGGTGGCCTGACAAGGACTCCTTTGTTTTCTGAGATTATGCCCCACTGCGCTGTGGTGAAGAATTCGGACTGACCGAAAGTCTCGCTTTTTGGTATTTCTACTACTGTCCCCGAACGCGGTAAAAGGAACTGACATTGCTCGGCGATAGGACGATGTTCGTCACGTTCGTGGGACCGGCGACATTTTGCCAAGCGGAACTGCTCAGATTCGTCGCCAACTCTACTTGAAATGGCGCGATCCCGCCACTCCAAGAGAGCATCAGGCCGGGACCTTGCAGTATCAACTGCACCACGATTGGGGGCGCTGGCGTCACGTTGATATACATGGTTGCGTTGTTGGATAAGCCTTCGAAGTCGGACACACTCACGATAAACACATTGGTTCCGACGGCGGTGGATGGAGGTGTGCCAGATAGACTGCCGGTGCCGGCGAGGCTCAACCAGGCCGGACCGCTGAGTTCGGAGAAGGTCAGCATGTCGCCAAAGACCAAATCGATGGCATTGGTTGCGATGCCGGCCGCGTAAGGTTGTCCGGCCGTGGCCTGCGGCTCGGAAAATGGATTGCTGATAAATGTAGGAGGGATGTCCGCGTTGACCACGATGTCCAAATCTGCGATGGCGGACAGTCCGCCGGAATCGACCACCAGCACCAAGAAAGCGTTTGCACCTAGATTGGTACTCGAAGCTACGCCTGAAAGTCCACCATTGGTAGCTACGTTGAGCCAATCGGGGCCGGCGACTCTGTAAAAGGTGAGCGTGTCTCCCGCTCCGATGTCCGGGTCAGTGGCGTTTGTAGCAATCGTGCCGGAATAGGGAAGGCCGACTGTGGCAGCCGGCGTCGTGAAGTTCCGGAGCGTCCACTCAGGCGGGCTGTTCACATAAAGGATCATGGTCGCGGTGTTGGAGCCGCCCCCTAAATTGGTCACGCTCACGACAAAGGTATTCGTCCCGGCATTAATGTCTTCCGGAGTGCCGGAAAGCATCCCATTGGCCGCCACGCTCAGCCATGGCGGACCGTTGAGCTTTGCAAAAGTGAGGATATCCCCGAGGCCAAGCTCCGCGTCGCTGGCGTTGGTGGCGATTGTGGCCGAATAATCCTCGTCCACATTGGCCCAAGGTCCGGCAAAGGGGTTGAGGATAAACGTGGGAGGCGGGTCGGGGATCACGGAAATTATTAGGTTGGCCGAGGCGGACATGCCGTTGGTATCGGTCAAGCTGACCGTAAACAGGTTTGTGCCGATGTCTGAATTGCCGGGCGTGCCGGAGAGGAGGCCGTTGGTGGCCACGTTCAGCCAAAGCGGGCCACTCACTTTGGCAAAGCTGAGCGCATCACCCTGAGGCGCAATTGCGAAGTTTGAGATCGTTGAGGAATAGGGCAGAGCCGCAATGGCCGTTGTAACAGCGAACGAGTTGCTGACGAAAATCGGCACTGTGAGCCGGAAAATGACGCCATTGCCGCCACCGGCGGAGGGGTTGAAACCGGTGCCGCCTTGGACTGTCGTGCCATAGAAATTGCCATCGCTAGCCTGGATCAGCGCCGCTTCGGGATCAGCGCCATTAAGGCCATCGAACCACAGCAAAGTGGTTAGCGTGCCATTAGTGGTTATCCTGAACACCGTGCCCTGGCCTCCGACGCCGCCCGAGGAGGTCGTGCCATAGAAATTGCCGTCAGTGCCCTGCACAAGCGCGGCTTGAGGATTACTTCCATTTGTGACGCCAAATGAAAAGAGGGTGGTTAGTGTGCCATTGGTGGTCAGGCTGAAGATCGTACCTTCGCCGTTGGAGCCTCCTTGGACCGTGGTGCCGTACAGATTTCCGTCCAATCCCTGGATGACTCCTCCTTGGGGAAAAGCGCCATTGGTGGCATCGAACGAAGCTAAAGTAGTCAGTATGCCTTCGGTTGTCATCTTGAAAACGGTGCCATAACCGCCGATGCCATATTCAAAGGCTGTGCCGTACAAGTTCCCATCCCTGCCCTGAATCAACCCGGCGTAAGGGTTGCCGCCATCATTTCCTCCAGTAAACCCATACATAGCAGTGACCACGCCGTTTGCCGTCATCTCGAACACCGAGCCATAACCATTGGCACCGCCTTCTATTGCTATGCCATAGAATTTGCCATTGGCGCCCTGCATCAAGCCAGCCAAAGGCTCGGCGCCGTCAACACCGTCCTCGAACGAGTAAAGGTATGCCACGGTGAATGAACCGGGAGTCACTTTGAAGGTCGTGCCATAGCCGTCGGTTCCTCCCTGAGATGATGTCCCATAAAAATCGCCGTTCGCGCCCAACGCCAGACTCGCATAGGGATACGAGCCGGCGGGGCTATTGATAAAGTTATATAAGGTTGCCAATCCCCCTGGAGGAGTCATCTTGAATATTACACCTTCGAATAGGGAGCCGCCACCCTCGGCTGTGCCGTAGAGATTGTGATCTTTGCCTTCTGTCAGTCCGGCGTAAGGAAATGCGCCGTCTGAAGCGCCGCTGAAAAGATGAAGGCTTGACATCGAAGCCCCCGGCAAGGTGACCGGCAAGACGGTCAGCACCGCTTTAGCGCTGGATGCGACTTGGGTCGTGTTGCTTACGATCACCGAATAGGTTCCAGCGCTTGACAAAGCGACGTCGGAGATGGTCAATGAGCTTGTGGCGCTCCCGGAAATGGCGCCACCATCCGCTAAATTGGTTCCGTTCTCCTGCCACTGATACGACAACGGCTGGTCTCCAAATGCTGCCACAGTGAACGACGCAGTCGTCCCCACCAAGACCGTCTGGCTCGCCGGTTGGGTGGCAATGCCGGGCGGGGAATAGACTATCCCAAGGACTGCCTCATCACTGGTGACGGAGCCGAAGGCATTGCTTACCACGACGGAATAGAATGCTGCATCGCTGTCGGTTACGTTGGAGATTCTCAAGGCGGCAGTGTTGGCGCCGGAAATGTCGCCGCCGTTGGTAAGGTCGATTCCATCCTGCAGCCACTGGTAAGAAACAGGAGCAGCACCGAAAGTCGCCACAGTAAAAAGCGCAGTCGCGCCGGCAAAAACCGATTGGTCCGCAGGTTGCCCGGTGATTTGCAGGGGACCGCCGATACTCAGCCGGTAGATGGCGCCATAGTTGTCCAAACCACCGGCTTCAGTCGTGCCGTATAAACTCCCGTCCTTTCCTTGAATGAGCGCGGCGGAAGGATTGGCGCCAATGTAACCATCAAACTGCGCTATGGTGGACAGCGGCCCGGTAGGAGCCATCTGGAATACCGTGCCGAACCCGTAAGTGCCACCGATCTGGGTAGTGCCATACAGATTGCCATCAGCAGCCTGGACCAATCCGCCCCATGGATTGCCTCCATCGGTGGCACCTGTAAAAGTGTAACGAGTAGAAAGCATTCCCGCTGATGTTATTTCAAATACTGTGCCATAACCGTCGGCGCCTTGCTCATGAGTTGTACCGTAGAAATTGCCATCGGCAGCCTGGACCACGCCCGGAATGGGATTCCCGCCATCACTACCACCAGTGAACGAGTACAGGTTGGTGAACAAGCCGGAGGGCGTCATCTTGAAGACTGTCCCCCATCCGTAAGTGCCGCCGCTCTCGGTTGTGCCGTAGAAATTGCCGTCGCTTCCCATCGCCAGCACAGGCGAAGGAGAAGCCCCGTCGCCGTCATCGAATGAAACCAGTGTGTTCAAGGCGCCGGCGGGGGTTATTTGGAATATCGTGCCAAAACCATAAGCGCCGCCTGCCAGGGCCGTCCCGTAGAAATTGCCGTCACTTCCCTGAACAAGCCCGGCGACGGGATTCACGCCGTTATTCCCATCAAGCGATTTCAGGACGGTAAGCGCGCCGCCGCTGGTGATCCTGAAGAGCAATCCATCTCCGTAAGAGCCTCCCGCTTCAGCCGCGCCATAGAAAGAACCATCCCTGCCCAAGAACAATCCTCCGAAGGGTTCCGCCCCATTGACGATGTCAAATGAAAGCGGGGTGGTTATCGAGCCGTTGGTGGTAACTTTGAAAAACGTGCCGACGCCGTATGGGCCCCCTTCTGTGGTGGTGCCATAAAGATTGCCATCCGTGCCTTGCGCCAACGGACTGAACGGTATTGCGCCAGAAAGGTCATCATCAAACGACCAAAGCGTGGAGATGGCCAACCCCGACTCCGTGACCGGAATGAGAGACAGCAGCGCGCCCGCGCTGGTCGTCGAGCCGAGAGAATTGCCGACATACACAGAATAAGTGCCGGCATTAGTAGGTGAGACACCGTTGACCGTAATAGTGTCGCTGGTAACCCCTGAAAACGGGGCGGTGTCGACCAAGTATTTTCCGTTGAACTGCCAGTGGTAGGCGTAAGGTGTATTCCCAACTGCGGCGACGCTAAAACTAACCGAGCCTCCGGGCAGCACGCTCTGGTTGGACGGTTGCAGGATGAGGACTGGCTGAGACGGCATGATCGTGAGCGTTGCATTCGAACTGACTAGCAAACCGGCTGCGTTGCTCAGGACCACGGAATAGTTTCCAACATTGGTCGAAACAAAGTTGCTGATCGTCAAGGTGCTGGTGGCTGAACCGGAGAGATTACCAGCGTCCTCCACTCCCACTCCGTTCTCTTCCCATTGATAAAGAATCAGCGCGTTGGGAGCCGTGCCTACGCTCAAAGTCGCCACTGTTCCTTCCAGCGCAGCCACATTGCTAGGTTGCGCGGTGATGACGGGTGGGGTGACTACGTCCAATGTGAGCAGGCGGCTTTGGCCGAAGCCGTCCTCCTGGTTGGTGAATAACAGCTCGGCGGAATAGCTGCCAGCCGGCAAATTGGTGTCTGTCAACGCTACAGTCGCTGTGACGATCTGCGCTGGCCCGCCCTTGACGAGTTCGCCGCCTGTAACAGAAACCGTGAACCACGAGGATGTATTGGCGAGAATCCAGCTCAATGGAACTTGGCTGTTGTTGGTTAAGGAAAAACTCTGCGTCGCCGGAGCAAACGGTCCCCCCACCGGCCCACTGAATATGGCGCTCGTTAATGGCGTGATGCGCAACGGTTCAGGCAGTGCGATGGCGTCGATGAGATTACTGCCGTTTGGGGTACCCCAGCCCGTGCAAAGGTCGTACCCAGGCACGGCTTGAAACAGGTTGGGACTAGTCGGACTCTCATTGTTCCCGGTAGTAATGTCGTGGAAAAGCGTTCTATAACTCAAGGAATTCGATCCCTTGCCTATGGCGTAAATGGCCGGGTTGACAAACCCAACATACGGCTCGCCATTTGCAAGGGCCGATTGGTTCATCAGGGCGGTCAAGCCAGCCCACAATTGCACCGCGCAACTGGTGCCGACAAAAGCGCCCGATTGGCCATTGTTGTAAATGACGTAAATGTTATCAGCCGTCAGCGCGACGTCGGGAAGGTTTCGAAACGTCGTGGATCCTTGGTTGGCGGTCATGCTGATCCCTTGTTGCCAGATTGGAATGGGAATAGAGGTGCTGATACCGCCGGCGCTGCCCTCACCGAAGCCAGCATTCCAAACGGTTTCGGAAACCCAGGCGCCGCCAGTGCCGGTGGTTAAGGTTGTCCCGCCCACAATTGTGATATTCGGGTCATCCGTCGGTGGGGCCACCGCTCCGCTATCAGCATCCCCATCGCCAGAAGCATTAAAGCAGGATTGGCCTTGGGCGGCAAATTGCATAAAAATCTGATCGCTCTCCGCGTCGATGCCATAAGTCCAGGAAATCCCGATCTGCTTGGCCAGATTGTCCGTGGCCATGCGGTTAAATATGTCGTCAGGCGATGAGCCTTCATAGACCAGCACTCCTGTCAGCCCGGGAGCCACGGAGATCGCCATCTCGATGTCCAGGGACACTTCGTCGTTGCCAATGCCCGGCCCACCGTTGTAGCCGTCCAGCAAAACCGCGGTCACCGGCACGTTGGGCAACCCTGCCAAATTCTCGTAGGCCGTAATATCGCTTTGGTAATAGCCCGACTCCAACTCAAATAGTCCGACGGTTTGACCGGCTCCCGTCAATGTCACACCGGG
>DASYNM010000624.1:0-1743 GCA_036008545.1 Verrucomicrobiia bacterium
GCGGCCTGCTTCGGTTTTTTGTCTTTTGCCGCGGCGGGGGCGGGAATGGGTGTTGGAACGGCCGATGCAGCCGCGGCGGGCAACGGCAGATCGACGCCCAGCGCTAAAACGCAGGCAACCGAAAGCACGATGGAAACCAGAGACTTCGCCGTAGCGAAAAACAAAGGAGGCGCCAGTAGACGGCGGTGCAACTTCATACGATTCTCCTGCCGGGCGGGTCGTTCAGAACAGATATTGACCCAAAATTCGGAGCACCTCCAGAATAACCCTTGCGGCCGGAGTAAGTTGCGCCGATCCCGCCGGCGTGTCGAACTACTATCCCGACCGGTGGTACAGGTGGCCACGTGGCGTTGTCGGGGCGGGTCTTTAGACCTGCCCTTTCTATAGACCCATCCTCAAGATCCTCAAGGCGGTAGATTGACGACGTTCGCGCCTCCTCTTATGCTCGTTGCTCGAATTCCATAAGGTGCCCATGCTGATCCGCAACTTCATTTTTTGGCTTTCCACCAAACGCAGTGTGACCAATTCCATCGCGCGCCGCGGCATGCGCCAGGGGTTTGCACGGCGTTTCGTGGCCGGGGAAACGCTGGGCGAGGCGTTGACGGCGAGCCAGGAACTCTGCCAGCAAGGGCGCCACGTCAGCTTGAATCACCTGGGCGAAAACGTCTCCACCGAAGCGGCGGCCCGGGAGGTTTGCGCCGGATACATCCAGATGGTCGAAGAGCTGCATGCGAAGAATCTCACCGGAAACATTTCCATCAAGCTCACGCAGCTGGGGCTCGATCTCGGCAAAGATCTGTGCGCGGCCCTGGCGCTGTCGATCGCGAAGCGCGCCGCCACGCTGGGCCGCACCATCGAGATGGACATGGAAGGCAGTGCATATACGGACGCGACGCTGGATATTTTCGAGGGCGTGCAGCGGGAGACAGGCAACGCCGGCCTGGCGGTACAAGCCTATCTGCACCGCGCGGAAAAAGACTTGCGCCGGCTCGCGCCCCTAAAGCCCAAGATTCGCCTGGTCAAAGGCGCATACCGCGAACCAAAAAAAATCGCGCTGCAGGGGAAACCTGACGTGGACGCGAACTACAGGCTCCTCACAACGATGTTGCTCGAAGGCGCGACCAAAGGAACGTTCTTCCCCGCCATCGCCTCGCACGACCCCATGATGGTTGCGCACGCGCAAGCCGAAGCCGCGCGCCTCAACCTACCCAAGGATAAATATGAGCTCCAGATGATTTACGGCATCCGCCGCGACCTGCAACAGCAGGTTCACGGGGCCGGCAACATCCTGCAAGTGTACGTGCCATTCGGCACGGATTGGTGCCCGTATTTCATGCGCCGCCTGTCGGAACGCCCCGCGAATTGTTGGTTTGTGTTGCGGAGTTTGTTGGCGGAGTCTGGGGCCCGATAGCTCCGGAACGCGGTCGCTTATCTGGTCGCCCCACCACGGGCATGCATACCTCTCCCCTTCGGCTCCTCTTGTTCCGTCGTTAGGAAGACGTAGCCGCGAGATTAATCCGTGACGTCGAAATCCGCACTGCGATTGGGCGCGTTGTTCTTGGCGCTGTCGACGGCCTGCACGACCACTCGATAGCCTCCGGGAGGCAAGTCTTTGACTTTGATCAGCATGCCTGCGGGTACCACCGGATTGCCTTTCTGAATGAAACTATCGGCGTTAATCGCGCCGGTGAAGAGTACTTCCTTGTTGGTTGCGCGGTCCAGCAGGTGGTATCCAAAAGCCAC
>DASYNM010000625.1:0-13967 GCA_036008545.1 Verrucomicrobiia bacterium
ACGCTCCTGCGTCTTCCGGTTATCAGCCGGGGGCTCTGCTTTTGAGCTACGGGACGATGGTGAGGCGCGGTTTCACGCCGAACCGATGCGCGGGGCGGAACACGAGGTTCAGCTTCCCGGCGGGCCGAATGCGAATGACGCGGCGCGGCCGATAGCTCTTGCGATAGAGCAATTGACTTTGGAATCGGAGTACGGGTTTCATGGGATTTCCTTTCGTTAGTGGTTTAAAATTGGCGGAAGGCGTCGGTAACGCTCCGACCTCGGGTATGAGCCGATCCTGTTTTCGGGACAGGCGCAGCCAGCTTATATCTGCCTGCCTTCCTTAAGTGTAGAGTTGGGAGTGTAGAGTGCGGAATGAGAGTGGATCTGTGATGCTGCCTGCATTCCGCACTTTGCACTCCGCACTCCTCACTTAAAAATGGCTGCCAGGGCTGGACTTGCACCAACACCGTGCGGTTTAACAAACCGTCGTGCTACTTTGACACCACCTGGCAGTTTTCAGTGCGGAGTGAAGAGTGCAGAATGCAGAATAGATTGAAGTTGTCTCGGCTAGCATTTTACGTTTTCACTCTGCACTCATCACTCACCATTCTACACTTAATGGTGCTGCCGGCAGGATTCTCACCTGCATCAATCCGCTTAGAAGACGGATGCCTCTTGTGTTCGGCCACGGCAGCGAACGAAGTTTAGAGTCAAAAGTGCAAAGTGCAGAGTGAGGACGGACGCAGAAGTGAACCATTCCGCACTCTCAACTTTAAACTTTGCACTTCTTCAAAATGGTCGGAATGGCAGGATTTTCACCTGCGGCCTCCCGGTCCCAAGCCGGGTGCTCTAAAGACTGAGCTACATTCCGTGAAAAGTGGCGGACCCGAAGGGAGTTGCACCCTCAACCCTCCCGCAGACAACGGGGCGCTCTGCTAGTTGAGCTACGAGTCCGAAATGGTGGGAAGCGCTGGTAACGCTCCAGTTCGTCGCTTCCAGTTTTGTTTTGCGACACCCGATTTACAGTCGGGCAACTGGATCGCTTCCCAAGGTGGTTGCGGGGGTGGGAGTCGCGCCCACGGAGGTTGAGCTTATGAAACTCACCTGAATCTCATTCTCCCCGCAGTGAAATGGTGGAGTCGGTGGGTAACGCTCCCACATTGGCTTGCTTGCAGGGCAAGTGCATTGCTTGTCTGCCACGACCCCGGAAATTGGCAGGCTGCCTCCGTGCTGCCCGGAGTGAGCTGAGTTTTGGAGACTCGGCCGCGTGCTGACGCTCAGCCTCTGAAGAATTGGTGCGGCTGCCGGGAATTGCGCCCGGACTTCCTCCATGGCAAAGAGGTATTCTGCTGTTTAGATCACAGCCGCGGAAAGTAAAAGGGCCGGGAGCGTTCATGCGCCCGGCCCCGCCATTTCAACAAAGAACAAACACCTCTTGCTAGCTTGCGCTACCAACCCGCGGTTTCACGGCGGTTGTTTCGGTGTTTAGGGGCACACCTCCTACGAAGCCCTTAATATGTAAATTCAAAATTCGTCTACTAGCTCGCGTTAGTGACGCTGTCTTCTGGTTGTGGGCACACCACACCGGTGAGGCTTCTCTGCTAGTCCTCGCCAAAATCAATTTGTCGCCAGAAGACATCATCAAGATGTCGCTTTGTTCCTGTTCACAGATTATCTAACTTTCGTCGTTACTCATTTCTATTCATGCTATTCATGGAAAACAAAAACCCTGCCTACACGCGGTAAGCAGGGTGAAGAAATTCTATTTCGATTCGTTACCTGCTTATACCGGGTCTATCCAAATTACCTTCGGGCTGTTTCCCGATAGAGGCCAAGGATAGTCCAAGGCTAAACATATAGCCCTGGGTGTACCGGCTATGACGTGTCGCTTGCGCGACCGGCATCGTCGGCCAACTCGTGACTGATATGTTTAAACAAGTTTTCATCGAACGTATAGACGTATAGCACATGCTATCGGTTACGCGCAAGTAATATTTAACAAATTTTGCAAATATTTTTTGTCTGGGTAGATTCGCATGAGATTTACGTATTCGGATTGGTTGATACAAATCCACTCCCGCTCGCCAACAAGCTTACTCCACGATCACTTCCATCCCAACCCAGACCAACTTGGCTAGATAACTCGCGTTCCAGTTGGCCAGGCGAAAGCAGCCGTGCGATTCGGTGCGGCCAACCTGCTCCGGCGCGGGAGTGCCGTGAATGCCGTAGCCGGGCCGGTCCAGCCCGATCCAAGCCACGCCCACTGGATTATTAGGGCCGGGCGGAAGAATCAACTTGCGCCCCAGCGTCTGCGCCTCCGGCGATTCGGGAAAAACCGCGGGATCAAACGTGTAGTTAGGATCGAGAGCGATAGCCGTCACGTGCAACTCTCCCGCCGGCCGCTTCTCCGCCAGGCGTCCTATGCTGCACGGAAAATGCAGCAGCAGATTGGTCTGGGCATCGAACGCTTCCAGCACGCACTCTTGCAATGAGATTTTGACAAAGGCCGCCTTGCCGGCGACGGGAGGGTACTCAACTCGCGGTATTGTCACCGGGGTGCCGTTTGTGATCTCGTTCCAATTCACGTTTGGGTTGAGTTCCCGAATCAATTGCGGATTCGAGAAGGCCTTTTCGCCGAGCAATTCCAAAATGTTCTCGAAGTCCAGGTGGGTCTGCTCTGATTTTCCAAGCCAGGTCTTGGGCAGCGCCACGAGGCGGGACAAATCTTCGCTGGTCACTGTGTATTCCGTCATGGCTGGCAGAGTGATCAGGAGAAGCTGTTTGGTCTGGCCATCCAACAAGCCGCTCGGAGCGATGCCCTGCTTTTTTTGGAAGGCGATCAGCGCTGCGCGAGTTTGGGTGCCGGCTGCCCCGTCGATTGAACCCGGAGAAATGCCTTGCCGAACCAACGCAATTTGCGTTTCCAAAATAGTCTCGACTGGGCGCGTGGCGGGCGAACTCACCTCCGGGCTTCGGAGACTGGGCGCCGCCTTATTCGGGGCAGGTTGTTTGTTCGTCGGTGCCGCTGTGATGACGGGCGCAGTCTGGCCGCCTGGATTTGGGCGTAGCCAAACCCACAGCAGGAATCCCACGACGGCCACGCACAGCAGGGCGTAAATCAGGGATGTGAACGTCCGGAAGGGAGAGTCCCTTCTGGGTTTTCGCCGCGTAGCTCGTGACCGCAAAAACACGCGCACAGAATAATAATGGAACGACCGAAATCGAAAGGCGGAAAATCTGGCCGATGGGTCGCGATCCCGCCAGATTCCTGCGGTGGAGAACATTGGCCCGGCAATTTCGGAGAAATGCCGCCGATTGGCTTTTTCACGGCCAATAATTTTTTCTGCTGATTCATGGTTGAACGGATTGTTGGAGTTGAGCTAATCTCGCTCCATGAACAAGGCCAACGGAACACAACCAAGTTTTGGCGTATGAAGAACCGCGTCGCTGGCTGGCTTCTGGTGATGTGGTCGGCGCAGGTTTGCCTCGTAGCCCCGTCCGTTCTGGCGCAGGCCGATGCCCCGCCGGATGGAATGAAGCTTGCCGACGACGAAAAGGCAGGCTGCATCCGCAATTTGAGAACGATCTACGACGCCATCCAGAGCTACCGAGCCGATCATAAGGACATCCCCAACTGGCTCTCGGACTTAGTCCCGCAATACCTGCCTGACGCCAGTGTCCTCACTTGCCCCGTCTGCAAACGGACTGGCCAGACCGAAACTGGCATCTTGGCGGACCCCAAAATGCCCTGCTCATATTTGTATGAATTTTGCCCCCAGCAACTCGGAAGAGGCGACGCTCCCAACGATCCCACCGAGACCCGCCGCGAATGGAAGCGCCGCCAGATGGGTATGGTCGGTTCCATCGTGCCGATTGTCCGTTGCCGGCATCACGGGGTGGTGCTCAATCTGTCTTTCGATGGCCGGATTTATGAAAGCCCGCCGCTGTGGGAGGATCTTTTGACGAACTTATTGGACGTCACCGAACTCAAAGCCTCCCGCATCTTCGCCAACGGGTCAACCACGAGCGAGGCCGCAAGGGCGGTTGCGCCGACGGCGAAATACCCAACGCGCGATGCCCAGGCCAAACCAGGCTTGATCGATCTCACCGCCTATTACAACGCGGCACTGACGGAATCGTGGCATGGCAGTTCGCACAATGACTTGTCGTCATTGCCCAGCGGAATGCAAAATTTTGAGGACGTGGATTACGATGTGCGCGGCATTATTCAGTTGCGCAGTAAAGAGCCAGCCTCCGCGCGCTTTCCCACACGGATTGACGGCATAAAAATCAAACAGAAATGCACGCGCCTTCACTTTCTGCACTCGGCGGGTTATGGCAACGTAAAAAACGAGGGCGATCAGGTGGGCAGTTATATCGTGCATTTTGCCACTAACCGGATGCAGTTGGAAATTCCCATCATCTACGGGCGCGATGTCCGTAACTGGCACAAACTGGCCGGTGAAAAACCGTCTCCCGATCTAACCATGGCCTGGAAGGGCACCAACGATGTCAGCGCTGAATCGCACAATTTCATCCGGCTTTTTAGCACTACCTGGGTCAATATCGCGCCGGGCGTGGAAATCGAGAGCATTGATTTCGTTTCGTCCATGACCCAGGCGGCGCCGTTCCTGATCGCCATCACCGCCGACTAAATCGTGAAGACGCGCCTCAATTTTCTCGCCCCTCCATTCTGGATGCTGGGGCTGGCGCTATCGCTCCTGGCCGCGCCAAGTCAGGCTGCGCTGATTCGCGTGACGACCTGGGATTTGCAGCCCGGCGCCTCGGCAGGAACCAACGGCTGGTCCAGAGATATTCAACAAAGCCTCGTGCGCGAAGCGGCCGACTCGCTGAAAAAATTAAATCCTGATGTCATCATGCTGCAACAGGTCGCCGATTGGGAAACTTGCCATCAACTCGTGGAGGCCTTGCAGCCGGAGTCATACGAGGTGACGATCTGTTCCTCCTTTCGCGATCCGCGCGCCAATATCCTGGGCAGACAAATCGCGATCCTCTCCAAGACGAAGGCGTATCTAGCGTGGTCGGAACCGTGGAAGAACAGCGGTGCATCCCAGGCTTCGCCCGGCGGCTTCGCCTTCGCCGCCATAAAGTTGCGGAACAGGAATATCGGCTTCTTTTCCGTCCAGTTCGGCGATGGCTCTTCGTTGGGCGCGGATGACAAGAAGAGCTCGGCTTGGCAACAGGCCCGGGAAGAGTCGGCCCGGCAACTTGTCAAACAAATTGATTCGTTGCAGGACTGGAAAAACAACCGATTGCAAACGTTTATCGTGGCGGGTGATTTCGATACCACCCCTGACGACCTGCCCTTGGTCCGCGAGAAAACCTTGTCGCTCTTGGAACAACTTGATTTTGATAATGCCTTCGCCGGGCTGCCTTTGGAAAAGCGGATCACTCTGCCCGCTGTCGGCGGCCGATCCGCTGCCACGCTGGATTATGTTTTTACGCGGGACGCAGGACGGGTTGACCCTCCTCAGATGATTCCGAGCGCGCTTTGCGCACATGCCGCGGTGACCTGCGAGATGGATTTGGCCGGGTCGAGGAGAGCGATTCCGCCGCCTCCGCCGCCAGTGGCTCGTGCGGTATTGCCGCCGGCGCAGCCCAACGTCAGCACGACAAATCGCACCGTCGCGACGCCCGCGCTGGCCAACACGAGCACCCCTGCGGGCAATCCCCGCACGCTTTGGTGGCTGGGAGGATTTCTAGCGGGCGCCGTGGCGCTTCTCTTTCTCACTCGAAAACATGCGCGGCGATTAGAGCTTTCATCGTCGGCCGCCGCCGCATTGGAATTGAAGGCGAACACCAGCGCCAGCCTCGCGATTCCCCAGGGCGATCCCATCTTTTTCCCGCCCTCCAGCGATAGCCCGCCTTACGTGCGCATCGAGATGGAAGGCTCCTCGCAGACGCAATCGCAAACCTGGCACCCGCGTCCGGACGCCAGAAGCGCGACCATGAGCGGCGCGGTGCGTGAGGGCCTCATTGCCAACTTGAGCCGTTGGTTCAAGCAGAAGGCGGTGCAACGCTTGGTGTCGGATCGGGAGCGGTTGCTGGCCACCCAACAAGCCGCCGGGCTTAAGGTTTTGGCAGTGGACCAACGACTGGCCAAAATCGAGCACCAGATTCAACAGATCAACCACGAGTACGAGCGGCGCATTGACGATCTGCTTCAGGAGCTTGTCGCGGCCAAGGAGGAAAATCGCGAATTGATCCGCGCCAAAATCGCGCTCGTCAAAGCCGAAATGGAAAAGGCCCGTGTCAGGGCAGCGCAGCACGCCGGAGAGCACCGGCAGTATTGACACGGTCGAAGATTTATTTTTGCGGTGAGAAATGCTTCATCGTCGATTTTGTTCTTGCATTTCCGCAGCGTTTTCCTACGTTTCGTTTGACGACTATGGTGTCCAACGCTGGCTATGGCTTTATCCGCACCGGCTGTATTTTACTGCTGGCGCTGACGAGTCTGCTCCGGCCCGCGCGGGCGGCTGACACCAATGCCGCGTCTCAAGCCGATGACAAAACCGCTTCGGCCGCCGCGACCAATATCCAGGATTCCCTGCGCATCTATCAGCAAATCCAGGAACAACTGCGCAGCACTCTCTTAGCCATCGAAAAGAACCGGCAGGATGCAGAAGCTGCAGCCGCCACCAACGCAGAGGCCCTGGCGGAGCGTTTGCGAGTCATGGAGAAAACTTTCGCCGATGGGCGTCTCGAGCAGATGCAGGGCATGGAACGCTCGGACCGCATGATCCTCATGGCGGCGGGCACCTTCGCGGCGATTGGGTTTCTGGTCTTGCTGCTGGCCGCGTTTTTGCAATGGACGGCCGTCAATCGCTTCGCCGCCGCTGCGGCCAGCCTGTCCGCCTTCCATCCACCTCAGCTTGCGGGCTTGGGCGCGGCGCAATTGGCTCCGGCACAGGCCTTGGAACAATCCAGCACCCGTTTCCTGGCCCTCATGGATCGATTGGAACAGCGCATCCACGACTTGGAAGCTTCGGTCAAACCGCATCAATCCCTGCCCGAAAGCAGTTCCACCAATGGCGATACCAATGGGCAGGCCGCGGAGTCATCGACAGGGGAAGTTTCGCCGCCCGCCACGCCGAGCCAAGCCAGCGCCATCAATGTTCTGCTCAACAAGAGTCAGACGCTTTTGAAATTGGACCGAACCGAGGCCGCGCTTGGTTGCCTGGAGGAGGTGCTCGCCCTCGATCCCGCCAACACGGACGCCCTGCTCAAGAAAGGCGGCGCCTTGGAGCGGTTGCAGCGCTATGACGAAGCCATCCAATGCTACGACCGCGCCATCGAAAAGGATAACTCCATTACCATGGCCTATCTTTACAAGGGCGGCGTGTTCAATCGCACGGAACGATATAGCGAAGCCCTGGCCTGCTATGAGCAAGCGCTTAAGAAAATGGGCAAACCGGCCCGGCCGCAATCGTGATTCTTCAGACCCGCAGGTAGCCACAGATTGACACAGATCGGCACAGATTTTTAAGGAAGAGTGCTCCACCGGTTTCCCGCTTCCCTCTTTTGTTAGGAACCTTTTCTGCTCTGTGTTTATCTGTGCTCATCTGTGGCTTCACCCGGCTGCTTAATTATCAATCAACCGTGGCGCCCATTCTTCCGGCGTGATAGTCAAATCCAACTTCTCCGTGTGCCGTATGACCGTCATCTTCGTCGGAACTCCTATCGCGGTGGCGACCAGGTGCCGGTGCAACTCGTCAATATGCGAAACTGTCTTGTCCTGGAAAGCCACGATGACGTCTCCTTCGCGCAAATCAGCGCGACTCGCCGGACTTCCCGGCTCGATTCCAGCCGCCAACACGCCGTGATTCACCGGTAATTTGTGGAAGCGAGCGACACGCGGATGAATGGGCACGTTCTGCCCGGCCACACCAATCCAACCGCGGCGGATGCGCCCTTCCTTGATCAGCCACGCCGCCACGAATTTGGCCGTGTTGCTGGCGATGGCGAAACATATTCCCTGCGCCGGCAGAATAATAGCCGTGTTGACGCCGATGACTTCGCCGCGCGAATTGACCAGCGGACCGCCGGAGTTGCCCGGATTCAACGCCGCATCCGTTTGAATGATGTTGTCAATCAAACGCCCAGATTGCGACCTCATCGAACGCCCCAACGCGCTGACCACGCCCGCGGTCACTGTCTGCTGAAAGCCAAACGGACTTCCGATGGCTATGGCGATCTGCCCCACGCGCACGGATTGGGAATCACCCAAATTGACATGCACGAGATCGTTTGCGTGAATGCGAATCACGGCGAGATCGGTCTCCGGGTCGTCACCGACCAGAGACGCGCTCAAGGAACGGCCGTCGGCCAGCGCGACTTCGATCTTGCCCGCGCCGTGAACAACGTGGCTGTTGGTCAGAATGTAGCCATCCTGCGCGATAACGAAGCCCGAGCCGCTGCCGCCGGCATCCGGGCCATTGGGCCGATCCTGGCGCGCGCGTTGCGTGCGAATATTGACCACCGTTCGCCGAACCTTTTCCACGGCGCTGGACACGGTTTGGGAATAGGCATCAAGCAATTCGTCATCGGTCGCCGGCAGCGGCATTGTCTCATCCGCCACAACGGAACGTGTGTTGCTGTCAAGCGTGCGGACCAACGCCGGACTCCGCCGCCCTTGAAATTCAGTCGCAATTTTCATCTTAGTGCTCCCTCAACTTTTGTTGTTAACTACACCCACATATACTACGACAACTGGCAAAAATTTCATCCCGGTGACGATTCAAACCATGTTCTTATCTGCGCCGTGCCTCCATCCACGAACAATTCGATTCCGGGGATGAAACTTGGCGGTGAGCGAAGCGGCGGCCTTCCATAGTGTCAACGATAGCCACCCGCAGCCTGCAAGGTTTCGCCCGTGAGCCAGGCCGAGTCCGTGGAAGCAAGGAACGCCGCCACCGTGGCAATGTCTTGCGGCTGGCCGATGCGGCCCAACGGGGTTTGCGCCTCGATCTGTTTCCGGAAGTCGCTCTCGAGGAAGCCGGCGGTGTGAACGCCTTCCGTCTCGATCATGCCGGGATTGATGGCGTTGACGCGAATCTTGCGGGAACCGAGTTCCTTGGCCATCGACTTGGTGAAAGTATCCACCGCTCCTTTGGTGGCGCTATAGACTGAACCGCCGGCGGGGGCAGAAGTGCTGACCACCGAACTGATATTAATAACGCTGCCGCCGGCGGCGCCAAACTGTTTGACTGCCTCCTGGGTTGCGAGAATCAAGCCAAGGACATTGACGTTGAATTGTTTATGAAAATGATCCTCGGTGATCTGTTCGAGCGGGAGGAATTCATACACACCGGCATTGTTGACGAGAACATCCAGTTGGCCAAAAATCTTTTTCGTTTCGCCGAAGAGGCGTTCGATGTCGGCTTTCTTGGCCAAGTCCGCCTGCACCGCAACCGCCGTGCCGCCTTGCTTTGTGATTTCGCGCACGACCTGGTCCGCGCCGGATTTGCTGGAAGCGTAATTAACAACGACCGCCGCGCCGTCCGCGGCGAGTTGTCTGGCGACGGCTGCCCCGATGCCTTTGGACGCTCCCGTGACGACGGCGACTTTGCCTGCCAGTTTTTTCGATGTGTTAGTGCTCATATTGTTCCTTTCCTTCTGTTGATGTTGAATGCTGTTTGAGTGATCGCCCTCATGATTATCAGAGAGCTTCCCGTTCCGCTCGCCTTTTCACCGCCTGGATGCCTACGCGCATGTAGCCGTTCCAGAGCAGTTTCACCATGGGAATCAGAAGTGATCTCGTTAGCGCGGAGCGCGCGTGAAAGGTGGATTTCCAATTCACTTCCGTGGAGTCGCCTGCTTCCTCAAACCACCATTGGCCCTCAGCCTCATCGGTGAGAGCGCGAAACGCGTTGGTGAATCCCGACACTCGGTACGCGAAGTAGCGCGGGCTCTCACACGCAGTCACTTCCTCCCGCGCCGTAGTCCCGTCCTTAAGGTGGACCGTGCGTCGTGATCCGGGTTTCTCCCAAGGTCCTGTTTGGCCGCTTTTGGCAACCACGCCTGGCAAAGGGCCGAAGCCCAGTAGAATGCCCGGCGACTCGACAGGAACAAACCAATTGAACACGGCACTGCGGGGGCGCTGGACAATGATGGATACTGTCGATGAAACATCGAGCCGCCTGTCAGATTTCGTGTCGTTTATAAAAATGCGATCTGATTCATTCAAGGCCGGAGTTACTGTGCCCTTGTTCATACTTGTTTCTGTTTTCTTAGTGTTTGACTGGTGAGATGGCGGCAACGGCCACTGCTGAATTGTTCCAGCCGCCGCCCAGGGCCTTGATGAGTTGGATGGCGGCGATGAGGCGCTGGCCGGCCAATTGGGCGTTGTCGCGCTCGGCTTGCAGCGCTTCGCGTTCGGCGTCCACGACCTCGATATAGCTGACGATCCCGGAGCGATAACGATCCGTCGCCAGATCGGCGGCGCGGCGGGCGTTCGTGACCGCGCGCTGTTGGGCGGAGGCTTGATCGGCGAGATGGCGAATGCCGGAAAGGCTGTCCTCGACCTCGCCAAAAGCGACGAGAACCTGTTGCCGATAATTCGCCACCGATTCCTCGAAAACGGATTTGGACCGCTGGTAGCCGGCCTTGTTGCGGCCTCCGGCAAATATCGGCAGCGAAATGCTGGGGCCAATGGACCAGGTGCGGCTGCTCCAGTTGAACAGGCTGTCCGCGTCGGCGCTCAGGTAGCCGCCCGAACCGGTAAGTGTGAGCACGGGGAAAAACGCGGCCTTGGCCACGCCAATGCGCGCGTTGGCCGACGCGAGCTGGCGCTCCGCCGTGGCCACATCCGGCCGTCGCTCCAGCAAATCGGAAGGCAAGCCCGCCGGGATTTCAGGTGAAGGCGGATTCCAATTCCCCGGTACGACTGCGGCCAAATGAAACTGGGACGGATTGCTGCCGACCAAAATGGCAATGGCGTCCTCCAATTCCGCGCGACTCTGCGCCAGCGACGCGGCTTCCGCTTCGGTGGTGGCGAGTTCGGTTTCGGCGCGCGCGATGTCGAGGTCGTTGCCAATGCCGCCGTGGAAACGGCTCCTCACCAACCTCACCTGTTCCTTGCGCAAATCAACCGTGCCGTCCACGGTGGCAATTTCAGCGTCCAGCGCCTGAAGCCTGAAATAGTTCTGCGCAACATCCGACTGCAAAGTCAGCAGAACGGTGCTGAACGACGCCAGCGAGGCTTGGGCGTCGGCGCGCGCGCTTTCAAAGCCACGTCGCACACGCCCCCACAAATCGATCTCGTAACTGAGGTCCAGCGGCGCCTGCCAGGTGCTCGCCGTTAAGGCGCCGTAGTTGGGCTGCTGGTTGGGCGAATAGCGCTGGCGGTTGAAGCTCGGATCGAGATTCAAGCTGGGCAGCAAATCGGCGCGGGCCACGCGCGCGGTGGCACGGGCCTGATCCACCCTGGCCACGGCGGCCTTTAGCCCTTGGTTGGCTTGCAACGCTTGCGACTCCAGATTATTCAAATTGGTGTCGCCAAAAATCTCCCACCAACTTCCTTTCGGCAGATTGTCCAGTGGCCGGCCTTCCTTCCATTGTCCAAGATCGGTCGCTTTGTATTTTTCGGGCGCTGAGTTTGTCGGTTGCTTATAGTCCGGGCCAATAGTTAGCGCCCCTGCGTGAGCCGAAACCGCCGACAATAATGTCGCGATCAGGAGAATGCTCGCCACAGCACCGGCCGCGCCCAGCGAGGGGCCATGGGCCGCAGGCGAGGGCGCGACGGCTGGCTTGCGGGCGACGCGTTTCATCAGCGTGAGATAAAAGACGGGCGTCAGGAACAAACCGAACAACGTCACGCCAATCATGCCGGAGAAGACGGCGACGCCCATCGCCTGCCGCATCTCCGAGCCGGCCCCGTGAGCCACCACTAGCGGGAAAACGCCAGCGATGAACGCGATGGAAGTCATCAGGATCGGACGCAAGCGAAGACGGCAGGCTTCGATGGCCGCATCAAAAGCGGAAAGACCTCCCTCTTCCTGTCGATGTCGGGCGAACTCAACGATTAGGATCGCGTTCTTGCAAGCCAGTCCGACCAGTACGATCAAACCGATTTGCGTGAAAATATTGTTGTCGCTGCCCTTGAGCCAGACGCCGCTGATGGCGAAGAGCAGGCACATCGGAACAATGAGGATGATGGCCAGCGGCAGCCGCAAACTCTCGTATTGCGCAGCGAGCACCAGGAACACCAGCAGGATGCAGAGCGGATAAACATAGATGGCCGAATTACCAGCGAGAATGCGTTGATAGGTTAATTCGGTCCATTCGTAGGACATCCCCTTGGGGAGAGTTTCCGTGGCGAGTTTGGTCATCAACGCCTCCGCCTGGCCGGAGCTGAAACCGGCGGCGGGTGCGCCATTGATTTCGGCGGCTGGAAACCCGTTGTAACGAAGGGCGCGGTTGGGGCCGTGGGTTTCCGTCACTTTGACGACGGCGCCCAGCGGCACCATCTGACCCTTTTCATTGCGTGTCTTGAGTCGAGTGATGTCCTCGGGCCGGTCGCGGAACTGGGAGTCGGCTTGGGCGATGACCTGATAGGTGCGGCCGAAGCGGTTGAAGTCATTAATATAAAGAGAACCCAGATAGACTTGCATGGTCTCGAATAGATTCCCCAGCGGCACGCCCTCTTGCTTGGCTTTGATGCGATCGATGTCGGCGTCGAGCTGGGGCACGTTGACGGTGAAGGTCGAGAACACGCTGTCCAGCCCCGGAGTCTGATAGCTCTTGCCGACGATGCCCTGGAGATTCTGGTAGAGCGCGTCGAAGCCAAGATCGGCGCGATCTTCCACGTAGAGCTTGAAACCGCCGATGGAGCCCAGGCCGTTGACTGGAGGCGGCGGAACCGACAAAATAAACGCATCCTGGATGGAGGCGAACTGCTGGTTCAACGCTGCGGCAATGGCCGGACCACCGAGATTGGGGGATGTGCGTTCCTCGAAAGGCTTAAGACAAAAGAACACGATTCCTTCGTTGGGCGACACGCTGAACCCGCTGATGCTCAATCCAGGGAAGGCGACGGCGCTTTCCACGCCGGGCTGCTTGAGTCCGATGTCCGACATGCGGCGGATGACCGCCTCAGTGCGGTTCAGCGAGGAGGCATCAGGCAACTGGGCGAAGGCCACCAGATATTGCTTGTCCTGCGTCGGCACGAAGCCGGTGGGAACTTTGTTGAAGCTCCAACCCGTTAACACGACCAGCCCTCCATAGACAACCAGCGCCACGACGCTTTTCCGAAGAACCTGGGCGACCCCCGCGGAGTATTTGTTTCCAGCCCACGCAAAAACCCGATTGAACGGGCTGAAGAACCATCCCAGCGCCTTTTCCATGAGCCGGGCGAACCAATCCTTGGGAGCGTTGTGATCCTTGAGCAACACGGCGCACAAGGCCGGCGAAAGCGTGAGGGAATTGAACGCTGAAATTATGGTTGAAATCGCAATCGTAATGGCGAATTGCTTGTAGAATTGACCGGTCAGACCGCTGATGAATGCCGTCGGCACAAACACCGCGCACAGTACCAACGCCGTGGCAATAATCGGGCTTGTGACCTCGCTCATGGCGCGTTTGGCGGCGTCCACCGGCGCCAAACCGAGTGCGATATTGCGCTCGACGTTTTCGACGACCACGATGGCGTCGTCCACCACGATGCCGATCGCCAGCACCAGACCGAAGAGGGACAAATTGTTGATGGAGAATCCGAGCGCCAGCATCACGGCGAACGTGCCGATGAGGGAGACGGGCACGGCGGCCAGAGGAATGATGGAGGCGCGCCAGGTTTGCAGGAAAACAATCACGACAATAACGACCAGCAGAATCGCCTCCAGCAGCGTATGCACCACTGCCTCGATGGAGTGCCGCACGAAAACGGTCGGATCATAAACCACGTCATAGTCCACGCCGTCGGGGAAATTCTTCTTCAGTTGCTCCATGGTATGGCGGACATCCGACGA
>DASYNM010000626.1:0-2884 GCA_036008545.1 Verrucomicrobiia bacterium
GGCCGAAGATCAGCTTGGTGTTGGAACCTTGTTCGGTCAAAACGAACTTGACGAGGGACCAATCACCCGCAGGCCAGTAGGCCACTCGCCACGCTTGGACGATGCGTTCGTTGGGCACGAGTTCAAGGTTCCGACCGATAATAAAACCATTGAAGAATTTGAACGCGCCGCCCGGTTCGGCGACTATCTCCGCCGGAATATTGCCTTTCGCCATGCCGGATTGCACGGCGGCGCTGAGTTGCGTGACTTTCTGGAATTGCTTGGCGTCCGTGAGGGCTTCATAGACGCGTTTGCGGCTGGCTTTGAAAACGGGCTCCTGATGAATGGCATCCTCGGAATGAGAAATCTCTTGAACGGCTTGCGCAAAAGTTTCGGTTGAAGGCAAAGCGAGGCTGCCCAGAGCAATGGTTACGCCGGCGATCAACTGGCGGCGCGTCGGATTACTTGCTGGCCAAGGACATTTCTGGGCGTTCGTCATAAATACTCCATTTGCTGCAGGATTTTGTTCGCGGTGAACTCTTGGGGCATGGAATCACGGAGCCAAAATATGTTCAAGATAATATTTTGCCGGAGCGGCGGGTGCTGTTTGTGGCTTGCAATGAAGCCGGAGGCTGACTTCCGCGGATTTACGCCGTATGCTCTTGGCATGAAACCATCAAAGAACAAATGTGTTTTGGGCAGTGCAGCGTTGTTCGTCTTGCTGCTTATTACTACGATTATTCCTGGCACCGTTTTCGCGCAGCAGGCTGCGACGGCGCCAGTCAGCATACGTGTGACTGAACCCTTAGGAGCCAGCATCTCTCACGCCGCCATTCGTGTTGTTCCCTCGCCCGATCCGGGGCCAGCAAAAATGGAGACGGACGAGGCCGGTCAGCTTTCGCTCAATTTAAGTACGGGCAGCTACGCTTTGTTCGTCGAGGCTCGCGGGTTCAAGTCGGCAGCGACACATATCGACATTCAGGGAACCAAAGAAGTTCAGATAGTGCCCGTTCGTCTCGAAATTGGAGACAGCGGGCCAATGGTCACCCCTGTCCTCGAACTC
Organism: Verrucomicrobiia bacterium; assembly: GCA_036008545.1. Taxonomy (GTDB): domain Bacteria; phylum Verrucomicrobiota; class Verrucomicrobiia; order Limisphaerales; family Palsa-1400; genus Palsa-1400. The sequence goes on from DASYNM010000626.1 coordinate 1,043, forward strand.
ACCACACCCACGGATGAGCTGCGTGTCTCGGCCTATACCAAACAAGAAAACCTAAAGCTGAAAGTCGCCGACTTAAAATCCATGCCTCGCACCACCGTCACCGTCCACAACGAGCATTCCAAAGCTGACGAGACATATGCGGGAGTCCGCCTCGCGGATGTGCTCGGCAAGCTTGGGGCACCGTTGGGACACGACCTGCGCGGCGTAGCATTAAGTGGATACATCGTTGCGACCGGGTCCAACGGCTACGTGGCGGTCATTGCTCTCGCCGAAGCCGATCCCACGTTTCATTCCGGCGAAGTCATCGTCGCCGACACCATGAATGGGCAGCCGCTTGATGCGAAGTCCGGGCCCTTCAAGTTGGTGGTAACGGAAGACAAGCGGCCAGCTCGGTGGGTGCGCAATCTGGTAAGCCTGGAATTGAAGTCCGCGAAATAGCTCGACCGCTTTCGCAAATTACGAACTGCGCCGCTGCTCGTAGGGGCATGGCATGTCGTGCCCTCCGGTTGAATGTAAGCATGCGCGTTGCTTGCGAGAGGTAGCGAGCGTATATTGGCGGGCGACCGAGCGATGCACGACCGCAAGCTAGGTGGAAATTTTTCGCGGCAGTTCGGGACGTCGATCTTGAAAGACATTGGGGGAGGGACTGTGGGGAAATTGTGTGTGTGCGTGATTTGTTTTTTGCTGCTGGCGGCTAAGCCGATGACGGCGCAGGCTCCGGGAATTTCGGAAATGTACACGCTGATCCGCGCGGAAGAGACGAATAATTCAAAGATTATGTGGATCATCCATGAGATCGCGGACGTGTATGGGCCGCGCGTGACGGGCACGCCAAATTTGAAGGCGGCGGACGATTGGGCTTTGAAGACGATGGGGTCGTGGGGATTGGTGAATACCCATTTGGAGCCGTGGACTTTTCAGCCACCGAGTGCCGCGACGCCCGTCCCGGGGTGGGAGAACATGGAGCTTTTGGCGGAAGCGGTTACACCATTCCATGGGCAATTGATGGTCAAGCCGCTGGCGTGGACGCCGAGCACGAACGGAGTCGTTACGGCGCAAGTAGTGATCCTGCAACCGCCGGGATTGGCGCCGCCGACCGGCGCTGGATTTAACTTCTTTGGAGGCGCGCCGCCGCCACCCGAGCCGAAATGGGCTGCGCCACCGATGCCGACAGCAGCAAAGCCAGCGGAGCCGAAGCAGCCAACGCAGGCCGAGCTTGATACGTATTTGAATGCGATGAAGGATAAAGTTCGAGGAGCGATCGTGATGGTGGGGAGGCACGTGGAGGTGCCGGAGGAGATGAACCCGGCGCCGATGCGGAGGCCCGAGGACGAGTGGAAGTCGCGTTTCGATACGAAGAATCCGCGGCCGTTCCGGTTTCCCGAGCCGCCGAAGCTGCCTGAAGGACAGCTGACGCGACAGGAAGTTTCGCGTCAGGTGGATCAGTTTTTGGTGGACAACGGGGCGCTGGTTCGGATTAACGATGCGGGGCGATCGCACGGGGTCATCATCGCCCAACAAAATGGAACTTACGATTGGACGAGGGCTGTGCCGACGCTCGTGATGCGCAATGAGGATTACGGGCGGATTTCGCGGTTTATCGGCGATGGGACAGCGGTGGCCCTGCGCGTGAATATTCAGAACAAGGAGTATCCCGAAGGGACGACGGCGTTCAATGCGGTTGGAGAGATCACCGGCACGGACAAAAAAGATGAGATCGTCATGCTCGGCGGGCACTATGATTCGTGGCACGACGCGACGGGCGCCACCGACAACGGCATTGGTTCCTCGATGATGCTGGAGGCCGTGCGAATTTTGGCGGCGCTGCATGTGAAGCCGCGT